>NZ_JBIVPK010000002.1:0-439262 GCF_044754605.1 Streptomyces sp. NPDC093064
GCCGGACGCCGAGCCCACACCGAACGCCACCGCGTCCTCGCCCTCTACGGCATCACATGATCAACCAGACATCCGAGGCAAACGCCGGGGCCCTGAGGTACCCCTGGAGACCGTCTACCAGTGGCGCAAGAAACGCACCGGCCCGCGCGGCTTCCGCATCGGCAAGCACCTTCGCTACGACCCCGCCGACGTACGGGCCTACGTCGACCAGCGCAAGCACGCCGAAACCGCCGCCTAACCGAACACCCACCACACAGCAGGGAGAGCCGCACGGGCGGCTCTCCCTGCCGTATGTCGAGAGGACCACTGCCTAATGGCAGGCCACATCCAAGACCGCTGGTACAAGACGGAAAACGACCCCGCCGGCAAGCCCCGCCGCGTACGAACTGACCGCTACGGCACGGGGATGCGGTACCGCGCCCGCTACATCGGGCCGGACGGGACCGAGAAGAGCAAGTCATTCCCAGACGGACAGAAGCGGCTGGCAGATCAATGGCTGGCCCACATCGAGGCCGACATGTCGCGCGGCCAGTACAACGACCCGACCGCCGGACGCGTGACGTTTCGGCAGTACGCAGAGAAGTGGCTAAACACGCAGACCACCGACATGACGACGCGAGAGTCTGTCGAGTCGGCAATTCGTGGCCATGCCATCCCCTACCTCGGTCCACGGCCGCTCGGTTCCTTCAAGCCGGAACACATCCGGGACTGGCTGAGCGAACTGGAACGGGCCCTGCCCGCATCGTCGTACCGGCGTGTGATCTACAACAACGTATCGACGATCCTCAATGCGGCTGTGGACGACGGTCACCTGACAAAGAACCCTTGCCACGCACAATCCGTAAGGCCCCCTGCCGCAGGAAGGGGCCGTATCGTCCCGTGGACCTCCGACCGCGTCTTCGCCGTACGGGCTGCGCTGCCCGAACGCTTCCGGGCCGCGGTCGACCTCGGAGGCGGATGCGGGCTCCGGCAAGGGGAGATCTTCGGGCTTCCCGTCGACGAAATCGACCTTGACTCCGGGTGGCTGCACGTCGTGAACCAGGTGAAGGTGACCAAGGGCGGTCTCGTGTTCGCCCCGCCCAAGCGCAACAAGGTCCGCGACGTCCCCTTGCCCGACCGCGTGGCGCATGTCCTCAAGGGCCACATGGAAGAGTTCCCCCCGGTAGAGATCACCCTGCCGTGGCTTCGGCTGGACGGTCCCCTGGTCACGAGGCGACTGCTGTTCACCCGCCTTGATGGTGCGGGCGCGGTTCGGCGGACCGACTTCAACGACCGCGCTTGGAAGCCCGCTCTCGTCGCGGCCGGGCTGATCCCCCAGCCGAAGCCGGGCGAGCGTCACCAGGCGGCCCGCGAACATGGCATGCACGCGCTCAGGCACTTCTACGCCTCGGTTCTGCTGGACGCCGGCGAGAACATCAAGGCCCTGAGCCATTACCTCGGACACAGCGATCCGGGGTTCACGCTCCGGGTCTACACGCACCTCATGCCGAGTAGCGACGCGCGGGCCCGGAAGGCCGTGGACAGCCTGTACGAGGGCACCGATCCCGTGCCGGACGGCCCAGAGACGGCCCAGCGGCGGTGAGACGCTGCGGGGCCGACGGTCCGTGATCGTCGGCCCCGTCCGTCAGATGGGCGGGAAACTCGCCTTGACCTGCGCCTACAGCACCGGCAGGTGCTTCTTCAGTTCGAAGGCCGTGACCTCCGAGCGGTACTCGTGCCATTCGGCGCGCTTGTTGCGGAGGAAGAAGTCGAAGACGTGCTCGCCGAGGGTGTCGGCGACCAGGTCGCTGTTCTCCATCAGGGTCAGGGCCTCGCCGAGGTTCTGCGGGAGCGGTTCGATGCCCATCGCGCGGCGTTCGGCGTTGGACAGGGCCCAGACGTCGTCCTCGGCACCCGGCGGGAGCTCGTAGCCCTCCTCGATGCCCTTCAGGCCGGCGGCCAGGAGGACGGCGTAGGCCAGATAGGGGTTCGCGCCGGAGTCGAGGGAACGGACCTCCACGCGCGCGGAGCCGGTCTTGCCGGGCTTGTACATCGGGACGCGGACCAGGGCCGAGCGGTTGTTGTGGCCCCAGCAGATGTACGAGGGGGCCTCGCCGCCGGCGCCAGCGGTGCGCTCGGAGCCGCCCCAGATGCGCTTGTAGGAGTTCACCCACTGGTTGGTGACCGCGGAGATCTCGGCGGCGTGGCGGAGGAGGCCCGCGATGAAGGAGCGGCCCACCTTCGAGAGCTGGTACTCGGCGCCGGACTCGTAGAAGGCGTTCCGGTCGCCTTCGAACAGCGACAGGTGCGAGTGCATGCCGGAGCCGGGGAACTCCGAGAAGGGCTTGGGCATGAACGTGGCCTGGAGGCCCTGCTCGAGCGCGACCTGCTTCATGACCAGGCGGAACGTCATGATGTTGTCCGCGGTGGACAGGGCGTCGGCGTAGCGCAGGTCGATCTCCTGCTGGCCCGGGGCGCCCTCGTGGTGGGAGAACTCCACCGAGATGCCCATCGACTCCAGCATGGTGATCGCCTGACGGCGGAAGTCCATGCCGATGGCCTGCGGCGTGTGGTCGAAGTAGCCGGAGTTGTCCGCGGGCGTGGGGCGGGAGCCGTCCAGCGGGCGGTTCTTGAGCAGGAAGAACTCGATCTCGGGGTGGGTGTAGAAGGTGAAGCCGAGGTCGGAGGTGCGGGCCAGGGCGCGCTTGAGGACGTAGCGCGGGTCGGCGAAGGAGGGGGAGCCGTCCGGCATGAGGATGTCGCAGAACATGCGGGCCGTACCGGGGGCCTCCGCGCGCCAGGGCAGGATCTGGAAGGTGGACGGGTCGGGCTTGGCGATCATGTCGGACTCGTAGACCCGGACGAAGCCCTCGATGGCGGAGCCGTCGAAACCGATGCCCTCGTCGAAGGCCTGCTCCAGCTCGGCGGGCGCGACGGCCACGGACTTGAGGAAGCCGAGCACGTCCGTGAACCACAGGCGTACGAACCGGATGTCGCGCTCCTCCAACGTCCGGAGCACGAACTCCTGCTGCTTGTCCATCTTCCGCTTCCCCATCCTTGCTGGTCAGGCCGCCTGTGTTCGGTATCACGGGAGACCGTCGGGCACCTGAGCATCCCACCACGGCCGCGTTTCACACGTGTTGCGGAGCCCGGTCGCCCGGCCGTCGCGCCGGGGCGCTCGCCCCGCGTACGGCAGGCGTACCGCTCTGTCGCCCATCTTGCCCGCTCGCACCGTCATCCGTAATGGCCGAACCGTCACCCACGTGACCGACGACACGCCTCCATAATTTGCATCTCAAATGCAAGTTTCCATACCGTTTGGATCAGTCGAGCGATCGAGCCCATCCGATCGAGTCATCGAGGAGTCACCATGCTGTCCGAGCAGTCAGCAGCCACCGTCCGCGCCACCCTCCCCGCCGTCGGCGCGGCGATCGGCCAGATCACCGAGCGCTTCTACGCCAGACTGTTCGACGCCCACCCCGAGCTGCTGCGCGATCTGTTCAACCGCGGCAACCAGGCCGCCGGCACGCAGCGGCAGGCCCTGGCCGGCTCCATCGCCGCCTTCGCCACCTACCTGGTGGAGAACCCGGACCAGCGCCCCGACCTGATGCTCCAGCGCATCGCCCACAAGCACGCGTCCCTGGGGGTCACGCCGGAGCAGTACCCGGTCGTCCACGAGCACCTGTTCGCGGCCATCGCCGAGGTGCTCGGCGAGGCGGTGACCCCGGAGGTCGCCGCCGCCTGGACCGAGGTCTACTGGCTGATGGCCAACGCCCTCATCGCCATCGAGAAGCGCCTGTACGAGCAGAGCGAGCAGCGCGGCTGGCGCGAGTGGGAGGTTGTGGAGCGGATCGAGGAGACCGCGGACGTGGCCACCTTCAAGCTGCGCCCCGCCGACGACGCCCCGGTGCCCGGCTACCGCGCCGGCCAGTACGTCTCGGTCGGCGTCGAGCTCCCGGACGGGGCCCGCCAGATCCGCCAGTACAGCCTGACCGCGGCCCCCGGATCGCCGGTGCGGCAGTTCGGCGTCAAGCGGGTGGCCGGCGACGCCACTACGCCCGACGGGGAGGTCTCGAACCACCTGCACGCACACGTGCGCGTGGGTGACGTCCTCCAGCTGTCCGCCCCGTACGGCGACCTCGTCCTGGAGGAGACCGAGGCGCCGCTGCTGCTCGCCTCCGCGGGCATCGGCGTCACCCCGATGATCGCCATGCTGGAGCAGCTCGCCCTCATCGGCCACAGCGCCCCGGTGACCGTGGTCCACGCCGACCGCTCCCCCACCGCGCACGCGCTCCGCTCCGACCACCACGCGTACGCGGCCAAGCTGCCGGACGCGCGGCCGGTCTTCTTCTACGAGCAGTACGACGAGGACAACGAGGACGACCAGGACGACGAGGACACGGCAGGCACCGGGCGGCCCGGCCTGGTCGACCTCGGCGACGTCGACGTCCCGGCCGGCACGCGCGCGTACCTGTGCGGCCCGCTGCCCTTCATGCGGGCGGTGCGCGAGCAGCTGATCGGCAAGGGCGTGTCCCCGGCCGACATCCACTACGAGGTCTTCGGCCCGGACCTGTGGTTGGCCCAGCAGGCCGCCTGACCAGTCCAGCCCCGGACCTGTGGCCGGCCCAGCAGGCCGCCTGACCGATCCGGCCCCGGACCTGTGGCCGGCCCAGCAGGCGGCCTGACCGGTCAGCTCCCTGGCTGATCCGGCCGATGTGTTCCGAAGGCCGGCCGAGACGGTGTGCTCCGTCTCGGCCGCGGTGTGCTCTCGTCCCTCCGGGTCTCCCCGGGGCTGACCGTGCGTGCCCCGCGCTCAGGTCGGCGGCCGCATGGCGGGCAGCCCCAGCAGCAGCGGTCCCGTCGGCTCCGCGACCACGTCGGCGACCGTGAGGGGGTCGAGCGCGGCGTAGAAGGCCTCCTGGGCCCGCCGCAGGGCGCCGCGCAGGCGGCAGTCGGAGCGGAGCGGGCAGGGAATGCTGCCCTCGCAGTCGGCCACGTCGCCCTCGCCCTCCAGGGCGCGTACGAGAGCGCCGACCGAGGCGTCGCGGCCCGCTTCGGTGAGCGTCAGTCCGCCGCCGCGGCCGCGGCGGGCCGCGAGCAGACCGCGGTGCTGGAGTTCGGCGACGACCTTCGCGGTATGCGTGTACGGCACGCCCATGTCGCCCGCGACCTCCCGGGTCGTGGGGCTCGACTCGCCGGCGACGGCGAGCCTCATCAGGACGCGCAGCGCCATGTCGGTGGAGCGCAGCAGCCGCATGCGGCCAAGGGTAGATAATGCGCATCCGCCGTTCAACTTATCGGCGGTCTCCCTGCGGGCGCTTCCGTCCCACTACGATCAGCGGGCCCCTCGGGCACGCACAGCCACCCGCACGCCACACCCGCCCACCCCTTCCCCACGAAGGACTCCGCCATGGACTCCGCGCACCGGACCGACACCGGACAGCACAAGGCCCGTACAGAGGAGATGCGCCGGGCGCAGCGCGTCCGGGAGCGGCGCACGCGGCTGCTCACGGTGGCCGCGAGCGTGGTCGTCGTGGCCGGGCTGGTCACCGGCGGCGTGGTGCTCCTGAACTCGGGGTCCTCGGACGCCGCGCCGGCCGCGGCGAGCGACGAGAAGGGCGGTGACGGAGGCCACTTCGTCACCCGCGCGGACGGCGTACGGACCTGGAAGGGCACGCTGGAGCGCAACCACACCACCGCCCCGGTGACCTATCCGATGGAGCCCCCGGTCGGCGGCGACCACAACCCGGTCTGGCAGAACTGCAACGGCGACGTGTACACCGAACCGGTGAAGAACGAAAGCGCCGTGCACGCGCTGGAGCACGGCGCCGTCTGGGTGACGTACAACAGCAAGGCGTCCAAGGCGGACGTGGCCGTGCTCGCGGCGAAGGTGAGGAAGACGCCGTACACGCTGATGAGCCCGGTCGAGGACCAGAAGGACCCCCTCATGCTGTCCGCCTGGGCGCACCAGCGCACGGTGACGAGCGCGAAGGACCCGCAAGTGGACAAGTTCCTCGCCGAGTTCGTCCAGGGCCCGCAGACGCCCGAGCCGGGTGCCACCTGCACGGGCGGTCTGGACCGTTGAGGCACATCGGGCTGATCGCCGGGGCCGCGGCGGCCGCGCTGGTCGCGACGGGGGCGATCACCTACGCGGTCGCCGAGGACAGCGGCGGGGCGCGCCACGCCGCGAAGGCGCCCACCACCGGCTCCGCGGACGCCGGCTTCGCCCGGGACATGGCGGTCCACCACCAGCAGGCCGTCGAGATGTCGTTCATCGTGCGCGACCGCACCACGGACACCGAAGTGCGCCGCCTCGCCTACGACATCGCGCAGACGCAGGCCAACCAGCGGGGCATGCTGCTGGGCTGGCTCGACCTGTGGGAGCTGCCGAAGGTGTCGGCGGACCCGCCGATGACGTGGATGGGCATGGGCGACATGCCCGCCGGCGAGGACGGCGCGCTGATGCCCGGCATGGCGACCAACTCGGAGATGCGCAAGCTCGGTGAACTCGGCGGCAGGCAGGCCGAGGTGTTCTACCTTCAGCTGATGACGGGCCATCACAAGGGCGGCGTCCACATGGCCGAGGGCTGTGTCGCCCGCTGCGCGGTGGGTGTGGAGAAGAGGCTCGCGCGGGGCATGGTCGCATCGCAGCGGTCGGAGATGCGGTTGATGGCCGACATGCTCAAGGAGCGTGGCGCGGCGCCTCGTTCATAGCCGGGAGTTCCCCGTTCGTAACCCGGACGCCTCCTTCGTGACCCGGACGCGTCTTTCCCCCGACTCCGGACCGGGGGCGAAAGCCGCAATTCGCCGCGCCTGGCGGTTCCTTGGGTTTCTCTTGGCCTTCACATTCCCCTGGCATGAACGGTTCATCGGGAAGAGTGGCCCCGATCGTGTGATCCAAACGAAAGACCCTTACCGCCGCGGGCTCTACGCGGATTGCGCGAGGACCGACCACTCATTGCGTCACATGCGAACGCATCGCAGGGGGTTCTATGAGATCCAACCGTGCCACAGCGCGCGCCGGAATGAGCTTGGCGGCGACCCTGCCGCTGCTCGCCGGCGCACTGGCGCTCGGCATACCCGCGCACGCTGCGGACAACCCGGGCCGCAGCGCGCTCGCGGGCACCAAGCCCGTCTGGGCGACGGCCACGGCGGACAAGGGCGCCACCTCGGACAGCGCCCAGGTCCACGCCCGGGTCTACCTGGCCGGACAGGACGCCGCCGGCCTCGCCCGGTACGCCGCGGCGGTGTCCGACCCGTCCTCGGCCTCGTACGGCAGGTACCTGAGCGCCCAGGAGGCGCAGGCGCGCTTTGGCGCGACGAAGGCCCAGGTGGATGCCGTGAAGTCGTGGCTGGCGTCGTCGGGGCTGAAGGTCACCTCCGTGACGGCGCACTACGTCGCCGTCTCCGGTGACGTCGCCGCCGCCGAGAAGGCGTTCGGCACCCAGCTGCACAACTTCGCCAAGGGGTCGAGGACCTACCGCGCCCCGGCGCGGACGGCCTCGGTGCCGGCCTCCCTGAACGGCACCGTCCTGACCGTCACCGGCCTGGACAACGCGCCGCACAAGGCGAAGCACAAGGACCAGCTGCCGCCGCCGGACGACGTGTTCAAGAACGCCGGGCCGTTCTCCACGTACTACGGCTCGAACGTGGCGAGCACGCTGCCCTCCGCGTACGGCCAGAAGGTCCCGTACGCCGTCAAGGGCTACACCGGCAAGGAGCTGCGGTCCGCCTACGGCGCCGGCAAGTACACCGGCAAGGGCGTCCGCATCGCCATCACCGACGCGTACGCCTCGCCGACCATCGCCGTCGACGCGGCCAACTACGCGAAGAAGAACGGCGACAAGCCCTGGAAGACGGGCCAGTTGCGCCAGGTGCTCCCGGCCGGCTACACGGACACCGAGGAGTGCGGGGCGGCCGGCTGGTACGGCGAGGAGACCCTCGACGTCGAGGCCGTGCACGCGGTCGCGCCGGACGCGAACGTCGTCTACGTGGGCGCCGCCTCCTGCTACGACGACGACCTGCTCGAGTCGCTGAGCAAGATCGTCGACAACCACCTGGCCGACATCGTCTCCAACTCCTGGGGCGACATCGAGGCCAACGAGACGCCGGACGTCGCGGCGGCCTACGACCAGGTCTTCCAGTTCGGCGCGGTCGAGGGCATCGGCTTCTACTTCTCCTCCGGTGACGACGGCGACGAGGTCGCCAACACCGGTACGAAGCAGGTCGACACCCCGGCCAACTCGGCGTGGGTGACCGCCGTCGGCGGTACCTCGCTGGCCGTCGGCAAGGGCCACAAGTACCTGTGGGAGACCGGCTGGGGCACCCAGAAGGCCTCGCTGTCCGCGGACGGCAGGAGTTGGGCGGGCTTCCCCGGCGCGTTCACCTCGGGCGCGGGCGGTGGCACCAGCCGGACCGTGCCGCAGCCGTCGTACCAGACGGGCGTTGTGCCGAAGGCGCTGGCCACGGCCAACAACAAGGCCGGCAACCGCGTCGTCCCGGACATCGCGGCGGTCGCCGACCCGAACACCGGCTTCCTGGTGGGTCAGACGCAGACCTTCCCGGACGGGTCGCAGCGGTACAGCGAGTACCGCATCGGCGGCACCTCGCTGGCCGCGCCGGTCATGGCGGCCGTCCAGGGCCTCGCCCAGGAGGCCCGCGGCGGCAAGGCGATCGGCTTCGCCAACCCGGCGATCTATGCCAGGTACGGCTCGAAGGTCTACCACGACGTGGTGGACCAGCCGACCGGCAAGGACCTCGCGGTCGCGCGGGTCGACTACGTCAACGGCGTCGACGCCGCGGACGGCCTGAGCGTCTCCGTCCGCAGCCTGGGCAAGGACAGCTCGCTCAAGGCGGTCGAGGGCTACGACACCGTCACCGGCGTCGGCTCCCCCGCGAACGGCTATGTGGAGTCCTACCGCCGCTGACACCAGGTCAGCGGCCGTGCGCCCGCTTCTCCTCCGGGAGGGGCGGGCGCACACGTGCGTGCAGCACGGCGTCGGCGACGTCCTCGGGGCGGTCGAGCATGAGCAGGTGGCCGGCGGGTGCGCTCGGCCGGAACGCGCCGCCCAGGACCGCGGCGAGCGCACGCTGCCGGGCGAGCCACCGCTCCCGCCGGGGCGCGGGCCGGCGCGGGTCGTCGGCGGCGAGCACGGTGACCGGCAGGCCGGGCGGCAGCGTCCGCGACCGCCGCAGGGCGGCGAGTTCGACGGCCTGGTCGGCGTAGGTGGCGTTCTCGGCCAGGGCCTCACGCAGCCAGCGGCTCGTGGAGTAGGCGCTGCGGACCCGGTCGTACGGCGCCGGTTCGCCTCCCCCGACCCGGCCCGCCCGGACCGCCGCGCGGCGCAGCAGCGGTCCGGCGGCGCGGGGCAGACCGGCCGCGCTCGCCAGCGCGCCGCACGCGCGCGTGGCGGCGTCGCGGGCGGCGCGCGCCCGGCGGGGGCGGGGGTCCTCCTCCACGCTGGAGTCGACGAGCACGAGTGCGGCAGTCCGCTCGGGGAACAGCCGGGAGAAGGCCTCGGCGTGGAACCCGGCGATCGAATGCCCGACGACCGCGGCGGGCCCGTCCGCGCCCACCGCGTCGAGCACGGCCGCGATACGCCGGGCCTCCGCCCCGAGCGTCGGCCACGCACGCGCGTGCCCGCTGAGCCCGAGCCCGGGCCGGTCGAACCGCACGACCGTCCGGTACGGGGCCAGCAGCGCGGCGACACCGTCCCAGTCGAACCAGCACATCCCGAGCCCCGGACTCAGCACACAGAGCGGCCCGCTGCCGTCGACGACGACGTGGTGGACGACGCCGTCGACGCGGACGAAGGTCATGGGTACGTCCTCCCGCGTGGTCCGTAGGAGCATCATGACAGCGCGAGCCACAGGAACACGGGGCAAGCCCCCACGCGGAACGGCCACCGTCCGACGAGGACGGGCGCCCGGACAGCCGACGCGAGCGCACGAGGCGGCGCCGTCACGCCCGCGAGCGATCCCCTGCCGGTCGGGGCCCGCGGCCGGTCGGCAGACGGGCCACATGAGAGCGGGCGACTCCCCGCGGCCAGGCACCGGCCAACAGAAGCAGACGCCCGGACAGCCCACCGGCCCAGGCGCGCGGCGCACGCACAGGCACGGAGGCGGTTACCGCCACGCGCGCGGGCCCGGGCGGCGTGGGGTGGCCCACACCTCCGCGCCCGGCTATCGCGTCGCTTTGACGATTACACTGGGCGCGTGCCTCAACTACGTCTCGCCCTGAACCAGATCGACTCGCGCGTCGGAGACCTCGCCGGGAACTCCGAGGCGATCGTCCGCCGGGCCCGGGAGTCCGCCGAGCGCGGAGCGCATCTCGCGGTGTTCCCGGAGATGGCGTTGACCGGGTACCCCGTCGAGGATCTGGCCCTCAGGTCGTCCTTCGTGCAGGCGTCCCGCGCCGCGCTGCGCGCCCTCGCCGCCCGGCTCGCCGCGGAGGGCCTCGGGGAGCTGCCGGTGCTCGTCGGCTACCTCGACCGCGGCGAGACCGCCCAGCCGAAGTACGGCATGCCCGCCGGCGCGCCGCAGAACGCGGCGGCGGTGCTGCACCGCGGCGAGGTGGTGCTGAGCTTCGCCAAGCACCACCTGCCGAACTACGGCGTCTTCGACGAGTTCCGCTACTTCGTCCCCGGCGACACCATGCCGGTCCTGCGGGTGCACGGCGTCGACGTCGCGCTCGCCATCTGCGAGGACCTGTGGCAGGACGGTGGCCGGGTGCCGGCCGCCCGCAGCGCGGGCGCCGGGCTGCTGGTCTCGATCAACGCCTCGCCGTACGAGCGCCTGAAGGACGACACCCGCCTCGACCTGGTCCGCAAGCGGGCCCAGGAGGCCGGCTGCACCCTCGCCTACCTCGCCATGACCGGCGGGCAGGACGAGCTGGTCTTCGACGGCGACTCGATCGTGGTCGCCCCGGACGGCGAGGTGGTCGCGCGGGCGCCGCAGTTCGCCGTGGACCTCATGGTGCTGGACCTGGACCTGCCGGCCGCCTCGGCGCAGGCGCCCACGGGCGTGGTCGACGACGGTCTGCGCATCGACCGCGTGGTGCTGTCCGAGGAGCCGCTGCCGGCCTACGAGCCGGAGCCGACCGGCGAGTACGCCGCGCGCATGGACGACGACGAGGAGGTCTACACGGCGCTGGTCGTGGGCCTGCGCGCGTACGTGCGCAAGAACGGCTTCCGCTCCGTGCTGATCGGCCTGTCCGGCGGCATCGACTCCGCGCTGGTCGCGGCGATCGCCTGCGACGCGGTGGGCGCGGAGAACGTGTACGGCGTCTCCATGCCGTCCAAGTACTCCTCGGAGCACTCCAAGGACGACGCCGCCGAGCTGGCACGGCGCACCGGCCTCAACTTCCGCACCGTCGCGATCGCGCCGATGTTCGACGCGTACATGGGCTCCCTGGGCCTGACGGGCCTGGCCGAGGAGAACCTCCAGTCCCGGCTGCGCGGCACGCTGCTGATGGCGGTCTCCAACCAGGAGGGCCACATCGTCCTCGCGCCCGGCAACAAGTCGGAGCTTGCGGTGGGCTACTCGACGCTGTACGGCGACTCGGTGGGCGCGTACGGCCCGATCAAGGACGTGTACAAGACGTCGGTCTTCCAACTGGCCGAGTGGCGCAACCGGGCCGCGGCCGAGCGGGGCGAGGTCCCGCCGATCCCGGAGAACTCCATCACCAAGCCGCCGAGCGCGGAGCTGCGCCCCGGCCAGGTCGACACCGACTCGCTCCCGGACTACCCGGTGCTGGACGCGATCCTGGAGCTCTACGTCGACCAGGACAAGGGCGCCGACCTGATCGTCGCGGCCGGATACGACCGCGAGCTGGTCACGAAGACGCTCCGCATGGTCGACACGGCCGAGTACAAGCGGCGCCAGTACCCGCCGGGCACGAAGATCTCCGCGAAGGGCTTCGGCAAGGACCGGCGCCTGCCGATCACGAACGGCTGGCGGGAGTCGGCGTAGGCACCGGCTCCCACACAGGGACAACGAGGGTACGGGTGCCCCCGGGGCTAGGCCGCCGGACCACCCGCACCACCCTCGGCCCGGACGGCCCCGTCCCGGGGTCCCCCCGTGCTCATCGAGCGGGAAGGGACCCCGGTACGGGCCGCGGACGGCATGTGCGAGGCGACCACGCGCTCCCGCCCGACCCGCACGCCACCCGCCCGCCGCAGGTCCACCCGGTACGCCAGGCCGGCCACTGCGAGGCCCAGCACCGCGAGGGCGGCCCCCGCGAGCGCCGGCGAGGTCACGCCGAGGCCCGCGGCGAGCGCCAGCCCGCCGATCCAGGCGCCGCCCGCGTTCGCCAGGTTGAACGCGGCCTGGTTGGCCGCTGAGGCCAGGGAGGGGGCCGTGGACGCCTTCTCCATGACCATGAGCTGGAGCGGCGAACCCGTGACGAACGCCGCTGTGCCCAGCAGGGCCACCGCGAGGGCCGCGCTCCACTCGGTCCGCATCAGCAGCGGGAACAGCGCCAGCACGACCGCCAGCGCGGTGAGCCCGCCGAGCAGCGTGCCCCGCGTCGAGTGGTCGGCCAGCCGCCCGCCCAGCAGGTTGCCGACGGTCGCGCCCACCCCGAACAGGGCCAGCAGCAGCGTCACTCCGGCCTCGGCGTACCCGGCGGAACCGGTGAGCATCGGCGTGATGTAGCTGTAGGCCGAGAACAGCGCGCCGAAGCCCGCCACGGTCGTCAGCAGGGCCAGCCAGACCGGGAGGGAGCGCAGGGCGGCCAGTTCGCGGCGCAGGCCGGCCGCGGGGGCGTGGCCGCGGTCGCGCGGGACCAGCAGGACGAGGGACGCTATCGCGGCGATCCCGATCACGCTGACCGCGAGGAAGGTCACCCGCCAGCCGAGGCGCTGGCCCATGAGCGTGGCGGCCGGGACACCGACGACGTTCGCCAGGGTCAGGCCGAGCATCATCAGGGACACCGAACGGGCCCTGCGCTCCGGCGGCACCATGGTCGCGGCGACGACGGCGCCCACACCGAAGAAGGCGCCGTGCGGCAGTCCGCTGAGGAAGCGGGCGGCCAGCAGCCAGTCGTAGCCGGGGGCGAGGGCGGACAGCGCGTTGCCGACGACGAACAGGGCCATGAGGCCGATCAGGACGTGCCGGCGGGGCAGCCGCGAGGTGACGGCGGCCAGCAGCGGGGCGCCGATGACGACGCCCAGCGCGTACGCCGAGACCAGGTGTCCGGCGGCGGGGATCGAGACGTGCAGGTCGTCGGCGACGTCGGGGAGCAGCCCCATGATGACGAACTCGGTGGTACCGATGCCGAAGGCGCCCACGGCGAGGGCGAGCACAGCCAGGGGCATGGAGGGCCTTTCAGAGCTTCGAAGCGTGCGGGGCAGGAGTTCCGTACCGCGGTGATCCGCGTATGTTCAGAGACGGAACAAAGCCTCTCAGGCCCAGTATTCCAGCAGGTTAAGACCCGGTTGCCGATGTGGTGACGTTCACACGCGCGGCCACCGGCAGATGGTCGCTGCCCGTACGTGGCAGGGTCCAGGAGCTCACCGGCTCCACTCCCCTGACCATGATCTGGTCGATCCGCGCCATCGGGAACGACGCCGGCCAGCTGAACCCGAACCCGCTGCCCGCGGCGCCCTGGGTGGAGCGCATCTGGGAGGTGACCGCGTTGAGCGAGCGGTCGCTCATGGTGCCGTTCAGGTCGCCGAGCAGGACCACCCGGGGCAGTTGCTCACCGGCGATCGTCTCGCCCAGCGCGTCCGCGCTCTCGTCGCGCTGTGCGGCGGTGAACCCGGCGTTCAGTTTCACCCGCACCGAGGGCATGTGGGCGACGTACACCGCGACGGCCCCCTCGGGCGTCCCCACGGTGGCGCGCAGGGCGCGCGTCCAGCCCAGCTTGATGTCGACGGAGCGGACGCCGCTGATCGGGTACTTGCTCCACAGCCCGACCGTGCCCTGCACCGTGTGGTACCGGTACACCGGGGCGAGCGCCCGCTCGTAGACGGGGAGCGCGGACGTCTTCAGCTCCTCCAGGGCGAGTACCTGGGCCCCGGAGGCGGCCAGATCCCGGGCGGTGCCGGACGGGTCGGGGTTGTCGGCGTTGACGTTGTGCGTGGCGACCATCAGTTCGCCGCCGGTGCCCGTCTTGTCGGTGAGCAGGCTGCTGAACTGGTTGTACCAGACGATCCCGGGCAGCAGCACGGCGATCAGCGCGATCGGCGACCTGCGTACCAGGGCCAGCACCAGCAGCACCGGCACGAACAGGCCCGCCCACGGCAGGAAGGTCTCGATGAGGCTGCCGAGGTTGCCGATCCGGTTGGGGATCTGCGCGTGCATCAGCATCACCAGGGCAAGGGCGACCGCGAACGCGGCGAGAAGGAGGCCCCGGCGCCAGATCCCCGCGTCGCCGCGCCGGCCGTCGGAGAAGGCGCGCGCCAGGCGCCGGAGCCGGTCCCCTGGGCGCTCGGGCCCCGAGCCGCCCGCCGTCTCCGTCACGTACGCCTGTCGCGCCATACCGTCGCCTCACTGCCTGCCGTGCACACCGTTCACCCCCCGTGTTCTACGACACTAGGGGATGATCGGCACCGTTCCCGCCGTCCTTGACGGCCGTACGGGCAGGAGGACGAAGAAGTCGGCGCGCGGAGTTCCGGTCGCGCCGCCCACAGCCCCATCTGTGACGAAACGCGCACATCAACGCGGGGAACTGACAGGTCGTAGTCCTTCGAGCACCGCGTCCACTATCTGCTCCGACAGCCCCTCGGGCAGGCCGGCGTCGGGGCGCATCACGCTGCGCACCAGCATGGGGCCGACGAAGAGGTCGCCGAGCAGGTCGACGTCGATGTCCCGGCGCAGTTCGCCCTCGCGCTGCCCCCGGCGCAGGACCTCCACCTGGAGTTTGCGCCGCGGCTCGACGACGGTCGCGTGGTAGGCACACCAGATCTTCGGGCTGCTCTTCATCTGGGCGTAGACGTTGTGCAGGATGAGCGAGCTGCGGCTCACCAGGCCGCGGCGGCGCAGCTGTTCGAGGATGGCCACGAGGTCGTCGCGCATGGAGGTGCCCGGCAGTTCGGGGTCGGGGGGCTCGGTGGCGCGTACGACGTCGACGAACAGCTCCTCCTTGCCGCTCCAGCGCCGGTAGATGGTGGCCTTGCCGACGCCCGCGGTGCGGGCGATGCGTTCAATGGAGAGTTCGGCCAGCGGCACACCGTCCTCCAGCAGCTTCATCACGCCCTCCACGATGGCGCGTTCCACCGCTTCGCTGCGGGGGCGCCCCCGCACGGGGGCGTCGGCAGCGGCGTGGCTGTCGGCAAGGCTCACGTAGGCCGTCCTTTCGTCGTACAGGGAGATTGTCCTATCGGGCGGTCGCCGGTGGGTTCAACCCACCGACGGCCTCCCCCGGCCGGCAGTCCCCCGTCGCCGCGTGGCCCCCGTGCCCCGGCTACTCCACCGCGGCCACCAGTTCCTCTTCCTCCTCGCCCTTCTGCGGCAGGGCCTCCTTGCCCGGCAGGAACACGGCCACCACGACCGCGCCGACGAGCGCGACCACGGTGCCGCACAGCGCGGTGACGTGCATGGCGTGCAGGAAGGCGTCGTTGGCCGGACCGATCAGGGCCTTGCCCTGCGGGCCGAGCTTGGCCGCGATGCCGAGGGTGGCCTCGATGGACTCGCCGGCCTTGTCGCGCAGTCCGGCCGGCAGCAGGCCGAGCTTGCCCTCGATGTCGTTGCGGTACGCCGTCGAGAGCACCGAGCCGAGGACGGCGATGCCGAGGGCGCCGCCGACCTGGCGGAAGGTGTTGCTGAGCGCGGAGGCCGAGCCGGCCTTCTCGCGGGGCAGCGCCTGCATGATGACGACGCTGGTCGGCGTCATGATGTGCGCCATGCCGGTGCCCATGAGGAAGAAGACGACCTCCAGCAGCCAGATCGGCGTGTCGGCCTCGAAGCCGGCGAAGGCGGCCAGCATGGCGGCGAGCAGGATCAGTCCGCCCGTGGTGGTGGCCTTGTTGCCGAAGCGGTCGACGACCAGCCGGGCCCGCGGCGCGAAGATCAACTGCGCGACGGCGAGCGGCAGCATCAGCACACCGGACTCCAGCGGCGAGTAGCCGCGCACGCTCTGGGTGTAGAAGACGCCGAAGAACGTCACGCCCATCAGTGCGAAGAAGACCAGCGCGATGGCGGTCATGGCGGCCGAGAAGACCTTGTTCTTGAAGTACGTGACGTCCAGGGACGGGTGGTCGCTGCGCTTTTCGTAGACCACGAAGGCCGCGAGGACGAGCAGGCCCGCCACGATCGTCGACAGCACGGTCGCGTTGGTGAAGTCGGCGAGCTCGCCGCCCCGGATGATGCCGTAGACGAGCAGGACCAGGCCGACGACGGACAGCACCACGCCGATCGGGTCGAGGCGGCCGGGCCGCGGGTCGCGGGAGTCGGGCACCAGCCACAGCATCAGCGCGACCGCGAGGATGACGATGGGAACGTTGACCAGGAAGACCGAGCCCCACCAGAAGTGGTCCAGGAGCAGACCGCCGGTGATCGGGCCGATCGCGATGGCCAGGCCGACGCCGCCCGCCCAGATGCCGATGGCCTTGGGCTGCTCCTCGCGCTCGAAGACGTTCATCAGGACGGCCAGGGTGGCCGGCATGACGAAGGCGGCGCCGAGGGCCATCAGGGCGCGGAAGGCGATGAGTTGGCCCGGCGAGCCGGACTCGGCCGCCAGCGCGGAGCCGACGCCGAACACGACGAGGCCGCCGATCAGGACCTTCTTGCGCCCGATGCGGTCACCGACCAGGCCCGAGGTGAACAACAGGCCCGCGAAGACGAGGGTGTAGGCGTTGATCGCCCACTCCAGCTCGCTCTGCGTGGCGCCCAGGCCGGTCGGGGCGGGGGTCGAGATGGTCTTGATCGCGACGTTCAGGATCGAGTTGTCGAGCACCACTATCAGCAGGCTCAGCATCAACGCGCCGAGAATCGCCCAACGGCGGCGGTGCACCGCTTCCGGAACCCGGGGGCCGTGGGCGGCACGGTCGGCAGGAGTAGTCATGGCGCCGAGCGTAGGGGCATTTCCGATACGAGACCGTCTCGTATCGCAATCCTTTACCCAGATCTTACGCCCTCCGTGCCGAGAGGTTGCGCACACGGGGCTCCTCTGGCCGCGTCCGGCACGAGGTGCCACCATGAGAGGGATCCGGGGACGCCGTAAGGGCGCCCCGAGATGACTGAAGGAGCCGTTGTCATGACGCAGCTTTCGGCTGCCCACAACAAGCCCTCCGACGGCAGCAAGGCGCTGTACGGGGGGAAGGGCACCCGCCGCATCACTGTTCGCGACATCTCCCTCGCCAAGGAACGCGGCGAGAAGTGGCCCATGCTCACCGCCTACGACGCGATGACCGCGTCCGTCTTCGACGAGGCCGGCATCCCGGTGATGCTGGTCGGCGACTCCGCGGGCAACTGCCACCTCGGCTACGAGACGACCGTCCCCGTCACGCTCGACGAGATGACCATGCTGTCGGCCGCCGTCGTCCGCGGCACCCAGCGTGCCCTGATCGTCGGCGACCTCCCCTTCGGCTCCTACCAGGAGGGCCCGGTGCAGGCACTGCGCTCGGCGACCCGGCTGGTGAAGGAGGCGGGCGTCGGCGCGGTGAAGCTGGAGGGCGGCGAGCGTTCCCACGAGCAGATCCGGCTCCTGGTGGAGTCCGGCATCCCGGTCATGGCCCACATCGGCCTGACCCCGCAGTCCGTCAACGCCATGGGCTACCGCGTCCAGGGCCGCGGCGAGGAGGCGGCGCAGCAACTGCTGCGGGACGCGAAGGCCGTTCAGGACGCGGGCGCGTTCGCGGTGGTCCTGGAGCTGGTGCCGGCCGAACTGGCCGCCGAGGTGACCCAGGTGCTGCACATCCCGACGGTCGGCATCGGCGCCGGTCCCGACACGGACGGGCAGGTGCTGGTGTGGACCGACATGCTCGGGCTGACCGGCGGGCGCGTGCCGAAGTTCGTCAAGAAGTACGCCGACCTGCGCGAGGTCATGGGCAACGCGGCCAAGGCCTTCGCGGAGGATGTGGTGGGCGGGACGTTCCCGCTGGAGGAGCACTCGGTGCACTGACCTCCAGTTGAGCCATCGCGGTACCAGGGCAGCCCCGCCGATCTTCCCCCGTCGGCGGGGCTGCCGGTTTCTTGAAGGGTGGGCCGGTGCTGCGGCTGGGGTGGGTCGGCTCACCGCGGCTACGCAGGCTGGTCGGCTGTCTGTCGGTGGGCTGTCGGCGGTTTGTCGGTGGGGGCTGGCACCGTACGGGGCATGACGCGAATCGACGACAACCCCGGCGGCGTGCCGAACGCCGTGACCGTGCGGGGGCTGGTCAAGCACTACGGCGAGACCAAGGCACTGGACGGCGTGGACCTGAACGTGCGCGAGGGCACCGTGATGGGCGTGCTCGGGCCGAACGGAGCCGGCAAGACCACCCTCGTACGCATCCTGTCCACCCTGCTCGCCCCGGACGCCGGACAGGCCACCGTGGCCGGCTACGACGTCGTACGGCAGCCCCGCCAGCTGCGCCGGGTCATCGGGCTGACCGGGCAGTACGCCTCCGTGGACGAGAAGCTCCCCGGCTGGGAGAACCTGTACCTGATCGGCCGGCTGCTCGACCTGCCGCGCAAGGAGGCCCGCGCCCGCGCCGACGAGCTGCTGGAGCGGTTCTCGCTCACCGAGGCCGCGCGGCGGCCGGCCCGCACCTACTCCGGCGGCATGCGGCGGCGGCTCGACCTCGCCGCCTCGATGATCGGGCGGCCCGCCGTCCTGTTCCTGGACGAGCCGACCACGGGCCTCGACCCCCGTACCCGCAACGAGGTGTGGGCCGAGGTCAAGGCGATGGTCGGCGACGGGGTCACCGTGCTGCTGACCACCCAGTACATGGAGGAGGCCGAGCAGCTCGCCTCCGAGCTGACCGTCGTCGACCGCGGGAAGGTCGTCGCGGGCGGCGGCATCGAGGAGCTGAAGGCGAAGGTCGGCGGGCGCACCCTGCGGGTGAAGCCGGCCGACGCGCTCGAACTGGGCCCGCTGGCGGGGATGCTCGACGAGCTGGGCATCACCGGGCTCGCCGCGACGACCGTCGACGCCGCGTCCGGCTCCCTGCTCGTGCCGGTCCTCAGCGACGAGCAGCTGACCGCCGTGGTCGGCGCGGTCACTGCGCGCGGTATCACGATCAGCTCCATCACCACCGAACTGCCCAGCCTGGACGAGGTGTTCCTGTCCCTCACCGGCCACCGCGCCAGTGCCCCGCAGGACACCGTGCCCGCCGACACCCGCGAAGAGGTCGCCGCATGAGTGCCGTCACCACGACCCCCCTGGGCTCCCCCGGCCTCAAGGCCGACGCCCGGATCCCGCTGCGCAGCCATCTGCGGCACACCGGCGCGCTGGTCCGCCGCAACCTGCTGTGGATCCGGCAGGACCCGGAGTCGATGTTCGACGCGATCCTGTTCCCGGTGATCTTCACGCTGCTGTTCGTGTACGTCTTCGGCGGCTCGATCGGGCAGTCGCTGGGCGGCGGGCAACAGCAGTACGTGCAGTACATCGTGCCCGGCCTGATGGCCATGATGGGGATGAACCTGGCCCAGAGCGTGGGCACCGGTTTCAACCAGGACTTCAACTCCGGCGTCATGGACCGCTTCCGGTCTCTGCCGATCGGGCGCGGCTCGGTGCTGTTCGCCAAGATCTCGGTGGAGCTGCTGCGGATGATGATCGCGACGGCCGTCCTGCTGGTCGTCGGCGTCCTCGTGGGCTTCGAGATCGAGAACTGGCCCGGCCTGTTCGCCGCCGTGGGGCTGTCGGCGGTGTTCGGCTCGGCGCTGATGTGGGTGTTCCTCACGCTCGGCGTGGTGATGAAGAACGCGCAGTCCGTGCAGGCGATGGGCTTTCTGGTGCTGATGCCGCTGCAGTTCGGCTCGTCCATCTTCGCGCCGCCCGGGACGATGCCGGGCTGGCTGCGGAACTTCACCGAGTACAATCCGCTGTCCGCCCTCGCGGACAGCGCCCGCGGGCTGATGGTGGGCGGCCCGGTGGCACACAGCCTGTGGTTGACGCTGGCCTGGTCGGCGGGGATCACGGCGGTGATGGCGCCGGTGGCGATCCACAAGTTCCGCACCAAGAGCTGACCGCACGGCCGCGCGCCGGTGCGGCTCAGATCAGGGCGGCGGCCTCCTGCGGGGACAGGCCGCCGCCCTCCGCGTACGCGGCCTGGTACGCCTCCTCGCCGAGCAGCGCCCGCGTGCGCGCGACGACCTCGTCGTAGACATGGCGCTCCAGGGACGAGGGGACGTGGCGGGGCGGCAGCAGGGCGTCGGCGGCGCCGACGCAGCGAGCGGCGTCCCGGGCTCTGCGTCCGCCGTCCACGCCGGCCAGGGCCGTGGCACCGATGGTCAGGTACGCCGAGCGCATATGGGGCGCGATGGCCTGGGACAGCGGGTTCTGGGCCTGCTCCAGCGCCCGGCGGGACTTGTCGAGGGCGTTCTCGTAGTCGCCGTCGGCCGCGTCCAGCCAGGCCTCCGCGCCGAGGATGAAGGCGTCGAAGACGACAAAGTGCGAGATGCTGAACTCCTCGCGCAGCAAGAGCAGTTGCTCGCGCGCTTCGGTGATACGGCGGGCCATGCCGAGCCAGCCCGCGAGGTAGAGCCGGGCGGCGGGCATGGCGTCGTTGTGGCCGTTGCGGCTCTGCTCGATGACCTCGCGCAGCAGCCGTTCGCCCTGTTCGGCGTCGCCCGCCTCCAACAGCACGCTGCCCAGGCGGGCGTTGAGGACGGCGACCTGGGCGGGGGCGCCGAGGCGTTCGGCGTGCTCGATGGCCGCCCGGTAGTCGGCGGCGGCCGGCAGGTAGGCGCCGGTGCGCTCAAGGGCCTCCGCGCGCGCGGAGAGCGCCTCGGCGGTGCCCCAGGAGTCCCCGAGGCGGCGGAAGATCTCCAGCGACTCGTCGGCGTCCCGGCCCGCGTCCCCGGCCCAGTCGGTGCGGTTGGCCAGCAGGTTGGCGCGCCACTGGAGGGCGTGGGCCAGCTCCCACTCGAACCCCGGGGTCTCGCGGCAGGTGCGTACGGCGGCGTCGGTGACCTCGCGCAGACGCTCCACGTCGCCGGTCAGCATCACCGCGAACATCCAGAGCATGCCGGGGCTGCGGCAGATCTGCGGCTGACCGGGCTGGTAGACCTCGGCGATGAGCCGCAGTTTCCGTTTCGCCTCGGGCGACTCCCAGGCCTCCAACTCGGTGTCCATGCAGGAGAGATGGATGAGGTGCAGGCCCCGGCGTGCCTCGGCGAGGACCTCGCCGGTCATCGGGGGCGGGGCGTCCGTGCACCGCTGCCAGACGGGTGCGGCGCGCCGGACCGGCTCGGTGAAGGGGTCGGGACCGAGCGCCATGATCTCGCCGCACCAGTTGCGGGCCTCGATGCGCATGTCGCGCATCTGCCAATAGCCGGCGAGCGAGAGGAGCAGGCACAGGGCCTCCTGCTCGTCGCGTACGGCGACGGCGTGGCGCAGGGCGGTGCGCAGGTTCTCGTACTCCAGCTCGAACCTGGCGATGGCCGCCTGTTGTCCGGAGCCGCGCAGCAACGGGTCGGTGGTGCGGGCCAGTTCGCGGTAGTACGTCAGGTGGGCGCGCCCGTTCTCGGTGCGGCCGCCGGCCTCGTCGAGCCGTTCCCCGGCGTACTCGGCGACGGTCTCCAGCAGCCGGTAGCGCATCCCGCCGTCGGCGGCAGGGGTGGCCACCACGAGGGACTTGTCGACGAGGGAGGCGAGGGCGTCGAAGGCGGCGGGGCCGCACACGGCCTCGGCGGCGGCGAGGTCGCAGCCGCCGGCGAAGACGGACAGCCGGCTCAGGACGTTCCGCTCCTCGGCGTCGAGCAGGTCCCAGGACCAGTCGACGACGGCCCGCAGGGTCTGCTGGCGGGGCAGGACGGTACGGCTGCCGGAGGTGAGCAGGCGGAAGCGGTCGTCGAGCCGGTCGGCGATCTGCCGTGGGGCCAGCATCCGCAGCCGGGCGGCGGCGAGTTCGATGGCGAGCGGCAGCCCGTCCAGACGCAGGCAGATCTCGGCGCAGGCGTCCGCGGTGTCCTGGTCGGCGTCGGGGCGGAACCCGGGCCGTACGGCGGCCCCGCGGTCGGCGAGCAGCCGCAGCGCGACCGGCTCGGGCAGCGGCTCGACCGGCCGCAGCACCTCGCCGGGTATGCCCAGGGGTTCCCGGCTGGTGGCGAGGACGGTGAGGTGGGGGCAGCGGGCGAGCAGCTCCTCGACGAGGCGGGCCGCCGCGTCGACGACGTGCTCGCAGTTGTCGAGCAGGAGCAGCATGCGGCGCCGGGCGCAGTGCTCCACCAGCCGGTCGACGGGGTCGTCGTGCCGCTCGGCGACCACCGCCCGCATCTCCTCGGCCCCGGCGCCGTACAGCACGGTCTCGCGGGCGCCGACGGCCGTGAGCACGGCCTCGGGCACGGCCTCGGCGTCGTCGACGGGGGCGAGTTCGGCCAGCCACACCCCGTCCCGCGGCACCGGCCGCAGGGCCTCGGCGGCCTCCTGCGACAGGCGGGTCTTCCCGGCGCCGCCCGGCCCGAGCAGCGTCACGAGACGCGCGGCCCCGAGGTCGGCCCGGATCGTCTCGATGTCGGCCTCGCGGCCCACGAAGGAGGTGAGCCGGGCGCGGAGGTTGCTCGGGGGGCGGGAGGTGACCGTCACGGGGGCCGCGGCGGGGTCCGCCTGCTCACCCCCGGCGCCGGCCGGGACGCCGGCGGCGGGCCCGGCGAGGGGTGCCGTCGCGGGGGCGGCGGTGTCCTCGGCGGCGCGCGGCCCCGACACCGTGCCGGAACCGGGCGCGGCGGTCCGGGCCCCGGCGGCGGCCGGGCCGGGCGCCTGCCGCGGCCCGCCGGCGGGGCGCGGCCCGTGCGGCCGCAGCAGTTCCCCGTGCAGCGCGCGCAGTTCCGGGCCCGGGTCGGAGCCGAGGCGGTCGGCCAGCAGACGGCGTACGTCCTCGTAGGCGGCCAGGGCCTCCGCGGTGCGGCCCGCGTCGCGCAGGGCGCGCAGGCGGAGGGTCTGGAGGGGTTCGTCCAGGGGGTGGGTGTCGCACAGGGCGGTCAGCTCGGGCAGGCTCTGCTCGGCGTACCCGAGGGCGAGGGCGGCGGTGAGGCGGGCGCGGCGCACGTCCAGGTGGCGGGTGTTCCAGCGGGCCGCCTCGGCGGTGCGGTCGGGCAGGTCGGCGAGGGCGGGGCCGCGCCACAGCGCGAGGGCGTCGTCGAGGACGACGGCCGCCTTCGCGGGGTCGCCGTCGGCCAGCGCGCGCAGGCCCTCCCCGGCCAGCCGCTCGAAGCGGTGCACGTCGACGTCGTCGGCCGCGGCGGCGAGCCGGTAGCCGCCCTCCGCGGAAGCCACCGCGTCCGCGCCGAGGGTCCGGCGCAGCCGCCCGACCAGGGCCTGGAGCGCGCCCGTGGCGTCGGCGGGCGGCTCGCCGTCCCACACCTCGTCGACGAGGACGCGCACCGGGACCGTACGGCCGGGACGCAGGGCGAGCACGGTCAGCAGGGCACGCAGCCGCGCCCCGCCGACCGGGACGGCGGTGCCGTCGGGGCGGAGCACCTGCGTGGTGCCGAGGATGCGGTAGCGCACGGGGTCCATTGTCTCCGGTGATGTCACGGCCGGTCACGGGATTTCGGCGGCGCGGCGCCCGGTCGGTCCCGGAACCCGCGGCCCGGGGCGGGACGTTCTCCCCGTGTGCCCGGTACGGTCGGGCTCGCCGGACGAACCGTACGAGCACAGGAGCCGTCCCCCATGACGTCCGTCACCACCCACCGCGGCGACCGCCGGATCAGCCCCGTCTTCCTCGGCATCCTGGCCGTCACCGCGGTCGCGGGCTGGGCCGCCTGGACCGGATTCCACCCGATTCCGGCCCGCCCGGGCCTGTCGGTGTTCCTGTTCGTGACCGCGGCCTGGGTCGTCTCGCTGTGCCTGCACGAGTACGCGCACGCGCGCACCGCGCTGCACAGCGGTGACGTCACGGTCGGCGCCAAGGGCTACCTGACACTGAACCCGCTGAAGTACACGCACGCCGTGCTGAGCATCCTGCTTCCGCTCCTGTTCCTGATCATGGGCGGGATCGGGCTGCCCGGCGGCGCCGTGTTCATCGAGCGCGGCCGGATCCGGGGCCGCTGGCGGCACAGCCTGGTCTCGGCGGCGGGACCGCTGACGAACGCGCTGTTCGCGGTGGTGTGCACGGCGCCGTTCTGGCTCGACGCGCTGGACGGCGTGCCCCGCGAGTTCCGGTTCGCGCTGGCCTTCCTCGCGCTGCTCCAGGTGACGGCGGCGATCCTGAACTCCCTGCCGGTCCCGGGCCTGGACGGCTACGGCGTCATCGAGCCCTGGCTGTCGCAGGGCGTCAAGCGCCAGGTGCAGTCGATCGCGCCGTTCGGCGTGCTGCTGGTCTTCGCGCTGCTGTTCCTGCCGTCGGTCGGGAGCGCCTTCTTCGACATGATCCACGCGATCCTGGGTCACTTGGGCGTCGGGTACCTGGACCAGGCCTGCGGCGGGGACCTGTACCGCTTCTGGGACAGCCCCAGCGCGTTGTGCACGGTCAACCGGTGACGGAGCGGTCCTGCCCCGTCCGGCCGCGGCGGGCGTAGTACCAGGTCATGTTGGACGACAGCCCGGCCAGCAGGATCCACACCACCCCGAGCCAGCTGCCCTGGACGAAGGAGACGACGGCCGCGGCCACCGCGAGCACGCAGACGATCAGGGCGTAGAGGGCGAGTCGCCGGGCCGGGCTGGACGGGGGCGAGGGCTGCATGGCGGTCGGCTCCTGTCGGGGGGCACTGCTTCGAGCGTGGCGGAGGCCTCCGTGCGGAAGCGTCCGGCAACAGTGTCCCCCATCGGCTCATACGTCCGTGATGCGGAGTCCCGCGTGCGCCTTGTAGCGGCGGTTGACCGAGATCAGGTTCGCGACCAGCGACTCCACCTGGTGGGCGTTGCGCAGCCGCCCGGCGAAGACGCCCCGCATGCCGGGGATGCGGCCGGCCAGCGCCTGGACGGTCTCCACGTCGGCGCGCTCCTCGCCGAGGACCATCACGTCGGTGTCGATCCGCTCGATCCCGGAGTCCTGGAGGAGGACCGCCGACAGGTGGTGGAAGGCCGCCGTCACCCGCGAGTCCGGCAGCAGGGCCGCGGCCTGCTCGGCGGCGCTGCCCTCCTCCGGCTTGAGCGCGTAGGCGCCCTTCTTGTCGAAGCCGAGCGGGTTGACGCAGTCCACGACGAGCTTGCCGGCCAGTTCCTCGCGCAGGGCCTCGAGGGTCTTGCCGTGGCCCTCCCACGGCACGGCGACGATCACGATGTCGCTGCGGCGCGCGGTCTCGGCGTTGTCGGCGCCCTCGACGCCGTGCCCGGTCTCCTCGGCCGCCGCCCGGGCCCGCTCGGCGGCACGCGAGCCGATGATCACCTTCTGCCCGGCGCGGGCGAGCCGGTAGGCCAGGCCCTTGCCCTGCGGACCGGTTCCCCCGAGCACGCCCACGATCAGCCCGGAGACGTCGGGGAGGTCCCAGGGGTCCTTGGCGGGGGCCTTGTGTGCACTGTCGCTAGAGGTCATGCGCCGACTCTACGTCCGCGGCCCCCGCTGCCGCCGGGTCCCCCGGAAGAGCGAAGGCGGACCGAAGTCCGCGCCGGCCCTGACTGTTTGCGGCAGGATGCGCGCGTATGGACGCCGTACGGGTCACGTTGCTGCGCGAGGTGCTCGCCGGAACGGAGTGGCTGGGGGCCACCCGGCGGTTCGCCGGGGTGCTGCGGGGGGCCGTGGTGTCGCACGGGGGCGGGCTGCTGCTCGTGGGCACACCGGAGGACGAGCCCTGGCATCTGGCGGCGCATCTGGTGGACGAGGCCGCCTGGTCGGGCACCCCGGAGCTGGCCCCGACGCTCGTCCGGCACGCCCCGCGCCCCGCGGACCGGGAGCACCTGGCCGTGGGTCTGGGGCGGCTGGCGGCGGCCCGGCGCGGCGAGACGCTGCTCGTGGTGGCCCCGGAGGAGCCCGCCCCGCTCCTGGAGCGGGTGCACGAGGCCCGGCGGGCCGGAGCGACGGTACTGGCCCTGGGCTCCGGCGGGGGCGAGCTGGAGGCGATGGCGCACGAGACGCTGGCGGTGCCGCCTGGGGCCGAGCTGGACCTGGACACCGTGCAGCACCTGGTGAGCGCGGCGGCCGGGGAGAACGCGCTGCCGGCTCCGCGCGGCCGCGGCCGCTTCCGGGACCGCCTGTCGCGGCTGACGGACCTCCTGACGGCGCCTCCCCCGCCGCGCTGGTAGCGGGGCGCACGGAAAACCGGTTGCCGCCGGCCCTCCGCCTGCCGACGATGGCCCCTCGTGACCGACGACTCCCCCGCCCCTGTCTCCGGCCTGCGGGCCGTGCTCCCCGACCTCGCCCCCTGGAAGGCCTCACGCGACTTCCGGCGGCTGTGGGTGTCGGGCCTGATCTCGAACTTCGGCAGCTTCCTCACCTTCGTGGCGCTGCCGGTGCAGTTGAAGGAGCTGACCGGTTCGGCCGCGGCGGTGGGCGCGCTCGGGGCCGTGGAGCTGGTCCCGCTGATCGTGTTCGGGCTGTACGGCGGGGCACTCGCGGACGCGCTGGACAAGCGCCGGCTGATCGTGTGGACCGAGGTCGGGCAGGGGCTGCTCAGCGCGGCGCTGCTGGCCGGGGCGCTGCTGCCGCACCCGGCCGTGTGGCCGCTCTACGTGATCGCCGCCCTCTGTGCCGCCCTGACCGCCGTGCAGCGGCCCGCGCTGGACTCGCTGTGGCCGCGGATCGTGGCCCACGAGCACCTCACAGCGGCGACCGCGCTCAACTCCCTGCGCTGGACGGTCGGCGGGGTGGCGGGTCCGGCCGCGGCGGGCGTGGTGGTGGCGTACGCGGGCCTGTCCTGGGCGTACGCCGCGGACGTGGTGACGTTCGCGGTCTCGGTCGTCCTGGTCGTGCGCATCGCCGCCCAGCCGGCCACCCACGAGGCCGCGAAGCCGTCCCTGCGGGCCATCGCCGAGGGCGCCCGGTACGCCTGGGGCCGCAAGGAGCTCCTGGGGACGTACGTGGTCGACCTGGCCGCGATGTTCCTGGCGATGCCGCTGGCCGTGCTGCCCTTCCTCGCGGACGAGTTGGGCGCGCGCTGGGCGCTGGGACTGATGTACGCCGCCGTGCCGCTCGGCTCGCTGCTGGTGAGCCTGACCAGCGGCTGGACCTCCCGGGTGCACCGGCACGGGCGGATGGTGGTGCTGGCGGCGCTGCTGTGGGGGCTGGCGGTGGCGGCCGCCGGTGCCGTGGGCAACGTGTGGCTGGTGCTGCTGTTCCTGACCGTGGCCGGCGGCTGCGACATGGTCAGCGGGGTCTTCCGGGGCGCCATGTGGAACCAGACGATCCCGGACGCGCTGCGCGGCCGGCTCGCCGGGATCGAGTTGCTGTCCTACTCGGCGGGCCCGCAGCTCGGGCAGGTCCGCTCGGGCGGGTTCGCCGCGTGGTGGGGCGTACGGGCGTCGGTGTGGTCGGGCGGGCTGCTGTGCGCGGGCGCGGTGGGGCTGCTGGCGCTGTGCCTGCCGGGGCTGATGCGGTACGACGCTCGGACGAACGAGCACGCGGTGCGGCTGCGCGAGGACCGCGCGGCCGCCGCCGTGCGCGCGGCCGCGTGATCCCTGTGATCGGCGCCTTCGGGCCTGATCAGCCCCCGCTGCCCTCCTCGGTCCCGCCTGTCGGCGCGTCGTGCCAGCGGGGGTCGTTCTCCCACTGGAGGTTGCGTTCGCGGGCGGTGTCCATCGCGTGCTGGGCCTCCTCGCGGGAGGCGTACGGGCCGAACCGGTCCTTGGCGGGACACTCGGGCCCCTCCTCGACCTTCTTGTGCTCCAGGCAGTAGTACCACTCGCCCGGCTTTCCGACGGTCCGCTTCTTGAACAGGGCCATGACCAGCTCCTCTCGCCACGGACATGTTCCCCCATCGCCCCCGGATAGACTCGCCGACATGTCTGGCCAGTCGTTGCTCGTCCCCGGGGAGCTGTCCCCGCCCCGTTCCGTGCCCGGAAACATCCGCCGCCCCGAGTACGTCGGCAGGCCGACGCCGAAGCCGTACGCCGGGCCGGAGGTGCAGACGCCGGAGACCGTCGAGGCGATGCGGCTCGCCGGGCGGATCGCCGCGCAGGCGATGGCGGAGGCGGCGCGGCACATCGCGCCCGGCGTCACCACGGACGAGCTGGACCGGGTGGCGCACGAGTTCATGTGCGACCACGGTGCCTATCCCTCCACGCTCGGCTACCGCGGCTTCCCCAAGTCGCTGTGCGCCTCGGTCAACGAGGTCATCTGCCACGGCATCCCGGACTCGACCGTGCTGCGGGACGGCGACATCGTCAACCTGGACGTGACGGCGTACATCGGCGGGGTGCACGGGGACAACAACGCGACGTATCTCGTGGGTGACGTGGACGAGGAGAGCCGCCTGCTGGTGGAGCGCACCCGCGAGGCCCTCAACCGCGCGATCAAGGCGGTCCGCCCCGGGCGGCAGATCAACATCATCGGCCGGGTCATCGAGTCGTACGCCAAGCGGTTCGGCTACGGGGTGGTCCGGGACTTCACCGGTCACGGCATCAACACGTCGTTCCACTCCGGGCTGATCGTCCCGCACTACGACAGCCCGCACGCCACGACGGTCATCCAGCCCGGGATGACCTTCACGATCGAGCCGATGCTGACGCTGGGCACATACGAGTACGACGTCTGGGAGGACGGCTGGACGGTCGTCACCAAGGACCGCAGGCGCACCGCCCAGTTCGAGCACACGCTGGTGGTGACGGAGACGGGGACGGAGATCCTGACGCTGCCGTAGCACCGCGCCCGCTTCGGCTGTGGCCCGCTCCCTTCGGGGGCGGGCCTTTCTTACATGCTCATGTGTCCGTTTGGCCGGAATTCGAAGTACAGTTTTCCCGACAGCGTGTCGGTAAACCCATTGACTTAGGTAAGGCTTACCTTAGAGGATGGCCACATGGATTCCTTCTCGACGCTCATCCGCACCGCCTCTCACGAGCAGCACACGGAGGCGGAGACCTCGACCTTCATGAGTGATCTGCTCGGCGGCCGGCTCGACGTGGACGCGTACGCGCGGTACACCGAGCAACTCTGGTTCGTGTACGAGGCGCTGGAGGACGGGGCCGGACGGCTGGCGTCGGATCCGGTGGCGGGCCCGTTCATCCGGCCCGAGCTGTTCCGGTTGGCTGCGCTGGAGCGGGACCTGGAGCATCTGCGCGGCGCCTCCTGGCGCTCGGAGGTGAGCGTGCTGCCCGCGACCGAGGCGTACGCGGCACGGGTGCGCGAGTGCGCCGAGCGGTGGCCGGCCGGCTACATCGCCCACCACTACACCCGCTACCTCGGCGACCTCTCCGGCGGCCAGATCATCCGGGACAAGGCGGAGAAGACGTGGGGCTTCACCAAGAGGGGCAACGGCGTCCGCTTCTACGTCTTCGAGGAGATCCCCAACCCGGCCGCGTTCAAGCGGAGTTACCGCGAACTCCTGGGCACCGTCAACGCCGACGACCTGGAGAGGCAGCGGATCGTGACCGAGTGCAAGAAGGCGTTCTCCTTGAACACGGCGGTCTTCCACGCCCTGGGCGAGGAGTTCCCCCTGTCGGCATGACCCCGGCCGGGGGCCACGGGGGCACGGCCCGTGCGCGTCAGCGTTCCAGGATCACCCTGCCGCCGACCTCCGCCCAGCCGCCCGGCTGGGGTGCCGTCAGGATCTGCGAACCCGCGCCCTGGACGATGTTCAGGGCACGGCCCAGTCGGGCCGTCAGTAGCAGGGCCGCCGCTCCTGTTGCCTCGTCCTCCTCGATGCCGTCGTCGCGGCCGGGGAAGGCGCGGGCGCGGATGCGGCCGGCGGCCTCGTCCTCCCAGGACCAGGCGTAGATCCACTCGCCGGGCGGCGGTACGGGCAGGTCGTCGACCTCGGCGGCGGTGGCGTACTGGCGCAGGGTGCGCGGTGGGGCCCACTCCGGGCGTGCCTCGATCCAGGTGAACTCGCCGTCCAGGCGGGTGCCCACGGTGCCGACGGGGGTGACCAGTTCCGGCACGTCCAGGAGCCACGCCACCCCGACGCAGGGGTGGCCCGCGAACGGCAGGCGCAGGGTGGGGGTGTAGATGTCGACGACGCCGCGCTCGGGGTCGTCGACGAACACCGTCTCGCTGAAGCCGAGTTTGGCGGCCAGCTCCTGGCGGTCGTCCTGGTCGGGGACGAGCGAGCCGTCGCGTACGACACCGAGTTCGTTGCCGTAGCCGCCGCGCGGCCCGCAGAAGACGCGCAGCACGTCGTAATCGGTCACCCGGGCATTGAAGCATCGCGGCGGCGGTGCCGTCCGAACGGGACGGCACCGCAGCCGACGCGGATCAGGCCTGCGTGTCGCGCCGCCTGCGCAGTGCGAAGAGCACGCCCGCGCCCGCCGCCACGGTCGCCGCGGCGGCCACGCCCAGGGCATCGACCGGGACGTCCGAGCCGGTGGCGGCCATGCTGCCGCCGATGCCGCCGGTGGTGGAGCCGATGCCGCCGGTCGTCGAGCCGGTACCGCCCGTGCCCCCTGTGCCGCCGGTGGTGCCGGTGCCGCCCGTGCCGGTGCCGCCGCCCGAAGTGCCGTTGCCGACGGGGAGTTCGGCGCCCTCGGTGAGGGCGACGGACAGGTTCACCGGGTCGAGCGCGGTGCCCTTGTCGTAGAAGCCGCCGAACGCCTTGGCGCCGGCCTCGGTCAGCGTCGCCGTCACGTCATTCACGGTGATGACGTCATTCTTGGCGGTGAGCTTGGCGGAGCCGGCCTTCAGGTCCGCCAGGACCACGTTCGGCGACTTCTCGCCGAGGCTGGTGACATCGGCGGTCAGCTTGCCGGACCCGCCGTCGAGGGCGGCCCGGACATGGTCGAGGGTGAGGTCGAGCCCGTAGCCGCCGCCGTCGCCCTCGCCCTGGTGGCCCTTGAAGTTCACCGAGCCCTTGAACGCGGCGGAGAGGGTGCCGGCCTCGGTGTCGTAGGTGCCGGTGGCGTCGGCGAAGGTGAACGCGCCGTTGCCGGACGCCTGGGAGGCGCCGTCCGAGGTCGTGATCCGGCCCTTGGCCACCGGGCCCACGACATAGCCGCGGAAGGAGTCCTTCACGCCCCAGGTCAGCCTGCCGTCGGCGATGTCGCCCCGGGCCGGGGCGGGCGCGGTGGAGGCGTACGGGGAGGTGGACGTCGTGGGCTTGCCGGTTTGGGAGGCCGAGTCACTGGGCTTCGGGGACGACGGGCCGCCGGTCTCCGACGCGCTCGGCGAGGCCGACGAGGTGGGCGAGGACGTCGGTTCGGGCGAGCCCGTCTCCGACTTGCTCGGCGACGGGCTCGGCGACGCCGTGCCCTGCTTCTTCACCACCGACAGCGGGTCGCCCGCCGCGCCCGCGTAGGAGGGGCTGCCGAGGAAGGTGCCGGCCTCGGTGGTGAGGGTGGTGGCCAGGCCGCTCATGTCCGCGCCGGTCGGTGCCGCGACCTCGGCGAACGGCACGTCCTGCCGGGTCGGGCCGTCGTCGGCGGTCAGGTCGGCGGTGAGGACGCCCGTGGCGCTGTCGTACCGGAAGTCGCTGAGCACCCGCTTGAAGCCGTGCACCGACGACTCGGCGACGAGGGTGCCCTTGAAGGCCAGGTGCAGCGTGTGGTGGGTGCTGTCGTAGGTTCCCTGGCCGTCGGTGAGAGTGAAGACGCCGTTGCCGTCGGCCTGGGAGGCGCCGTCGGCGGCGGTGAACGTGCCCTTGGTGTAGGGGCCGGTGACGTAGTTGCGGTACGACTCCTTGATGCCCCAGCTCAGTTCGTAGCCGGTCAGCGGCACGGAGGCCGCGGCGGCACCGGGGGCCGTGGCCAGGGCGGCGGCGCCCAGCGCGGTGGCCGTGGCCACGGCGGCGGCGAACATCACCGGCCGTCTGCGGGCGCGGGTGACGGTGGCGGACATGACGGTTCTCCTCGTGGCGGGGTCCGCCTGTGGGGCGGCGGAGGGGATCAGGACCTGGGGGGGTTGGGGGGAGGGGGCTTGGGGGTCCGGCCGGCCGAGACGGCCGGGCAGGTCACGACCCGGCGGACGGCTCCTCGTCGGGCCCGGAGGCGGGAGCGGCGTCGGAACCGGAGGCCGCGTCAGCGGAGTTCGCGGAGGCGCCCGAACCCGCGGCGGACGCCGTACGGTTCCTGCGGCGGAAGAGCGCCGCCCCGCCGAGCGCCACGACCAGCGCACCGCCCACGGCGAGCGCGACCGGCAGGGCCGGGATGCCGTCGTCGCCGGTGGCCGCGACCGGCTCGGCCGAGGGGGCGGGGGCGGGGGCGACCGTCGTGGGTGCGGGGGCGGGGGCGGCCGTCGTGGGTGCGGGCGAGGCGGTGTCGGTGACCGCGCTGCCCAGGTCGGGCAGGGCGGGCAGCTCGGCGGTGTCGGTGAGGGCGACGGCCAGGGACACCGGGTCCATCGCGGTGCCCGCCGGGTACATCCCGCCGAACGCCTTGGCGCCGCGTGCGGTCAGTTCGGCCGGGGCCTCGGTCATCTCGGCCAGTCCGTCGTGGGCGGTCAGGTCCTTGGCGGCGAAGGTGACCAGAGGGACCTTCGCGGCGGTCAGGCGATCGCCCGCCACGTCGGCGTAGAGCGTGCCCCTGCCCTCGGCGACGGTGACGCGGACGGCGCTCAGTTCCAGGTCCAGGCCGTGCGCGCCGGTGAAGCGCACGGTGCCCTTGAACGAGGCGTCGAGTGCGCCCTTGTCGTACGTGCCCCGGCCGGCGGGGAAGCGGAAGAGGGCGCCGCCGTCCTGGGCCCCGTCGGTCAGGGTCCACTTGCCGCGGGCGATGTCCCCGGTGACGTACTCGCGGAAGGTGCGGCGCACACCCCAGTCGACTGCGCCGTTCACGAGCGCCTGATGTGAAGTGGTCTTCTTCCGCGCGGGCTTGGAGGGAGTGGGCGTGGGCGACGGTGCCGCCGTCCTCGTGGCCGGGCGCACGTCCGCCGCGAGGCTCAGCGGGTCCAGCGGGGTTCCGGCCGTGTAGTAGCCGGCGAAGGACCGGGCGCCCTGGGCGGTGAGGGTGGCGGGCAGGTTGTTGAGGACGACGGCGTCGCCGCCGCCTCTCATGTCGATTCCGCCCAGGGAAAGGGTGGCGAAGGGCACTTGGGCGGACGTGGCGACCGCGCCGGTGTTCCTCGACTTGCTCACGACGTCCACGTAGAGCGTGCCGGTGGTGCCGCTGACGCTCACGGTGGGACGGCTGAGGGTGAGGTCCAACTGGTACCCGCCGCCCGCCTCCTGGTGGCCGACGAAGCGGACCCCGCCGGAGAAGGCGGCGCGGAACGCGCCCGTGGTGCCGTCGTAGGTGCCCGTCGCCGAGTGGAAGCGGAAGCCGCTGCCGCCGACCGTGGCGGCACCGCCGGTCAGGGAGAAACTCCCCTTGGCCATGGGCCCGGTGACATAGCTCTGGAACGAGGACTTGATGCCCCAGTCGAGCCGGCCGCCCTGCACGGAGCGGTTGGCCGCGTGCGCGGCGGGCGCCGGCAGTAGGGCTGACAGCAGGGCCACCGTGAGCACGGCGAGGGCCGGGCACACCGCGGTGACCAGGGTACGAGGGCGCGCGGGCATGGAAGTCCTCCGGATCCGCAGCCGGTAGCGAACAAAGGTAAGGCTAACCTAAGCTGACTCCGCCGGAAGATCGGCATCGACGACGAGAGAACGGACCGAGCCGTGCGACGCTTGCGCACACAACTGGCGACAGCACTGGTGTCGGTGCTCGCCCTCGCCCTGACCACGACCGGGTGCGAAGGGCCCGCCGAGGCCTCCGCCGCCGCGACCACGACGGTGCCGAGTCCGGTCGCCGACCGGGTCGAACCGCTGACGGACACGGCCGCGACCCGGTTCCCCGTCACGGTCGAGTCCGCCGACGGCAGGAAGGTGACCGTCCGGAAGGCGCGGCGGATCGTGCCGCTGTCCGGCAGCCTCAGCGAGATCGTGTTCACGCTGGGCCTGGGCGACCGGGTCGTCGCCCGCGATGTCACGGCCACTTTCGAACAGGCGGGGAACCTCCCGGTGGTGACCCGCAATCACGACGTCTCCGCCGAGAGCGTCCTGTCGCTCGCCCCCGACCTCGTGATCGCCGAGACCGCCTCCGGGCCGCGGGAGGCCATGGACCAGATCCGCGCCGCGGGCGTGCCGGTGCTCGTGGTCGACCCGGCCAAGGGCCTGGACGACGTCGGGCCGCGCATCCGGGCGGTCGCCGGCGCACTCGGCGTCCCGGCGGCGGGCACGCGGCTGACCCGGCGCTCGCAGGACCGGATCGCCGCCGTACGGAAGGCGATTCCGGCGCACGCCGACCATCCCCGCGTCGCCTTCCTGTACTTGCGCGGTTCGGCCTCCGTGTACCTCATCGGCGGCGCCGGGTCGGGCGCGACCTCGCTCGTCGAGGCGGCGGGCGGGATCGACGCGGGCGCCGACTCGGGGCTCACCAAGGACTTCACCGCCATCACCACCGAGGCGCTGGCGAAGGCCGCGCCGGACGCGATCCTCGTGATGAGCAAGGGCCTCGAGTCCGTCGGCGGCCTCGACGGGCTGGTGAAGATCCCGGGCATCGCCCAGACACCGGCCGGCATGGAGCGCCGGGTCGTGGCGATCGAGGACGGCGTGCTGCTCAACTACGGTCCGCGCACGGACCAGGTGCTGCGGTCGATCGTCGCCCAGCTGTACGCGGACGGTGCCCGGTGACGGCGCTGGACGACAAGCCCGTACGCCCCCCGCGGGCGGCGCCCGCGCCCGCAGGCCGGAAGCGGCGCGGCACGTCCTGGTTCCTGACGGGTGCTCTGGTGCTCGGTCTGCTCGTCCTGGTGCCGGTCGCCGCCGGGACCGGCGCGTACCCGGTCCCGACCGGCGAGGTGCTCTCCTCCGTACTGCACCGGATCGGCCTCGGCGGCAGCGGTCTCGACCGGGTCGCGGAGTCGGTGCTGTGGAACGTGCGCTTCCCGCGCATCGTGCTGGCCCTGCTCGTGGGCGCCTCACTGGGCTGCGCGGGCGCGCTGATGCAGGGCGTGTTCGGCAATCCGCTGGCCGAGCCGGGCGTCATCGGGGTCTCCTCGGGCGCCGCGGTCGGCGCGGTCGCCGCGATCGCCCTCGGTCTTGACTTCCTCGGCACCTGGACGGTCCCGGTGGCCGCCTTCGCGGCGGGCCTGGGCACGGTCCTGCTGGTGTACGCCATGGCGCGCTCGGGCGGCCGTACGGAGGTGGTGACGCTGATCCTCACCGGGATCGCGGTGAACGCCTTCGCGGGCGCGCTGATCGGGCTGTTCCTGTTCTTCGCGGACTCCGCCGCGGTCAACCAGATCACCTTCTGGCAGCTCGGCTCGCTCTCCCAGGCGACCTGGCCGAAGGTCATGGCCGTCCTGCCGTGCGCGGTGCTCGGGCTGGGCATCGCGCCGCTGTACGCGCGCCGTCTGGACCTGCTCTCGCTCGGCGAGGGTCCGGCCCGGCACCTGGGCGTCGACGTGGAGCGGCTGCGCATCGTGCTGGTGCTGGTGATCGCCCTGTTGACCGCGGCGGCCGTCAGTGTCTCCGGCATCATCGGCTTCGTCGGCCTGGTCGTACCGCATCTGCTGCGGATGGCGGCCGGGCCCGGGCACCGCTTCCTGGTGCCGGGCAGCGCTCTGCTCGGCGCGCTCGTCCTGCTCGCCGCGGACCTGGCCGCCCGCACCGTCGCCGCACCCGCCGAGCTTCCGCTCGGCGTGCTCACCGCACTGGTCGGCAGCCCGTTCTTCTTCTGGCTGCTGCGCCGCACCCGCCGCAGGCAAGGAGGCTGGGCATGAGACTGCCGAGGATCCGACCGGTTCCCCCCGCACCGGCCCTGGCCGGTGACGTGCTCGCCGAGACGGAGGCGCTGCATGTGCGCCGGGGCGCCCGCGAGGTGCTCGACGGCGCCGACGTCGCGGTCCGCGCGGGTGAGGTGCTGGCCCTGGTGGGCCCCAACGGCGCCGGGAAGTCGACCCTGTTGGGCGCGCTCGCCGCCGATCTCCCGCCCACGCGGGGCATGGTGCGCGTCCACGGCCGCCCGGCCCACGAGTGGTCCGCGCCCGAACTCGCGCTGCGCCGCGCCGTGCTGCCGCAGTCGGCGGCGCTCTCCTTCCCCTTCGCCGTGGAGGAGGTCGTACGGATGGGCCGAGCCCCGCACGCGTCCTCGGCCTCCCCGGACGAGGACGAGCGGATCGTGGCCGAGGCGATGGCCGCCACCGAGGTGACCGCGTTCGCCGCGCGCCCGTTCCCGGCGCTCAGCGGCGGCGAGCGGGCCCGGGTCGCGCTCGCCCGGGTGCTGGCCCAGCGGGCAGCGCTGCTGCTGCTGGACGAGCCGACCGCCGCGCTCGACCTGAAGCACCAGGAGATGGTGCTGCGGCTGTGCCGGGAAAGGGCGCACGCCGGGGACGCGGTCGTCGTGGTGCTGCACGACCTGGGGCTGGCCGCCGCGTACGCGCACCGGGTCGCGATCCTGTGCGCCGGCCGTGTCGTGGCCGACGGACCGCCCGCCGAGGTCTTCTCCGAGGCACTGCTCTCCCGGGTCTACGACCAGCGGGTGGAAGTGCTTCCGCACCCGCGTACGGGCGCAGTCCTGGTGATCCCCAGACGGAGCACTTGACTTATCTTTGACCATCCCTTTGCCCATACTTGACGCATTCGCGATCAACTCGTTCCCGCACGCGGATCATGAGACCTGAATCACGGTCAGCACGGGTAGGAATCAGGTAAGCCTCGGTTAAGTTAGGCAAGCCTCACCAATGGTCGTGAGGTGTCAGGTCACCTTCCAGCCACTTCCGGGAGCCCTCGCATGCGAGCCGTCCGCCTCTCCGTCATCACCGCCGCCGCAGCGGTCGCTCTGACCGCCGTGACGGCCTGTACGCAGAAGAGCGGCACACAGGACGGCGACCGCGTGGTCGATGTGACCGCGAAGGACGACGCCTGCGAGGTCTCGAAGAAGGAGTTCCCGGCCGGGCACGTCGAACTCGCCATCGAGAACAAGGGCTCGAAGGTCACCGAGGTCTACCTCCTCTTCCCGGACGACCGGATCGTCGCCGAGCGCGAGAACATCGGCCCCGGCATCAAGCAGAAGGTCACCGCCGAGGTGAAGGCCGGCGACTACGTCATCGCCTGCAAGCCGGGCATGAAGGGCAAGGGCATCCGCCAGGAGGTCAAGGCGGCCGGCGGCACGACCGCCAAGCGCGACCCCAAGCTGGACGCGGCCGTGGCCCAGTACCGTCAGTACGTCCAGGAGCAGGCCGACGAGACCCTCCCCCGCGTCGAGGCCTTCGTGAAGGCGATCAAGGCCGGCGATCTGCCGGCCGCCAAGAAGGCGTACGCGATCTCCCGCCTCGGCTGGGAGCGCACCGAGCCGGTCGCGGAGTCCTTCGGCGACATCGACCCCAAGGTCGACGTCCGCGAGGACGGCCTGGAGGACGGCCAGAAGTGGACCGGCTGGCACCGCCTGGAGAAGGCGCTGTGGAAGGACGGCAAGATCGGCGCCGAGGAGAAGACGCTCGCCGGGCAGCTCCTCACCGACCTCCAGGACTGGCAGAAGCGGGTCGGCACCGCCGAGATCACCCCGACCTCCATGGCCAACGGCGCCAAGGAACTCCTCGACGAGGTCGCCCAGGGCAAGGTCACCGGCGAGGAGGACCGCTACGCCCACACCGACCTGGTCGACTTCAAGGGCAACGTCGAGGGCGCGCAGAAGGCGTACGAACTCCTCAAGCCGGTCGCCTCGAAGAACGACCCGGCGCTGGCCAAGGAGCTCGACAAGCAGTTCGCCGCGCTCGAGGCGCTTCTCGACAAGTACCGCACGGACAAGGCGTCGTACGAGTTCGTCTCCTACGACAAGGTCGGCAAGGACGACCGCAAGGAGCTCTCGGACGCGGTGAACGCGCTCGCCGAGCCGCTGTCCAAGCTCGCCGCGGCCGTCGTGAAGTAGAGGGCGGGAGATGACCGAGACCCAGAACAGCACTCCGTCCCGCCGCGCCGTGATCGGCTGGGGCGGGGCCGGGATCGCGCTCGGCGCCGTCGCGGCCGGCGGCGCGGTGGCGATGACCAAGACCGGATCCGACCTCGACCCGGTCGGCGCGGAGGCGGGCGGCGCGGTGGAGTTCCACGGCGCCCACCAGGCCGGCATCGCCACGCCCGTGCAGGACCGGCTGCACTTCGCCGCGTTCGACGTGAAGACCGACGACCGCGCCGAGTTCGTGCGGATGCTGAAGGACTGGACCGCCGCCGCGCGCCGGATGACTGCCGGCAAGGAGGTCGGGGAGGGCGCGTACGGCGGACTCGCCGAGGCGCCGCCCGACGACACCGGCGAGGCGCTGGGCCTCAAGCCCTCGCGGCTGACGCTGACCATCGGCTTCGGGCCGTCGCTGTTCGAGAAGTTCGGGCTGGAGGACAGGCGGCCGGCCGCCCTGGTGGACCTGCCCAAGTTCCCCGGCGACAACCTGGACCGCTCCCGCACCGGCGGTGACCTGTGCATCCAGGCCTGCGCGGACGACCCTCAGGTCGCCGTGCACGCGATCCGCAACCTGGCCCGCATCGGCTTCGGCAAGGTCGCCGTCCGCTGGTCCCAGCTCGGCTTCGGCAAGACCTCCTCCACCACCCCGGACGCCCACACCCCGCGCAACCTCTTCGGGTTCAAGGACGGCACCCGCAACATCGCGGGCACCGAGAACGGCCGGCTGGACAAGTTCGTCTGGGTCGGCGACAAGGACGGCGGCGCGGACGACACCTGGATGCACGGGGGTTCGTACCTCGTCACCCGGCGCATCCGGATGAACATCGAGACCTGGGACCGGGCTCCGCTCCAGGAGCAGGAGGACATCTTCGGCCGGGACAAGGGCGAGGGCGCACCGGTCGGCAAAGCCACGGAGCACGACGAGCCGTTCCTGAAGGCGATGAAGCCCGACGCGCACGTACGGCTCTCGCACCCCGACGCCAACGGCGGGATCACGATCCTGCGCCGCGGCTACTCCTTCACCGACGGAACCGACGGCCTCGGCCGCCTGGACGCCGGACTGTTCTTCCTGGCCTACCAGCGCGACCCGCGCAACGGGTTCATCCCGCTCCAGCGCAAGCTGGCGGCGTCGGACGCGCTCAACCAGTACATCCAGCACGTGGGTTCGGCGGTCTTCGCGATCCCGCCCGGCGTGCGTGATCCGCACGATTGGTGGGGGCGCACCCTGCTGTCCGAGGAGGCGTGACCCGTGTTCTCCAACTATCTGATCGGCCTGCGCGAGGGACTGGAAGCCAGCCTCGTCGTGTGCATCCTGATCGCCTATCTGGTCAAGACCGGCCGCAGGGACGCCCTGAAGCCCGTCTGGGCCGGTATCGGCATCGCGGTCGCCATCGCCATGGGCTTCGGCTGTGTCCTCGAATTCGGCTCCCAGGAGCTGACGTTCGAGGCCAAGGAGGCGCTCGGCGGCGGCCTGTCGGTCCTCGCCGTCGCCCTGGTGACCTGGATGGTCTTCTGGATGCGGCGCACCGCCCGGCATCTGAAGTCCGAACTGCACGGCAAGCTGGACCAGGCGCTGGCGATGGGCACGGGCGCGCTGGTCGCCACCGCGTTCCTGGCCGTGGGTCGTGAGGGCCTGGAAACCGCCCTGTTCGTGTGGGCGTCGGTCCACGCGGCCTCCGACGGCACCCCGCGTCCGCTGATCGGGGTCGCCCTCGGCCTGGCCACGGCGGTCTTCCTGGGCTGGCTGTTCTACCGGGGCGCGCTGCGGATCAACCTTGCCAAGTTCTTCACCTGGACCGGCGCCATGCTGGTCGTCGTCGCGGCGGGGGTGCTGGCGTACGGCGTCCACGACCTCCAGGAGGCCGCCTGGGTGCCGGGGCTGGGCAACCTCGCCTTCGACATCAGCGGCACCATCCCGCCGGACAGCTGGTACGGCACGCTGCTGAAGGGCGTGTTCAACTTCCAGCCCGACCCGACCGTCATCCAGGTCACGGTGTGGCTGCTGTACCTGGTCCCGACGCTCACGCTCTTCTTCGCCCCGGTAGGGTTCGCCTCCGGGAAGAGGAAGGTTTCGGTGGCTGATGAGCAGGGTTCGCGGCCCTCACAGGCTTCGCAGGCTTCGCAGGCTTGAGCGTTGGGCGACGGCGGCGGTCACGACGGCCGCGCTGACGCTGACAGCGAGCGGGTGCGTGGTGGTGCACGGGGAGCGTGAGGTGCTTCCGGCCACCACCCCCGCAAAGGCCGCGAAGGCGCTGACACGGTTCACCGACGCCTACAACGAGGCCGACAAGGCCTACGACCGCACCCTGGACGCGGACTTCGTCACCGGCGCGCTCGGCGCCATCGACGGGGCGCGGCTGAAGGCGGGGCGCACCAACAACCCGGGCGGCAACTCGGCGCACACGCCGCTGACGCTGACGGACGCGAAGTTCACGATCCCCAAGAAGGCGGGCTGGCCGCGCTGGTTCCTCGCCGACGCCAAGGGGAACAAGGGCGGCAACCAGCGCTGGCTGCTGGTGTTCCTGCGTTACGGCGCCACCGAGGAGTGGCGGGTGGCGTATCTGACGCTGGCGGCCCCCGGCGACGTGCCGGAGTTCCGGAAGGACACGGACGGCCTGGCCGAGGCCCTGCCCGAGAGCAGCACCGAACTGGCGGTCGCGCCCGGCGACTTGAGCAAGGACTACGCGACGTACCTGGCCGGCGGCGGGGACGCCTTCGCCGACGGCACCCACACCACCGGCTGGCGCAAGCTGCGTACCAGGGCCGCGAGCCGGCCGGGGCTGGCGCGGCAGTACATCGACCAGCCCATGGCGGACGGCGCCTACGCCCCGCTGGCGCTGCGCACCGCGGACGGCGGCGCGCTGGTGTTCTTCGCCACCCGCCATTACGAGAAGCAGACCGCCGCCGAGGGGGCCTCCGTCCCCACCCCCAACAAGGACGTCCAGGCCCTCACCACGGGCGAGGTCAGGCAGTCCCTGACGATGGAGTTCATATCCAACGAGGTGGCCCTCGACCCGCCGAGGGGCGCGGCCGGACAGCGGGTGTCGATACTGGCCCGCGTCCAGGGCCTCACCTCGGCCCGGGGCGAGTAGCGCCCGGGACCCGCACGGACCGCGCACACGGCGTCCGGGACGAAACCCCCGGGCCACGAAGGTTCAGTGGTGCAGGGGCCAGGTGGTGGAGTGGGGGTCCGGCTCCTGGGCGGCGTGGCGGGCGCAGGCGTCGGTGAGGGGTTCCAGGAGGCTCAGGGGGTCCGGGAGGACGTGCTCGGGGCCGCGCAGCCAGCGCACCTGCTGGTCGTCGTCGCCGGGCAGGCGGGCCGGCGGGACCAGGACGTAGGAGCCGCGGCAGTGCCAGCGCAGGCCCGGGTGCTCGTCCATGGTCTCCGGATGGCAGTCCAGCTCGCAGGGCCACCACTCGTCCTCGTCCTCGGGCGTGCCGCGGGTGAGGGTGAAGAACAGCATGCGGCCGTCGTCGCTCTCGGCGACCGGACCGACCTCGACGCCCTCGGCGAGCAGCCGCTCCAGGGCCTCGCGGCCGGCCTCCAGGGGCACGTCGAGGACGTCGTGCACCATTCCGGTCGCGGTGATGAAGTTGGCCTGCGGCTGGTGCCGGGCCCAGCGCTCGATCTGGGCGCGGTCGGTGGTCGACTGCGTCTGCCAGGCGAACGACACCGGGTGCCGGGCGGGCGTGGGGCAGCCGACGCGGTCGCAGGAGCAGCCGTATCCGGTGGCCGGGTGCGCGGCGGGCGCGAGGGGGAGTCCCGCGGTGGCGGCGGCGAGCAGCAGGTCCTCACGACCGCCGTCGCCGGCCGTCTCCTTGGGGCGGCGTCCCCGCAGCCACCTGGTGAGTTTGCCCTGCCGGCCGGTGCGGTCGCCGAACTCCGCGCTCATCTATCCCCTGACCTCGCTGGTGTGGACTGCATGCCCCATGCTCCCACCATCCTCCGCCTCGGGGGGCCGGAGCCCGCAACCGGGGTGGTGGCGCCCGCCTCCGGGGTGGCCGCGGCGGCGCTCAGCGCGGCGCGAGCCCGTACAGGGCGTAGTCGACGAGGGTGTCGGTGTACTCGTAGGAGATCGGCGCGGTGCGCTGGAGCCAGCGCTGGGCGAGCGGGGAGACGAAGAGCTCCAGGGCGATGCGCGGGTCGACGCCGGGGCGTACGGCGCCGGCGTCCTGGGCCGAGCGCAGCCTGCGGACGTACAGCTCCAGTTGCGGCTGGAGCAGCTTGGCCACGAACTCCCGGCCGAGCTGCTCGTTCACCACGCCCTCGGCGGCCAGGGCCCGGGCGGGCGCCTCGAACGCCGGGTCGAACAGCTCGTCGACGGTGGCGCGCAGGACGGCCTTGAGGTCGGCGGCGAGGTCGCCGGTGTCGGGGATCCCGTCCGGCTGCCCCTCCCCCTGCGCGTCCCCCTGCCGGGCCGCCGCCTGCTCGCCGAGGTCGAGGAACGCCTCCATGAGCACGTCCGCCTTCGAGGGCCACCAGCGGTAGATCGTCTGCTTGCCCACGCCGGCCCGCGCGGCGATCGACTCGATCGTGATCTTCGGGTACCCCGTCTCGGCGACGAGCGCGAGCGCGGCGGCGTAGATCGCGCGGCGGGACTTCTCACTGCGGCGGCTGGCGTCGGGGGCGGGCTTGTCGGGCATGCGCCGACGGTAGCAGGGGCGTGAGACGACGCGTCTCGCCGCTCCTTCCGCACCGTGCGGGGCCGGCGGCTAGCGCGTCGGGTCGGGGGGCGGCCAGGGGTCGCCCCAGTCCGTGTCGCGGGCCGCCTTGTACAGGTCGCCGTGGCGTTTGGTGACCGTCTCCCGTCGCAGGCCCTCGTCGGGCGCGCACAGGTTCAGCAGGACCTGGCCCTTGCGGATCTGGGGGCGGCGGACCACGCGCGCGGGGGCCGGGGCGACCGGGAAGCGGGTGGCGGCGACGTAGCTGAACTTCTCGTCCTCGTAGGCGAGGGAGCCGCCCTTGACCTGGCGGTGCAGGGAGGACCGGCTGACCCGGGCCGAGAAGTGGCACCAGTCGGTGCCGGGCACGATCGGGCAGGCGGCACTGTGCGGGCAGGGCGCGGCGACCTGGAAGCCGGCCGCGATCAGCCGGTCCCGGGCCTCGATGACACGGGCGTAGCCGTCGGGTGAGCCGGGCTCGACGACCACGACGGCGCGGGCGGCGGCCGCGGCGGCGTCCACGACGGCCGTGCGGTCGGCCTCGGTCAGCTCGCCCAAGACGTAGGAGACGGTGACGAGGTCGGTGTCGTCGAGGGTGAGCGCTGCGCCGATCCGGGCGCGCTGCCAGCGGGCGTCGCGCAGGGCCGGGTCGGCCTCGGCGATCTCCCGGCCGAGGGCGAGCGCGGGCTCGGCCCAGTCGAGCACGGTCACCGGCCGGACGCCGTCCCAGGTGGCGCCGACGGCCCAGGCGGCGGCGCCGGTCCCGCCGCCGACGTCGGTGTGGCTGCCGGGCGTCCAGTCGGGCGCGGCCTCCGCGAATGCCTCCAGCGCCGAGCGGACCGCCTCGAAGGTGGCCGGCATCCGGTAGGCGGCGTAGGCGACCACGTCCGCGCGGTCGCGCAGGATCGGCGCGTCGGTCGGGGTGCTCCCCCGGTAGTTGGCGATCAGCCGCTCCACGGCGCCCGCGGCCTGCCGGGGCGGCAGCCCGTCGAGCAGACCGGAGAGCGCGGAGCGGAGAGTCTCCGACGGGGGTACGACGTCATTCACCATCCGATTCTCTCAGGCCCACCACGCCCCCCAAACCGCCGCCACTACTCAGCTCCAACGGTCCGACCCACGCCTCCCACCTCGTGCCGGCCGGGTTGCGACGAGCCGCCCCGGACCCGCTCGCGCCCCTCAGGCCCGGCGGACCGACCGTGCCGCTCGGGCCAGGCGGGTTGCGGCTGCGCGTGGGGCACTTGTCGGTGGGCGGCGGCGAGGGTAGACCGTGTTGGCCAGGAGGATCAGGAACGTGCCGGTGAAGCCCGTGTGGGCCGCCGCACCGCCATCCGCCGGCTCGCCCATGAACCGCGGCTGACCCACGGCGAAACCCAGGCCCGTCAAGCTGCCCAGACCGCGCTCGCGCCTCCCAGGCCCGGCGAGCGCCGCGGACCACTCCCGCCTCCCGCGGCCGACAGGCCCCAAAGACTGCCCGCGCCGCTCAGCTCCCGCGACCCGCCCGGACCGCCCACGCCTCCCAGGCCCGACACACCGCCCGGACCGCCCGCGCCACTCAGGCCCGGCAGACCATCCGGACCGCCCGCGCCCCTCAAGCCCGGCGGGCCGTCCGGGCCGCTCGGGCCAGGCGGGTTGCGGCTGCTGCGCGTGGGGTGCTTGTCGGTGGGCGGCGGCGGGGGTGGACCGTGTTGGCCAGGAGGACCAGGAAGGTGTCCGTGGCGGGGTCCAGGACCAGGGACGTGCCGGTGAAGCCCGTGTGGCCCGCCGCACCGCCGCCCGCCAGTTCGCCCATGAACCACGGCTGGTCCACGGCGAGGCCCAGGCCCGGCGGGGCGAGCAGCAGCTCGACGAAGTCGGGGCCGAGGATCCGGGCGGGGCCGTAGGAGCCGCCCGCGAGGAGCGTGCGGCAGAAGACCGCGAGGTCGGGGGCCGTCGAGAACAGGCCCGCGTGCCCGGCCACACCGCCCAGCGCCCAGGCGTTCTCGTCGTGGACCTCACCGCGCAGCATCCCCCGGTCCGCCTTGGCCCACGGCCGCCGCTGGTCCTCGGTGGCCGCCGCGCCGGGGCACGGGCCGAAGCGGGTCGACGCCATGCCCAGCGGGCGGGTGATGCCGTCGCGGACCAGGACGTCCAGGGTGCGGCCGGTGATCCGCTCCAGGACGTGCTGGAGCAGCAGCGGGTTGAGGTCCGAGTAGGTGTACGTGCCGGGTTCGCCCACCGGGGCCTCCGCGCGCAGCATCGCCGACCGGGAGGCGTCGTCGGGGCAGTCGTACAGCGGGAGTTCGGGGCGCAGCCCGGAGGTGTGGGTGAGCAACTGCCGTACGGTGACGCCGTGCGCGGCGGCCGCCCGGAACTCCGGCAGGTACGCCCCCACCCGCGCGTCGATGCCCAGCGTGCCCCGCTCGATCTGCTGCACGACGGCGACCGCGGTGAACAGCTTGGTGAGGGAGGCCAGGTCGAACGGCGTGTCCAGGGTCATCGGCACCCACTGGGCGGGCGGCAGTTCGACCCCCCGGTCGGTGTCGGGGTCGTAGGAGGCGTACCGCACCGCCCAGCCCGTCGCCTCCGCGACGGCGACCACCGGACCACGCCCGGCGATCACGACGGCGCCCGCCGCCCAGGGATCCTCCCCGGTGGTGAGATCGTGGACCTCGCGGACGAGGTGACGCAGCTCGGCGGGGTCCAGTCCGGCCTTCTCCGGTGTGTCCCCGCGCAGTCTCGGTGCGCTCAGCTCTCCTCCCCCGGGCCCTCGGCCGCACGTGGCCTCCAGGGACGGCACATTCCCATGAAGCAGGCCAGCGCCACCAGTGCGGCCGCCAGTTGGACCAGCGCCATGGGCACGGCGGTGTGCTCCCCGGCGATCCCGACCAGCGGGGAGGCGACCGCGCCGATGAGGAAGGAGGACGTACCGAGCAGGGCGGACGCGGAACCGGCGTGCTGCCGGGTGCGCATCAGGGCGAGCGCCTGGGTGTTGGGCAGGGTGACGCCCATCGCGGACATGAGCACGAAGAGCGCGGCGGCCACCGGCACCAGGCCCACGTCCCCGAAGACCCCCGCGGCCATCAGCAGCAGGCCGGTCGCGGCCAGGATGACCACGGCGAGGCCGACGGCCAGCACCCGGTCCAGGCGGACCCGGCCGACCAGCACCCGGCCGTTGATCTGGCCCACGATGACCAGCCCGACCGAGTTGAGCCCGAACAGCAGGCTGTACGTCTGCGGGGAGGCGCCGTAGATCTCCTGGATCACGAACGGCGAGGCGGCTATGTACGCGAACAGCGCGGCGAAGGCGAAGCCGCCCGCGAGCAGGTACCCGGTGAAGGCGCGGTCGGCGAGCAGCCGGCGCATCGAACCCAGCGTCTCGCCCACCCCGCCGCCGTGCCGCCGGGCGGGCGGCAGGGTCTCCGGGAGCCGGGTCCAGACCACGACGGCCAGCAGCGCCCCGACCACCGTGAGGACGACGAACACGCCCCGCCAGTCCGTCACCCGCAGGATCTGCCCGCCGATCAGCGGCGCCACGATCGGGGCGACCCCGGAGATCAGCATCAGGGTGGAGAAGAAGCGGGCCATGGCCACGCCGTCGTACAGGTCCCGGACGACCGCGCGGGCGATCACGATGCCGGCCGCGCCCGACAGGCCCTGGGCCAGCCGGAAGGCGACCAGCGTCTCGACGTTCGGGGCGAACGCGCACAGCGCGGTGGCGAGGACGTAGACGGCCAGCCCGGCCAGCAGCGGGCGGCGGCGCCCCCACCGGTCGCTCATCGGACCGACCACGATCTGCCCGAGCGCCATGCCGGCCAGGCAGGCGGTCAGCGTGAGCTGGACGGTCGCGGCCGGGGCGTGCAGGGACCGGGTGACCTCCGGCAGCGACGGGAGGTACATGTCCATCGCGAGCGGGGGCGTCGCGGTCAGCCCGCCGAGGATCAGGGTCACCAGCAGCCCGGCACTGCGGGCCGCGCGCGCCGATGGTCCGGCGAGTCCCCGCTCCGGTACGGCCGTCCGCGGCGCGTGCGGCGCCGGCGCCCCACCCTCCGACATGTGTGACCCTCCCTCTCCGGCCCTCACCGGCCGTCTTCGGCCTTGTCCGGCCCTCTCCGTCTGATCCGCCGCCTATGCTCTCAGCTCGTACACCGTGCCGAGGAACGCGTGATCGAGGGTGGGGTCCGGGATGTCGGAAGTGTCCGGGGTGGCGGAAAAGACGGTGCGCTGGGGGATTCTGGCGACCGGCCAGATCGCGGCCGCGTTCACCGCGGACCTGGTGGACCTGCCGGACGCCGAGGTCGTGGCGGTGGCCTCGCGCACCGAGGAGCCGGCGAAGGCGTTCGCGGAACGGTTCGGGATCCCACGGGCCTACGGCGACTGGGAGGCGCTCGCCCACGACCCGGACGTCGACGTCGTCTACGTCGCCGCCCCGCACGCGGCCCACCGGGCGGCCGCCGGCCTGTGCCTGGAGGCCGGTCGGAACGTGCTGTGCGAGAAGCCGTTCACGCTGAACCTGCGGCAGGCCCGGGAACTCGTCGCACTCGCCCGGGAGCACGACCGGTTCCTGATGGAGGCCATGTGGATGTACTGCAATCCACTGGTACGGCGCCTGAAGGCACTGATCGAGGACGGCGCGATCGGCGAAGTGCGCACCGTCCAGGCCGACTTCGGGCTGGCCGGCCCCTTCCCACCCTCGCACCGGCTGCGCGACCCGCGCCTGGGCGGCGGGGCGCTGCTCGACCTCGGCGTCTACCCGGTGTCGTTCGCGCAGTTGCTGCTCGGCGAGCCGTCGGACGTGACGGCCAGGGCGGTGCTCTCCGCGGAGGGCGTCGACCTCCAGACCGGCGCGCTGCTCTCCTGGGACGGCGGCGCGCTGGCCCAGTTGCACTGCTCCATCACGGGCTCCACGGCGACCCGCGCCTCGGTCACCGGCTCCGAGGGCCGGATCGACGTGCCCTCCGGCTTCTTCCACCCGGAGCGTTTCGTGCTGCGCCGGCACGGCCGTGAGCCGGAGGAGTTCACCGCGGATCCGGCCGACGGTCCGCGCACCAGCCTGCGGCACGAGGCGCTGGAGGTGATGCGGGCCCTGCGCGCCGGTGAGACGGAGTCGCCGCTCGTACCGCTGGAGGGCACCCTGGCGGTGATGCGGACGCTGGACGCGGTGCGGGAGCGCATCGGCGTGCGGTATCCGGGGGAGGCGGGCGGACCGGAGGCCGGCCAGGACCGGGAACCCGCGCTCGCCTGAGCCCCGCGGCATCGGGCGGGCATCCGTATGGCGGACAGTGGATTCCGCGTGGCGGACCGTCCTCGTACGCTCCGTGCCATGACCGACAGGCAATCGAAGATCGCCGTGGTGACCGGCGCCGGCTCGGGCATCGGGCGGGCCGTCGCCGTGGAACTGCTGCGCGCGGGCTGGTCCGTGGCCCTGGCGGGGCGCCGCCCCGAGACGCTGGAGGAGACGGCGGCGCTCGCCCCGGAGGCCGCCTCCCTCGCCGTACGCACCAACGTGGCCCGGCCGGACGACGTGGCCGCGCTGTTCGCGGCCACCGTCGAGCGGTTCGGACGCGTCGACCTGCTGTTCAACAACGCGGGCACGTTCGGACCGGGCGGCGTGCCGGTGGAGGACCTGTCCTACGAGGCGTGGCGGCACGTGGTGGACACCAACCTCAACGGGGCCTTCCTGTGCGCGCAGGCGGCGTACCGGCAGATGAAGGAGCAGGACCCGCAGGGCGGCCGGATCATCAACAACGGCTCGATCTCGGCGCACACGCCCCGGCCCCACTCGGCGCCCTACACCGCCACCAAGCACGCCCTGACCGGCCTGACCAAGGCGCTCTCCCTGGACGGGCGGCCGTACCGGATCGCGGTCGGGCAGATCGACATCGGCAACGCGGCCACCGACATGACGGCCCGGATGGAGTCGGGCGCCCTCCAGGCCAATGGGGAGGTGGTCCCGGAACCCGTGATGGACGTCGCCGACGTGGCCCGCACCGTGCGGCACATGGCCGAGCTGCCGCTGGAGGCGAACGTGCAGTTCGCGACGGTCATGGCGACGACGATGCCGTACGTGGGGCGGGGCTGAGCGGTCCGGAACGGAGCCGAACGGCCCGGGACGGACGGCGAAACGGGCCGGACCGGAGTCCAACGGCCCGGGACGGACGGCGAAACGGGCCACCGACGGGCAATCTGCACAAGCGGAGTTCCAACCTCCGTACCATCGGGGCCGGTAGCACACCTATGCTCGACATCTCCTCCATCAGAGCTTCACAGTTGGAGCGGCGCACTTCCGCCGGCCGGACCCAGAGCCACATCTCGGGGGGGGGGAAGGCGGCAGTCGTTCCACGCCACCGGTCGGGGGTGGACCCCGCGGGGGGACCGCGAGGTCCGCACCGGTGCGTGGAACGGCTGCCGCACATACGGCTACGGCTCAGACGGCTGCGACTCAGCGCCGGTGGCGGCCTCCGGAGTCGGCGGCCGCGGCCCAGCGCCGGCGCAGCGCCCACATACCGCCGGTCAGCAGCGCGACCGTTCCGCCCGCGCCCTCCAGCAGCCGCCAGGCCGAGGGGCGGCCGGCCGCCGCGCCCGGCGGGCCGGCGGCGGCCTGCTTCTCGGGCGGCGCGCCCGCGTCCACCTTCGCCCCGCCCTCGCTCAGCGGCTCGACCAGCGTGCCGACGGGCTGCGCGGAACGCCCCTGCCCGAAGCCCCAGTCGAGCAGGGCGGCGGTCTCCTCGTAGACGGCGTTGCTGCCGGTCGGGGGGTTCAGCACCGTGGCCAGCAGGGTGCGACCGCCGCGTACGGCCGCGCCGGTGAAGGTGTTTCCGGCGTCGCTGGTGTAGCCGTTCTTCACCCCGATCAGGCCCTTGTACGCCCTCAGGCCCCACGCGCCGGTCAGCAGGCGGTCGGTGTTCTGGATCTGGAAGCTCTTGTTCCGGCCGGCCGGGAAGTCGGCGTCGTGCGTGCCGCAGTAGCGGCGGAAGTCGGCGTTGCGCAGCCCGTGCCGGGCGATCAGCGTCAGGTCGTACGCCGAGGACAGCTGACCGGGGTGGTCGAAGCCGTCGGGGCTGACCACGTGGGTGTCCAGGGCCTGGAGGTCCTCCGCCCTGGCCTGCATCTCGGCGACCGTCTTCGCCACCCCGCCGTTCATGTGCGCGAGCACGTGCACGGCGTCGTTGCCCGAGCGCAGGAACACGCCCTGCCACAGCTGCTCCACCGTGTAGGTGGTCCCGGCCTGAATCCCGACGAGGCTGGAGCCCATGGGGATGTCGGCCAGCTCGGCGTCGGTGACGGTGTGCCGCTCGGCCCGGTGGAACTTCCCCAGCACCGTGTCCGCGAACAGCATCTTCAGCGTGGAGGCGGGCGCGAGGGGCTGGTGCGCGCGGTGGGCGGCGAGCACGTGACCCGTCTCCCAGTCGGCGAGGAGCCAGGCACGGGCGGTGAGGCGGGCGGGCAGGCCGGTGGCACCGCTCACCTGCACCCCCGCACGGGCCAGCCGCGCGCCGCCGATCACGCCGGCGGCGCGGGCGGGGGGCGCGGCCGCGGCCGGGCCGGTGGCGGTCATGGCGGTCAGCGGGGCGGCCGTGGCCAGGGTGAGCAGGGAACGCCGGGACAGGTGGGGGGACCGAGAGGAATCACGCACCCGGGGACCGTACAGAGCGAGTCCGAGCCCATGCGTGACATGTTCTCAAAGCCTGATCAAAAGATCATCAAAGGACAGGTTACCGAATGCCCTGTCGGATTACCCTCACCGCCGGCTCCACGCCCGCTCACCGCCCCAGGACGCGGGCGGTCCCGGCCGGCTGGGCGGCGGTCGGCGGGCCCTTGGCGAGCGCGCCCGCGTTCTCCTCGGCTTGGGCGGCCGAGCGGAATCCGGGGACGGGAACGGTCCGCCCGCTGCACGCCCACAGCCGGGCCAGGGCGCCCTGGGCGAGCGTACGGCCGCCGCTGGTCAGGACTTCGCACAGCGCCCCGGCGCGGGCCGGCCGCTGCGGGTCGGCGCCGGCGAGGTCCCGCTCCTCGCACAGCGCGAGCATCGAAGGCGCGTCCTGATGCACGTTCAGCGCGTGCTGCACGGCCATGCAGTGCTCGCCCTCGGCGACGACAGCAGGTGCTGTGCTACGCCTGGCCGGTCTCGAACCGCGAGATCCGGCCGTCGTCGGCGATGGTGAACGACCACCGCGTGCGCATCTCGCCCCAGGTGTCGTTGCAGTAGCGGGCCAGGAGGGCGCGGCCGCCGGCTGACTCCTTGTCGACCTCCATGTGGCCGTGCGTGGAGAAGATCTCCTCCTCGATCCACTCGGCGAGGTCGCGGTCGGTTCCGTCGTCCGCCATGGTCGCGCCGGGCGCGAGGAGTTGCATGAAGCCCTCGCGGTCGTGCGCGTTGACGGCGGTGACGAAGGCACGGACGGCCGGGTCGCTCAGTCTGGCGGTCTGAATCGTCATGTCGGCAGCGTCACACCGGTCCCCGGACCCCGCCACCCGAACGGAGCGCAGGACAAGCCCGGCGGGCGTGGGCGGTGCGACGGTGGACACCCTGAACGAGTCCGACGCCGCTGTTCATCCGCCGTCTGCCTGGGGAGTCACCGTGACCTGTTACGACCGACGCGATCTGGGCCTGCTGCTGCTCCGGCTGGGTACCGGCGGCGTGCTGGCCGCGCACGGCGCGCAGAAGCTGCTGGGCTGGTTCGGCGGGGGCGGGGTCGAGGGGACCGGCCGGTTCATGGAGTCCGTGGGCTACCGGCCGGGGAAGGCGAGCGCGATGGCGGCCGGGCTGTCGGAGGCCGGCGGCGGTCTGCTGCTGGCCATGGGCCTGGCGACCCCGGCGGCGGGTGCGGCGGCGGCCGGCGCGATGGCGGGGGCGGCAGCCGTGCACGCGCCCAGCGGCTTCTTCGCCCAGAGCGGCGGCTACGAGTACGCCGCCTCGCTGGGCCTGACCTCGGTGGGCCTGGTGATCGCGGGCCCCGGCCGGCTCTCCGTGGACCACGCCCTCGGACACACCGTCAACCGCGGCTGGATGGTCCCGGCGGCGTTCGCAACGGCGGCCGCGGCGACGTCCGTGGTCCTGGGCGCGCGGGTGCGGCGGCTGCGTAAGGAGAAGGAGGGGGAGCAGGAGGCGCTTTTCGGGGAGTAGGACGCGGCGGTCGTGGCGGGCCGCGGCGCGGGCGGGAACAGGTCCGACGGCCATGGCGGGCCGCCGCAAGGCCGGGAACAGGAGCCGGCGGTCGTGGCAGGCTGCGTTGCATGAGCGATCAGCACCCCGGCACCGCGCCGGCACCGCCCGAGGACATCTGGTCCACCGTCGACGACCTGTGGGCCTGGCTGGACGGTCACCGCCCCCTCGACGAGGGCCGGGAGGCGGCGGTACTGCCGCGGGTCCTGAAGCTGTCGGAGGAGGTCGGCGAGGTCGCCCAGGCCGTGATCGGCGCGACCGGCCGGAACCCGCGCAAGGGCACCACCCACACCTGGGACGACGTCGAGGCGGAGTTGTGCGACGTGGTGATCACCGCTCTGGTGGCCCTGCGCACCCTGACCCCTCAGACCCGGCAGGTCTTCACCCGGCACCTGGAGCGGGTCAAGCAACGGTCACTGGGGTCGGGCGGGGAGGCCTGACGGAAACGGCCGGGCGGTGAACCGAGGTCCGTGGGGCGCGGCCGTGCGGCCGTCCGCGAACCGCGTGGCCGGTTCCAGCCGGGCGCTTCCGACGGAACGATGCCGACCGGTCGCTTCCGACGGCAGGTGCCGACTGGTCGCTTCCGACGGGACGGTGCCGACCGGCCGGGCGTCGAGCGCCCCGCCCGTTCAGCCGTCGCCGGCCACGGCGGTCAGCGACACCGCCTTCGACCCAGCCCCAGCCTCAGCCCCTGCCTCCGCCTCCGCCTCCGCGATGACACGACTCCCCCGGTCGGACGCCGTGTCGAGCCGCACCAGTACCGCCGGGGTGGCGATGGCCGGCAGCACGTGCTCGAAGAGATCGGCCATCCGCCGCTCCAGATCGGCCCATCCGGCGACCGCCTGGGAGACGAACTGGACGCCGATCCAGGCCCCGAGGAAGAGGTGCGCGGTCGTCTCCGGCACGACGTGCGGCAGCACTTCGCCGCGCCTCTTGGCCTCCTCGATGAAGTCCGCGGTGCGCTGCGTCCAGGCGGGCCAGACGCTGCCGAAGACGTCACGGCCCTGGAGGTCGGCGGAGAGCCGCACACCGGCGAGGAGCAGGGGTTCCCCGGGGAGGCGGACGGCGAGCGTCATCCCCGCGTCCACCCATTCCTGGAGCTTGAGTTCGCGGGGCACGTGGTGCTCGATGCCGGCCTGCGCCGCGAGCACGCCCCGGGCCAGGGAGGCCTTCGAGTCGAAGTGGAAGTACATGGCGCCCTTGGTCACCTTCGCCCGGCTGAGGATCTCGGCGACGGTGGCCGCGGCGTAACCCCGTTCGGCGAAGACCGCGGCGGCCGCGTCGAGCACCGCGCGGCGGGTCCTGATGGCACGCTCCTGCTGAGCCACGGGACTCTCCCAGGGGTGAAACAGCCCGAATTTGACGTACTTTAGCGCAGGTTGGTCCTTGTCGGGCACGGTGAAGTCCTCCTCGACGACCCGGCCGATCCACCTCGCTCCGTGCCGAGCGGGATCCGTCGGATTCTCCGGAGCCATGAATTCCGCATTCCAGGAATTGGACTCCCTTTTTCCGGATCGGCGCGCACCGTGCGACACATTTCCGCTTCGTGATGCCGGCGGTCAACACCATGGGCGGCCGCCCACAAATTCCTATTCATCTCACGGACACCATGTCAAGCGACCGGACATTACCGGCACTTGGCCAGCTTGGCTGACGCTCCAAACGAAGCAGGAGCGTCGATTGTCCGTTATTTCCATTCACTGGACAGCCGTTCCCGGTGCCGGGTATAAACGCCGGTTCACGCAACAGCGAAATGGCATGTGCGAGAGGACGGAAATGACGACGGCACGTCATCGAGCTGCGTCGCATTCGAATCCGCCGACCGGCATTCCCCGCGCGCTGCCTGATCGCGAAGAGCACGCACTCGACAACCCCGAGGGAAGACCATGAGTTCCTCAAGATCCCGTTCCCGCCGCGCACGTGCCGACAGGCGCCGGGTCTGGCTGACCGTCGGTGCCACCGTGATCGGCGGCGCGGGTCTGGCCACGGCCGCCGTGGTCCTGACCCCCGATCACTCCTCGGGCACGGGCGCCGAGGAAGCCCGGCCGGCCAGGGCGGACACCATCGCGCTCGTCGGCTACGACAGCTCGAAGCGCGCCCTTCCCCGCACCGACACCAAGGCCTTCTCCCTGATCGGTGTCTCCTGGAAGGACCGCGCCAGGACCTTCGACGGCACCGCCCAGATACGTACCCGCGCCGCCGCCGACGGCGAGTGGACCGACTGGCGCGACCTCGACTTCGACACGGTCGGCCCCGAGACCGACGAAGGTCGCGCCCCGGGCACCCGCGGCGCCTCCGAACCCCTGTGGGTGGGCCCCTCCGACGCGGTCGAGGCACGGGTCATGGCCGATGGGAAGCAGACCACCGTCCCCGACGGACTGCGCCTCGACCTGATCGACCCCGGCACCACCCCGCAGGGCAAGGGCAAGGCGAACGGCCAGAACAAGGGGAACGGGCAGAGCCAGGGCAACGGCCAGAACAAGGGCAACGGCCAGGGCCAGGGCAACACCGGCAACGGTCAGGGCAACGGCAACGGCAACGGCAACGGCAACGGCAAGGGTGGCACGAAGCCAGGAGACTCCGCGGGCGAGACCGCGGCCCCCACCCAGCAGCCGTCCTCCCCCGACTCCTCCTCCGCGCCCGGCGACACCCCACCGGACACCGCCTCGTCCGCCACGCCCACCAGCGGAGCCGGCAACGGCGACGGCTCCTCGGACACGGCCCCCTCCCCCACCGCCGAGGCCACGACCGACGACGGCGGGAAAACAACCGAGCCGACCGGCTCCGCCGACCCCACCACCGAGTCACCCGCACCCACCTCGGACACCGGCTCGGACACACAGCCGACCGACGGCTCGGAGCCCACCGGCCCCGCGGACTCCGGCGACTCCCCGGCCCCCGGCGACAGCACCGGTCCGGAGCCGGCCGAATCGGCCCCGCAGCCCACGGGCGAAGCCTCCCAGCCGCCCGCCCCCTCGGCACCCGAGACGACGGCGCCGACCGGGCCGACCGAGCCCGCCACCCCCGCGATCATCGACCGCGCCACCTGGGGCGCCGACGAGTCCCTGGTCAAGGACCCGCCCGAGTACCTGGCCAAGGTGAAGGCCGTCTTCGTCCACCACACCGCGGGCACCAACGACTACAGCTGCGCGGACTCACCCGCCATCATGCGCGCGATCCTCGTCTACCACGTGCGCACCCAAGGCTGGAACGACGTCGGCTACAACTTCTTCGTCGACAAGTGCGGCACCGTCTTCGAGGGCCGCGCCGGGGGCGTCGGCCAACGGGTGCGCGGCGCCCACACCTACGGCTTCAACGGCGACTCCGCGGGCATCTCCCTGCTGGGCGACTACGAGAACGGCGGCACCCCGACCGCCGCCGCCAAGCAGGCCATCGCCGACCTCGGCGCCTGGAAGCTCGGTCTGGACGGCGTCGACCCGCAGGCCAAGGTCACCCTCACCGCGGCCGACAACACCGGCGTGTTCAAGACCGGCCAGAAGGCCGTCCTGAACACCGTCTCCGGCCACCGGGACGGCTACGCCACCCTCTGCCCCGGCAAGACCCTCTACTCCGCGCTGCCGGGCATCCGCACCGCCGCCGGACAGTCCCGCTACACCACGCGCTGACCCGCCCGGCCACGCCGCCGCCCCGTCCCCCATCGGCCGGGGCGGCGGCGCCGGTCGCCGTACGGGCGTCGCGTGACGTTCCGGCGATGGAATCCGCTTGCTAACCGGGGAGCCCTTCAAGGCCCCACAGCAAGCGAAGGGGTGGGATTCCATGGCCGAGGCCGACGAGAGCAACCCGGACGCGGAGGGGATGCACCTGCACGCGGCAACCCTGGTCGCCCGTCTCACGGGGCGCAGCCGGCTGCCTCTGGACTACTCCGTGGCGAGTCTGCGGCTCGTCGACTTCCTGATCGACGGCATGCGCAAGGGCGGTGCCTCACGCGAGCGCGTACGCGGGCCGCTGCTCGGCCTCGGGGCGTACGTGGGTGAGGTGTTGGTGCGCCACGCGGGTGCGACCTGGGTGGACTTCGACGCCGATCTGCGGGCCTACTTCGGCCAGCCGGTCGGCGTCCGCATGCAGGACGGGCGTCTGTGGAACCCGCTGGGCAAGGTCCTCAACCGCTTCGAGACGGGCGGAGCACGGGATTCCCTGCAGATCTTCTATCTGACCCTGCACGGCCGGCCGCGTCGGGCGACCGTGGCGGACGCCCAGGCCGGTGGTGTGCGCGCGGAGGACGTCCGACGCGTCGGAACGGTCCGCTGATCGTCACCTTGGGTGAGTTCTCGCTCTGCGACGGGAGCACGTTTGGGATTAACTGCAAGAGCGTGGTTCTTCCTCTCACCCCGTGGAGGCGGCCGATGCTTCTGACGTTGCACGAGCGTGAGCGCCTGATGATCTACACGGCGGCGAAGCTGGCCCTGGAGCGCAAGGTGCGGGGCCTGAAGCTGAATCTGCCGGAGGCCACCGCGGTGATCACGTCGTTCCTGCTGGAGGGTGCGCGCGACGGCCGTACGGTCACCGAACTCATGGAGTCCGGACGGGCGGTGCTCGGTCGCGACGACGTGATGGAGGGGGTGCCGGAGATGCTGGGGCAGGTGCAGGTCGAGGCGACCTTCCCCGACGGCACGAAGCTGATCACGGTGACGGGGCCGATCCCATGATGATGAAGAGCGGCGAGCATCCCAGCGACGACCCCGGCAGGCAGGACCAGCACGGCTCGGTGGTCCACCCCTCCAGCGGCGTCGGCAGCCCGAGCCCGCCCCGACGGGGCGGAACCGGGTCGCGGCAGGCGGCCCGGCGGCACTACACAGGGGAACAACCGGAGGCCGACGAGCCCCTGATCCCGGGCGAAGTGCTCTACGGCGACGAACCGGTCGTGATCAACGCCGGCAAGGAGGTCACCCGGCTGCGGGTGGAGAACACCGGCGACCGCCCCGTCCAGGTCGGTTCGCACTTCCATTTCGCGGAGGTCAACGCCGCGCTGGAGTTCGACCGCGAGGCCGCGTGGGGGCGCCGGCTCAACGTGCTCTCGGGCGGCTCGGTGCGTTTCGAGCCCGGTGCGATCGAGGAGGTGGAGCTGGTCCCGATCGGAGGCCGGCGGATCGTGGCCGGACTGCGGGGGCTGTGCGGAGGTGAACTCGATGGCTGAGATCAGCCGGCGGGAGTACGGCGCCTCGTTCGGCCCGACCACCGGGGACCGTGTCCGCCTGGCCGACACCAACCTGTTCATCGAGGTCGAGCGGGACCTCTGCGGCGGCGGTGACGAAGCCGTCTTCGGCGGCGGCAAGTCCATCCGGGAGTCCATGGGCCAGTCGCGGGCCACCCGCGGCGAGGGAACACCGGACCTGGTCATCACCGGCGCGCTGGTCCTGGACCACTGGGGCGTGGTCAAGGCCGACGTCGGCGTCCGGGACGGCCGGATCGTGGCGCTGGGCAAGGCGGGCAACCCCGACACCATGGACGGGGTCCACCCCGGCCTCGTCATCGGCCCCTCCACGGAGATCGCGGCCGGCAACGGGCTGATCCTGACGGCGGGCACGATCGACACCCATGTGCACTTCGTCGGCCCGGACATGTTCGAGGAAGCCCTCGCGGCGGGCACCACCACGTTCGTCGGCGGCGGCACGGGGCCCACCGAGGGGTCGAAGGCGACCCTGGCCACGCCGGGCGCCTGGTGGCTGCGGCGGATGCTGGAGGCCTGCGAGCCCTGGCCGCTCAACGTGCTGTTCCTGGCCCGCGGCAACACCGTGTCCCCCGAGGCGCTGTGGGAGCAACTGCGCGGCGGCGCAGGCGGGTTCAAGGTGCACGAGGACTGGGGCGCCACCCCTGCCGCGGTCGACGCCGCGCTGACCGTCGCGGACCAGGCCGGGGTGCAGGTCGCGATCCACAGCGACACCCTCAACGAGGCGGGCTTCGTAGAGGATCTGCTCGCCGCCGTGGGCGGGCGGACGTTCCACGCGTTCCACACCGAGGGCGCGGGCGGCGGCCACGCACCGGACATCATCCGGATCGCCGGCGAGCCGAACGTACTGCCCGCCTCGACCAACCCGACCCGCCCGTTCACCGTCAACACGGTGGCCGAGGCGCTGGACATGGTGATGGTGGCCCACCACCTCAACCCGCAGGTGCCCAACGACCTCGCGTTCGCCGAGAGCCGGGTGCGTCCCACGACCATCGCCGCGGAGGACGTGCTGCACGACCTCGGAGCGCTCTCGATCATGTCGTCGGACGCGCAGGCGATGGGCCGGGTCGCGGAGGTCGTGACGCGGACGTGGCAGACCGCCCACCGGATGAAGGAGCTGCGCGGCTCACTGCCCGGCGACAGCCGGGCCGACAACCAGCGGGCCCGCCGCTACGTCGCCAAGTACACGATCTGCCCGGCGGTGGCCCACGGCCTCGAACGCGAGATCGGTTCCGTCGAGCCCGGCAAGCTGGCGGATCTGGTGCTGTGGCAGCCCGCCCTGTTCGGGGTCCGGCCCACGGTCGTGTTCAAGGCCGGCATGGCCGCCAGCGCCGCCCTCGGCGACCCGAACGCGTCGATCCCCACCCCCCAGCCGGTGCTGAACCGGCTGGGCTACAACGTGGGCAACCCGGCCGCCGCCGCGAGCGGCGTCGCCTTCGTCGCGCCGGCGGCCGTCGAGGACGGGCTCGCCGACCGCCTGGGGCTGCGGCGGCGGCTCGTGGCCGTGGAGAACGTACGCGGCCGCGGCAAGCGGGACCTCCCGGAGAACACCGCCACTCCACGCATCGAGGTCGACTCCGACACGTACAGCGTGCGGGTCGACGGCGAGCTGATCGAGCACGAGCCCGCGGCCGAAGTGCCGATGGCACAGCGCTACTTCCTCTTCTGACCCCCGCCACCACCGCCCTCCGATGAACGCCCAGGAATCCCGGGAATCCCAAAACCGGCAGCCGCAGGCGACGCTGCCGGCGCTGCTGTTGCTCGCCGACGGACGCTTCCCCTCCGGCGGGCACGCCCATTCCGGCGGTCTGGAAGCGGCGGCGGCCCTGGACGGCGTGGACGACCTGGCCGCGCTGGAGGAGTTCCTGCGGGGACGCCTGGCGACGACCGGCGTGGTGACCGCCGCGTTCACGGCGGCGGCCTGTGCCTCCTTCGGCGGTACGGGCCGCCGGGCCACCGAGGTCGTGGAGGTGCTGGAGGTACTGGAGGTACTGGACCGCGAGTTCGCCGCCAGGACCCCGTCACCGGCGCTGCGGACCGCCTCGCGCCGCCTGGGGCGTCAACTGCTGCGGGCGGGCCGTACGATCTGGCCCCACCCCCGCCTGGACGAGCTGAGCGCCGCGCCCCGGCATGGCCTCCATCAGCCGGTGGCCCTGGGCGCGGTGGCCGCCGCGGCGGGCCTGGGTCCGGACGCCGCGGCGCTGGCCGCCGCCCACGACGCGGTACTCACCCCGGCGACGGCCGCCGTGCGGCTGCTCGGGCTCGACCCGTTCGCGGTCCACGCGACGGTCGCCCGGCTGGGACCACGGATCGCCGCGGTCGCCGCCGAGGCTGCGCGCCACGCGCACACGGCACCCGAGGCGCTGCCGTCCCGCGCGGGACCTCTCCTCGACATCCGTGCCGAACACCACGCCGCCTGGGAGGTGCGTCTCTTTGCGTCCTGACCCCACACCGCGACCCGCCCACTCTCACGATCACCCGCACTCCGGCGGGCAGGGGACGGGGGCCCTGCCCCGCCGCCCCGGCCGAGCACTGCGCATCGGCATCGGCGGCCCGGTCGGTTCCGGCAAGACCGCACTGGTCGCGGCGCTGTGCCGCACACTGGCCCCGGAGCTCTCCCTGGCCGTGGTCACCAACGACATCTACACCACCGAGGACGCCGACTTCCTGCTGCGCAACGGCGTACTGGCCGCCGAACGGGTCCGGGCGGTCGAGACCGGGGCGTGCCCGCACACGGCGATCCGGGACGACATCTCCGCCAACCTCGAAGCCGTGGAGGAGCTGGAGGCGACCCTGCCGCCGCTCGACCTCGTCCTCCTGGAGAGCGGCGGGGACAACCTCACCGCCACGTTCAGCCGCGGACTGGTCCACCACCAGATCTTCGTCATCGACGTCGCCGGCGGGGACAAGGTTCCCCGCAAGGGCGGCCCGGGTGTCACCTCGGCCGACCTGCTGGTCATCAACAAGACGGATCTGGCGCCGCAGGTCGGCGCGGACCTCGCCGTCATGGACCGCGACGCCCGCGCCAAGCGCGGTGATCTGCCCGTGCTGTTCACCTCCCTGGTCCGGGACCCCACCGCGGCCGACGTCGCAGCGTGGGTGCGGCAGTGCCTCGGCGTTCCCGCCCGGTGATGCGTGCCCACGCCCGCCTCGAGGTGACGGCGGACCGGGACCGGTCCGGCCGGGTCAGGACCCGGATCAGCCGGCTCCGCTCCGACGCGCCGCTGGTCCTGCGCCCCACCGCCGCCGTCGGGCCGACGGGCCGATGGAACCCGGACGGCGCCGCCCACGTGGCGCTGGCCGCCGCGGCCGCGGGCCCGATCGGCGGCGACCACCTGCGGCTGGACGTCGAGGTCGCGGCGGGCGCGGCGCTCGTCGTACGCAGCGTGGCGGCGAGCCTGGTGCTGCCGGGGCCGCACGGTCGTCCCTCACGCACCGAGACCCACCTGCGGGTCGCGCCCACCGGCACCCTGGTCTGGCTGCCCGAACCGGTCATCGCCGCCGGCCGCTGCGACCACCACGCCACGATGCGCATCGAGTTGGAGCCGGGCGCCCGCCTGCTCGCCCGCGAGGAACTGCTCCTGGGCCGCCACGGCGAAACCCCGGGCACGGTCCACCAGCGCCTACGGGTGACCCTCGCCGGCCGCCCCCTCCACGACCAGGAATTCGCCGTCGGCCCCGACATTCCGGGCTGGCACGGTCCGGCCGTGACCGGCGGCCGCCGGGCCCTGGGCACCCTGCTCGTCATCACCCCCGACAGCCCCGCCGACACCCGCCCGGCCAACCCAGCCCCCAGCGACGCCGACACGGCCGTCATGCGCCTCACCCCCACCGCTACCCTGCTCACCGCCCTGGCGGACGACGCCCTCACCCTGCGCCGGCACCTCGACCGGGGCATGACCGACCCGTCCACCGACTGCGCCACGCAGCGCGGCAGCGGGCTTCCCGAACCGGCCGAAACACACACGTGTCCAAAGACCGTGTGACGTCAGGCAATTGAGAAGCTGGACACTTCACGATCGGACCCTGCCCCGCCGGCGGCAGCAAGTCCCCGTCGAGCGTGAGGTGATGACGTGCCGCCCACCCGTTCCCACATCCGCCAAGTCGTCGGCACTTATCTGGACCGCCACCCCGAAGAACGGGACACCCTGTCCGGGCTGCCGGCCCTTCTGGACGGTCCCGCCGACCCGTGCAGCCGTACGACGCTGCCCGGCCACGTCACCTGTAGCGCGGTCGTCATCGACCGCGACCGGCGCGTGCTGCACATCGTGCACAGGGCAACCGGGCTGCTGCTCGCCCCGGGCGGGCACGTCGAGGCGGACGACCACACTCTCCTGGCCGCGGCGCTGCGGGAAGTGTGCGAGGAGACCGGGATCCGGCCCGAGGATCTCTGCCCGACGCCGCAGTTCCTCGACGGTCCGATCGACATCGACGTCCACGGCATCGACGCCAGTCCGGCCAAAGGCGAGCCGGCGCACGAGCACTACGACTTCCGCTTCGCGTTCCACCTCGCCGCCGACCGGCCGCCGGCGGTCACGTTGCAGGACGAGGAGGTTTCCGGGGCCGCATGGCGACCGTTCGCGGAGGTCGGCTCCCCCACGCTGCGGGCCAAGCTCCTGGCCGGCGGGCTCGACGGCCGGCCGGAACCGGTGAACGCCTCCGCCCTGATCCACGACGGTGCGGGCCGCTACCTCCTCCATCTGCGGGATCACCGTGACGGCATCTGGGAGCCGGGAGCGTTCGCGCTCCTCGGCGGCGGCCGCGAGCCGGGCGACTCCTCCCTGGAAGCCACCCTGCTGCGGGAACTCGCCGAGGAGGTCCCGGGCCTGCGACCCGCGGATCTGCTGCCGTACTCCGTGGAGGAGTCCACGAGCGTCGACGGACTCACGGTGCCCGGCCAGATCTACTCGGGCTGCTGGAGCGGCGATCCCGACACGGTGGACCTGCGCGAGGGCGTGCTCCTGCGGTGGTTCACCCCCGACATGCTGGACCGGCTGCGCCTGCACCCGGCCACCCGGGACCTGATCCGCCGGCACGCCGCGCAGCAAGCCCACGCGAGGGGCCCGGCGAGAAGCACGCGCCCGATGCGGGACGAGGCGCCGGACGGGACCGAACTCCACGTCGTCGGCGTCCACCTCTACCTGGAGGACGACCACGGCCGTCTCCTCCTCGGTCTGCGCCACCCCGACTCCTCGTACGCGGGGAACCTCTGGCACTTCCTGGCGGGGCACTGCGAGAGGGAGTCGGCGATCACCTGCCTGGTGAGGGAGGCGAAGGAGGAGGCCGGCCTGGTCATCGACCCCGCAGACGTGGAGTACGCGCACACGGTCCACCTGGTCGACTCACCCGGCGCGCGGCCACGCGTCCAACTGGTGTTCCGGGCCAGAGCGTGGTCCGGCACCCCGGCGGTCCTGGAGCCCGAACGGTGCGTGGAGTGGCGCTGGTGGCCACCGCACAGCCTTCCGGCGCAGGTCGTTCCCTACACCCGCACGGCCATCGAGAACATCCTCGCGGGCAACCCGTACTCGGAGATGGGCTGGGACGACCAGTGACTTCTTTCGCTCTCGGCACCTGGGATCGGGGAGACGAGTGAGCATCGTGCTGATGTCCGACCGGAGGGTGGCGGCGATCCCCGTCCGGGAGTGCGGCGAGGAACTCGTCGATGTCCGTGCCCACGCGATCGAGGTCGACGCCCGCAAGGTCGACGCGGCCGGAGCCTACGCCCACGTACGGCGCGGGGTTCTCACCCGGCTGCTGCACGCGCAGTCGTTGTTGCCCGCCGGGGTACGTCTGCTGTTCGTGGAGGGGTACCGGCCGCCGGCCCTGCAGAGGCGCTACTTCGAGGAGTACTCCGACGAGCTGTCGCGCGTACATCCCGACTGGGCGGCCGCCCGGATACGCGAGGCGGCCAGCCGTTACGTCTCGCCTCCGGAGATCGCGCCGCACTCCGCCGGAGCGGCCGTCGACGTGACGCTCGTCGACCACCAGGATCGCGAACTGGACCTGGGCACGCGGATGAACGCCAGTCCGGAGGAGTCCGATGGCGCCTGCTACACCGACGCCCCTGGCATCGGTGTCCCGGCCAGGACGAACCGGTCCGCCCTCGGAGCCGCGCTGTCCGCGGCCGGGCTGGTCAACTACCCGACCGAATGGTGGCACTGGTCGTACGGAGACCGGTACTGGGCGTTGCGGTCCCGGCGGTCCGTCGCCCCGTACGGGCCCGTCGAGCTGACGTAGCGCCACGGCCTGGTCACTTTGGCCACGTTCGAGGCATGGTTTTCGGCCAACGGGTGCTTGTGGGACGGCTGGTGAGGGAGTGGGGCTGTCTTGGTTGACTGTTGATCAATTACCTTGTGCCGTAAGCCAGTCACTGACCTTGAGGGAGCCCCATGTCCACCGCGCAGCAGGTGCCCGACATCCTCTCGCCCGAGTTCGCCGCTGACCCCTACCCGGCGTACCGTCTGATGCGCGACACCGCGCCCCTCATCTGGCACGAGGCCACGCAGAGTTACATCATCTCGCGCTACGAGGACGTCGAGCGCGTCTTCAAGGACAAGAACGGCGAGTTCACCACCGACAACTACGACTGGCAGATCGAGCCCGTGCACGGCAAGACGATCCTCCAGCTCAGCGGTCGTGAGCACGCCGTGCGCCGCGCCCTTGTCGCCCCCGCCTTCCGCGGCGCCGACCTCCAGGAGAAGTTCCTGCCCGTCATCGAGCGCAACTCGCGCGAACTGATCGACACCTTCCGGAACTCCGGCTCCGCCGACCTGGTCAACGACTACGCCACCCGTTTCCCGGTCAACGTGATCGCCGACATGCTGGGCCTCGACAAGGCCGACCACGCGCGCTTCCACCGTTGGTACACGACCGTCATCGCCTTCCTCGGCAACCTCTCGGGCGACCCCGAGGTGGCCGCGGCGGGTGATCGGACCCGTGTCGAGTTCGCCGAGTACATGCTGCCGATCATCCGCGAACGCCGCGAGAACCTGGGCGACGACCTGCTGTCCACGCTGTGCGCCGCCGAGGTCGACGGCGTGCGGATGAGCGACGAGGACATCAAGGCGTTCTGCAGCCTGCTGCTCGCCGCCGGCGGTGAGACCACCGACAAGGCGATCGCCAGCATCTTCGCGAACCTGCTGCTCCACCCCGACCAGCTCGCCGCCGTCCGCGCGGACCGCGACCTGATCCCGCGGGCCTTCGCCGAGACCCTGCGCTACACCCCGCCCGTCCACATGATCATGCGGCAGTCCGCGACCGAGGTGAAGCTCAGCGGCGGGACCATACCCGCGGGCGTCACCGTCACCTGCCTGATAGGCGCCGCCAACCGCGACGAGAGCCGCTACCGCGACCCGGACCGTTTCGACATCTTCCGCGACGACCTCACCACCACGACCGCCTTCTCCGCCGCCGCCGACCACCTCGCCTTCGCGCTCGGCCGGCACTTCTGCGTGGGCGCGCTGCTCGCCAAGGCGGAGGTCGAGATCGGCGTCAGCCAGCTGCTGGACGCCATGCCCGACATGCGCCTCGCCGACGGCTTCGACCCGGTGGAGGAAGGCGTCTTCACCCGTGGCCCGCAGCGCCTGCCGGTACGGTTCACGCCCGTGACCGCCTGACCGCCCGACCGGCACCACCGCCGAGGTGATGGGCCCCTTCCGGGGGCCCATGTGCCTGCCCGCGCTGCCGCTTCACCAGGCGCCCGTCCACTGCGCTGTCGGGCGCCCGCTCCACGGCACCAGCAGGCGCCCGCCTACTGCACCACCGGCGTGAACTGCACCGGCAGCGCGGTCAGCCCCCGCATCCAGATCGACGGGCGCCAGGCCAGCTCCTCGGGCTCCACCGACAGCACCAGGTCGGGCAGCCGCTCCAGCAGCGTCTCGACCGCCGTCCGCGCCATCACGTCCGCCAGCAGCGGTGCCGGATAGGGGCAGCGGTGCTCGCCGTTGCTGAACGACAGATGCGCGGCGTTCTCCGCGCCCACCTGCGAATCGGGCCAGATCTGCGGATCGGTGTTGGCCGCGGCCAGCCCCAGCACCAGGCAGTCGCCCGCCCGGATCTGCCGCCCGCCCAGCTGGGTGTCCCGTACGGCCCAGCGCCCGATGAAGTTCTGCGTCGGCGTGTCCAGCCACAGCGCCTCATTGAGCGCCTCGCCCACACTGAGCCGGCCGCCCGACACGTTCACGGCGAACCGCTCGTCCGTCAGCAGCAGCCGCAGCGTGTTGCAGATCCAGTTCGCCGTCGGCTGCTGCGCCGCGGCGATCACCGAGATCAGGTCCTGGACGATCTCCTCGTCCGTCAGCCCCGCCGGATGCAGCAACATGCGCGAGGTGACGTCCGGACCGGCGCTGACCCGCTTGTCCTTCACCAACTGCCGCAGCCGCTCGCCCACGCGCCCGTACGCCGCCACCGGGTCGTCGCCCTCCGCCGCGTCCAGCGAGATCCGCAGGTCGTCGACGAGCTGCCGGGTGTCCTCACCCGAAGTCGGCATCCCGCACATCTGCACCACGGCCCGCATCGGCAGGGCATGCGCGTAACCGGTCATCAGCTCCGCCTGGCCGCTGCCCGCGAAGTCGGCGATGAGCCGGTCGGCGATCAGCTGGCAGTTGCGGGCCAGCTCGAACTGGTCGACACCCTCCAGCGCCTCCGTGATCACCCCGGCCCGCCGCCGGTGCTCGTCGCCCTCGGTGAACAGCACCGACGGCTGGTATCCGACGTACGGCATCAGCGGCCAGTCCGCCGGGATGTTCTCCCACTGGTTCCAGCGCCGGGAGTCCCGCGCGAACAGCTCGTCGTGGCTGGTCACATAGGTCACCTCGGAGTAGCCGAGCACGAGCCAGGCCGGGATGTCCCCGTCGAGCAGCACCGGCGCGACCGCGCCGTGCTCGCGGCGCAGCGCGCGGTACAGCTGCGACGGCGTCTGCTGGTACTCGAGGCCCCCCAGGCGCACCGCGTCGGGGTGGTGGGCGGGGCAGCCCGGCGGAGCCGGTTGCGCGGAAGAGGGGTCGGTCACGGTGTCGCCTCCTGGGCCATGGCCAGTTCGTACAGGTGGTCCACGAGGGTGACCAGCACGTCCTTGCCGGACTGCCGGACCCGCGCGTCGCAGTCGAGCATCGGCACGTGCTCGGGCAGCGCGAGCGCCTGGCGGATCTCGTCAAGGGAGTACCGGTGGGTGTCGTCGTCGAACCGGTTGACGGCCACCACGAACGGCGTCTTGTGGTGCTCCAGCCGGTCGATCGCGTACCAGGAGTCGTTCATCCGGCGCGTGTCCACGAGCACCACGGCGCCCAGCGTTCCGGAGAACAGCCTGTCCCACAGGAACCAGAAGCGCTCCTGGCCCGGCGCGCCGAACAGGTACAGCACCATGCGCTCGTTGAGGCTGATCCGCCCGAAGTCGAACGCCACCGTCGTGGTCGTCTTCGTCGCGACCGCGCTGGTCTCGTCGACGCCGACGCCGGCCTGCGTCATCACCTCCTCGGTGTTCAGCGGCCGGATCTCGCTCACCGAGCGGACCAGGGTCGTCTTGCCGACGCCGAAACCGCCCACGATGACGATCTTCAGACCGGTCTCCGCCGCGTCGGCCAGTGGCGTGCGGTGGGAGGGCAGCTCAGAGGTTGCGGAGCCCATGGAGCACCTCCTTGAGAAGGGCGGAATCAGGGAGCGAGGCGACGGACTGCGCCGCGCGCGGGTGGCGGGCGGTGATCCGGCCCGTGTCGAGCAGGTCGCCGAGCAGGATCCGCACCACCGTGATCGGCAGCTTCAGCTCCGCGGCGATCTCGACCACGGCCGTGGGGTGTTGGCACAGCTCCAGGATCCGGGCGTGCTCCGACTGCATTCCCGCGGTGGGCCGGCACTCACTGACGATGAGAGTGACCAGGTCGAAGGACTCGTCGGCGCGGCTCCGGCCGGCCGTGACCGTGTAGAGCCGGTCGGGGTCACCGGTGTCCACGGGCTTGCGCATCACGACGCGGCACTCCCCGGAACGGGCTCTCGGGGCTCGGCGCGCAGGTGCTCGCCGATCTGCTCCACCAGCTCCGACATCTGGTGGCCCACCACGCCGGGGTCGGCGTCCTCCTCGGCGAGTACGGCCAGATGCGCTCCCTCGCCGGCCTCCACGATGAACAGCAGGCCGCCGTGGAACTCGGTCATGGACTGCCGGACGCCGCCGGTGCCGTCGCCGAACTCCATGGACGCGCCTTGGGCGAGGGCCTGGATGCCGGAGCAGATGGCGGCGAGCTGGTCGGCCTGGTCGAGCGTCAGGTGCTCGGTCCAGCAGAGCTTCAGGCCGTCGCGGGACAGGGCAAGAGCGTGCCGGGTGCCGGGGGTGCGCTCCAGGAGGCTCTGGAGGAGCCAGGTGAGGCTGTTGTCGGTGGTCTGCATGATGGGTGATGGGACGGTGGTGCCCGGTTGACCGGTCACCGGCCCGTTCCTCCAATCTCAGGAATTCGAGCGGGAAGTGGGCGCCGACGCCCCGGGCGCCGTACGGGAAGGGGGGCGGCTACGGGGCGGCCGGCGGCTCGGACCCGGGCCGGGCATCCGGTCCGGCGGAGCCGCCCGCGGATCGGCGCCCACGGTGGAAGGCACCGAACCGCGAACCGGCGTCGCGTGCCGGGCGCTGCTCCGGGCCGGCTCCGTCCGCCGTCTCGGATGCCGCTGCGGACGCCGCCCCGGATGCCGCGTCGGACGCCGACCGGCGCTGCTCGCGCTCCCGTTCCGCCTCGGCCATGGTGCGGCCGGGGGCGCGGACGGGCAGGCCGTGCAGCGTGGAGCCGGTGGCGCTTCGGGGCTGCCCCTGTTCGGGCAGCTCCGGCCGGGCGGCGGGCCGCTCCGGGACGCCGGGGCGCGAGGTGGCCTCGGGCGCCGGGGCCGGGGCGGGCGACACGGCCGGGGCGGGGCCGGGCGTGGGCGCGGTGCCCGCTGCGGGGCGGCCGGTTGCCTCACGCGACACCGACTCGCGCTGCTGGGCGAGCAGTTGCGGCGGCAGCAGGACGACGACGCCGGTGCCGCCGCGCGACGAGGGGCGGTAGTTGACGCTGATGCCGTACTTCCCCGCGAGCCGTCCGACCACGGCGAGGCCGAGCCGGGTGCCCTGGAGCGAGGCGAGGTCGGTCATGTGACCGGACACCGCCTCCTCGGCGCGGCGCATCGCCGCGTCGGCCATCTTCAGACCGCTGTCCTCGATGGTGACAACCATGCCGGCGCTGCGGTCCTCGACGTAGACGTGCACCTCGTCGATGGGCGGGGAGAAGTTCGCGGCGTTGTCCATCAGCTCGGCGAGCAGATGCATGACGCCCTCGGCGGCGAAGCCGGAGATCGCGGCGGTGGTGGAGCAGTGCAGGCGCACCCGCTGGTAGGCGGCGATACGGCCGACGGCGCCGCGCAGGATGCTCTCCATCACGATCGGCTTGTTCCAGGCGCGGCTGGACCGGCCGCCCATGAGCAGCGCCAGCCGGTCGGTCATCAGGCCGAGCTGGGAGGTGCTGTGGTCCAGCTTCAGCAGGTCGCCGAAGACCTCCTCGCCGTGCCGTTCCTGCATCTCCCGCAGGTCGGCGAGCATGCTGACGGACTTGGCCTGGACTCGGCTGAGCGCCTTGGCGGAGGCGGCCTGTGCCGCGGCGGCGCGCCGCTCGCTGTGGGCGAGTTCGCGGATGAACGACTCGGTCGGGGTGCGGACCATGAGCAGCTGCGGCAGGTCGAGTTCGGCGAGCACCGTGTCGGCGGACTGGCCTTCGCGCAGCCGGGCGACCGCGGCGGGCAGCGTCTCCTGCGCCAGCCGCTCCAGCGCCGCTGCCGCCTCGTTCAGCTCGTGCCGGGCCTGCCGGCGCTCGCCGTCCAGGGCGGCCGCGTGCTGGACGCCCTCCTCGACGGCGTCGGCGAAGGTGTGCACGATCCGGCCCAGCTGCGGGTCGGACGGCGGCGTCACGCCGCCCACCGCGTCGACCGCGCTCGTGCCGTCCCGCAGCCGCTTGGCCACGGCGGGCAGCGTCACGTTGACCAGGTGCGCGGTCTCCGCCGACAGCTGCGCCGACTGCGCCTTGAGACGACCGGTCTCGGAGGCCTGCACGGCCGCCGTGCGCCGGGCCCGGCGGATGAGCCGGTGGCTGACGAGGGCGACTGCGGCGACGCACACCCAGGCGACCGCCGCCACGGTCAGCGCCCAGGTGCGGGCGCCGGACGGCGCCAGGGCGACGGCCGCACCGCCGGCCGCGACGCTCACCACCAGCACGACCAGGGGCGCGGTCGACGAGGTGTGCGGCGCCTTCGCCGACCGGTGCTGACTGGGCGGTGCAGGCACTGACATTCCGCGGTCCCTCGGTCCATGAGATCAGAAGAAACGGGGCAGCCGACACTCGGCGGCCGCAGGCCGGAAAGGGGGTCGCCAAGAGGACGACGATCTTCCGACCGGGTACTGGCTCATGCTAGCCATCCTTCTGCGCGAGAAGATCTGACTAACTGCGCAGTCCGCCAACGACACAAGTTCGTCGTGAACCGACCGGCTGAACAACCAGCTGTGATAAGGAAGTTGACACCATCTCAACCCGGCTGACGCACAAGCACAGGCTGCCAAACGTGTTGACGAAGTGTCAAAATTGTAAATATGAGCGTCCCCGAGACGTCAACTCCGCACACCAGCAGCCACTTTCCAGCCAACCACACGGAAGCCGAAGCCGAACACACCCAACATCTGGGGCTGTTGAGACACCCGGCGGGGACGGCAACGACTGAGACGACGGCGACCGGCAGGGACGGTGACGACTGCGACGACCCCGGCCGGCGGCAGGAAGGCACGCCCCGGGGAATGTGGAGCGGCAGACGAGTCGGGCTGTACGCCGGGTTCTGTTCCCCGGGTTCCTCGCGGAGCCCGGGGCGACGGCCATCCATCTAGGGCCGGCGTTGCCGCCGGCCTCGTGCGGTCCACCCGCGGACTCGGGCGGGCAGCCCTCGAACGTCCGCGCAGAGCGCGCCTTTTACAGCGGCCCCTTTTGACCTTGCTCCGAGTGGGGTTTACCTAGCTGCCCAGGTCACCCTGGGCACTGGTGGTCTCTTACACCACCGTTTCACCCTTACCGAGGACCGAGATCCCCGGCGGTCTGTTCTCTGTGGCACTGTCCCGCGGGTCACCCCGGGTGGCCGTTAGCCACCACCCTGCCCTGTGGAGCCCGGACGTTCCTCGGGAAGCCCCAAGGGGCTCCACGCGGCCGTCCGCCCGGCTCGTCTGCCGTAGGCACCATGGTACCGGTCGCGCGGACCGCGCCGTTTCCGGCCCGGCACCGGCCCGGCCCAGGTCAGGCCCCGGCCGGCCGCCGCACCCTGCGCTTGACCTTCACGCGACGTCAACGTCTGTACTGGTCGTATGCGGATCGGAGAACTCGCCGCGGCCGTCGGTGTCACGACGCGGACCGTGCGGCACTACCACCACCTGGGGCTGCTGCCCGAGCCGGAGCGGCGGGCCAACGGCTACCGGCACTACGGCCTGCGGCACGCCGTCGCACTGGCCCGGATACGGCGGCTGACCGAGTTGGGGCTGGGCCTGGCGGAAGTGCGGGACGTACTCGCCGACGACGCCGGGAAGGACCTGGTCGAGGTGCTCGAAGAGCTCGACGCCGACCTGGCGCGGCAGGAGGCGGCGATCCGGGACCGCAGGGTCCGGCTGCGCGCCCTGCTCGACGTGGGGGAGGTGCCCGCCGAGGGGCCGGTCTCCCCCGAGCTGGCCGCCCTGTTCGCCGCGACGGCGGCCGAGCTGCCCGGTTCCCCGGCCGCCGCCAAGGACCGCGAGGTCCTCGCGCTGCTGGAGACGGCCGCGGCACCGGCGGACCGGGAGCGGCTGATGGGCGCCGTGAGCGCGGTCTTCGGCTCGCCGGACGGGGCCGCACGGGCGCGGGAGGCCTACGCGCTGCTGGACGCGCTGGCCGACGTGGACGCCGAGGCGGTTCCGGACGATCCGCGGATCGCGGAGGCGGCCCGTGCGATCGCCGGGTTCGTTCCCCGCGAGATGCTGCCGCAGGAGGCGCGTCCCGACGAGGCCCACGGATTCCTGCGCGCCCTCTACGCGGACTTCGCACCGGCCCAGGCCGAGGCGATCCGGCAGGCCCTGCGGATCCTCTGGGAGGGACGGCGGTGAGGGCCGCGGTGCGGGCGGCGTCCGGTCTCGCCCGGCACGAGCTGCGGCTGCTGGCCGGCCTGGCCCTGTGGCTGGCGCGCCGCACCCACGGCACCGGCGGCGGGCAGGCCTTCGGGTACGCCCGCGGTCAGGGCCCGGTCATGGCCGGGCTGGCGTTCGTCTGCGTGATCGAGACGCTGGCGATGGCCGTGCTGCTGCGGAACTGGCCGGCCGTGCACGCGGTGATGCTGTTCCTCGACGTGTACACCGTCGTCTTCATCGTGTCCCTGCACGCGGCCTCGGTGGTCCGGCCGCATGTGCTGGGCGCGGACCATCTGCGCATACGGCACGCCGTCCATGTCGATCTGCGCATCCCGCTGGACCGGATCGCGTCCGTGCGCCGCGAGACGCGTACGACGCACGAGCGGGCCGAGGGCGAGCTGGACGTGCCGGTCGGCTCGCAGACCTCCGTCACCCTCGAACTGACCGCGCCGGTCGAGCACGTCACCCTCCTCGGCAGGCGCAGGCGGGTGCGGCTCGTGCGGTTCCACGCCGAGGACGCCGGAGTGCTCGTGCGGGCGCTCACGCGGGAGTGAAGCGCACCCTCGCCGGTGGTGGGGCGGACGGGTCGGCCCGGGTGAGCCGGAGCCGGAGCCGTTCGCCCAGCGGCAGCGGTGTGGTGCCGCCCTCGACACGGGCGACGACGGCCGGGGACTCCACGTGGACGGTGCCGTCGGTGGGGCGGTGCTCGTCGACGTCGATCACACCGCCGTCGAAGAGTTCGCCGACGCGGTCCTTCAGCAGCGCGGCCTCCACCACGTCCAGGCACTCCCGCTCCACGGCGGCCGCGCGCCGGGCGCCCTCGGCCATCCGGTCCGGCAGCGCGTCCAGCGCGGCGAGCACCCACTCGGGCACGTCCCGGCCGGCCGCGGCGGCCAGGCAGATCTCGGTGGCGTACCGGTCGGCGAGGCGGCTCAGGGGTTCCGTGCAGTGCGCGTAGGGCGCGGCGACGGCGGCATGCGTGGTGATCGCCGGGAGCCCGCCGTCCCGGAAGACGGTGTAGCCGGCGCCGCTCAGCAGGGTCGCGCACTCGCGCAGGAAGGCCGCGTGCCGCGGCTGGTCCGCGTCGAGGGTGCGCAGGAGGGCGGCGTACGACATGTGGTGCGGCCAGTCGACGCGCAGGGCGTGCGCGCCGCGCCGCAGCCGGCCGACCGCGCCGTCGGGGGCGGCCGGCAAGGTGCGCAGCACGCCGGTGCCGTGGGCCAGCATCAGTTCGGCGGCGGCCATGCCGGTGAGCAGGGAGAGCTGGGCGTTCCAGCGGTCGGCCGGGAGCGGGGCGCGGTACGCCTGCTCGTACCCGCGGCCCCCGGGCACGTCCGCCGGATGCTCCACGACCTCCAGCTCGGGCACCACGAGCGAGATGCCGCCGCGCTCGGCCTCCAGCCGCTCCCGCAGCCGCCCCACGTCCTGGAGCAGCGCGACCGGTTCGTCGGCGGTCCCGGCGTCGATCTCCTTCTGCACCCCGGCGCGGTCCAGCTGTGCCCGGCTGCGGACCAGGGCGCGGCGGACGTCGACGGCCCGCGTGCGGCCCTCCGCGTCCAGGTCGACCGTCCACAGCACGGCGGGCCGGGTCTGCCCGGGCAGCAGGCTCGCGGCGCCCTGGCCCAGGACGGCCGGGTGCAGCGGGACTCCGCCGTCGGGGAGGTACAGGGTGCTCGCCCGCCGGTGCGTCTCGGCGTCCACGGCGCCCGCCGGTACGACGAAGGCGGCCACGTCGGCGACGGCGCAGCGGACGCGGTAGCCGCCGCGGCGGCGGGACAGGTGCGTCGCCCGGTCGAGGCCGGTCCCGTCAAGGTCGGCGGAGCCGATCGGGTCGAGGGTGAAGAACGGGATGTCGGTGGCGTCGTACAGGGGGAGGGAGGGGTCCCGCGCGGCCTGCTCCGCCTCGGCGAGCACCTCGGGCGGGAAGCCTCCGGGCACGCCGAGCGTGGTGCGCAGTGCGGCGAGGGCGGCCCTCAGGGGTCCTTCGGGGGCGCCGGTCACGCGGAGCGGGCGGCGGGGCATACAGCGAGCGTAGGGCGAGGGCGCACGGGCGGCACGCCGTACGCTGTCGCGGAGCGCTACCCGAAGGAGCAACCCCCGTGCTTGTGCTGCTGCCCCCGTCCGAAGGCAAGGCCGCCGCCGGCCGCGGCGCCCCGCTGAGGCCCGAGTCGCTGTCGCTGCCGGGGCTGGCCGCCGCCCGCGAGACGGTGCTGACGGAACTGGTCGAGCTGTGCACCGGGGATGAGGAGAAGGCACGCGAGGTGCTCGGGCTGAGCGAGGGCCTGCGCGGCGAGGTCGCCAAGAACGCCGGGCTGCGCACGGCGGGGACGCGGCCCGCCGGGGAGATCTACACCGGTGTGCTCTACGACGCTCTGGACCTGGCCTCCCTCGACCCGTCGGCCAAGCGGCGCGCCGCACGCTCGCTGCTGGTCTTCTCCGGGCTGTGGGGTGCGGTACGGGTGACCGACCGGATCCCCTCCTACCGCTGCTCGATGGGTGTGAAGCTGCCCGGTCTTGGCGCGCTGGCCGCGTACTGGCGTACGCCGATGGCCTCGGCGCTGCCCGAGGCGGCCGGTGACGGTCTGGTGCTGGACCTGCGGTCCTCGGCGTACGCGGCGGCGTGGAAGCCGAAGGGCGAGGTCGCGGGCCGGACGGCGACCGTGCGGGTGCTGCACTCCCAGATCGTGGACGGGGTGGAGAAGCGGTCCGTGGTCAGCCACTTCAACAAGGCCACGAAGGGCCGGATCGTACGCGCCCTGCTGACCGAGGGGGCCGCCCCGAAGAACCCGGCCGGACTGGTGGAGGCGCTGCGGGACCTCGGGTACGTGGTGGAGGCGGAGCCGCCGGGCAGGGCGGGGCGGCCGTGGGCACTGGACGTGGTGGTGACGGAGATCCACTGACGCGGGCACTCACCCGACGCCGCACCGCCGGAACACGGGCACTGGTGGCCGGCGGGCAGCCCGCGATCAAGGCGACACCGCGGACACCGGCCGCGCTCGACGCGTCCCGGGCGACCGCCGATGCGGTGCCGGACACGGTGGTGGGCTCGGCATGGTGCCGGAGGTGTCCACGGTGTCGGCGGTGGCCGCTCGGGACGGGGCCCGGGTCGGCCGGTCGGCCCGCGCGGCCGTGGCGGTCAGCGCAGGTGGGACGTGTCGTTGAAGAGGCGGACGCTCGCATTGCCGTCCGCGTAGTACGCCACCGCCGACAGGGACGCCGCCGACAGTTCCATGCGGAACAGGGACTCCGGCGGTGCGCCGAGGGCCAGTTGGACGAACGTCTTGATCGGGGTGACGTGCGTGACGAGCAGCACCGTGCGGCCCGCGTGCGCGGCGACCAGCTTGTCCCGGGTGGCGGCGATACGGACCGCGGTGGCCGCAAAGCTCTCGCCGCCGCCGGTGGGTTCGGCGTCCGGGGAGGCCAGCCAGGCGTTCAGGTCGTCCGGGTAGCGCTCGCGCACCTCTCCGAACGTGAGCCCCTCCCAGGCGCCGAAGTCGGTCTCGCGCAGCCCCTCCTCCACGGTCACGTCAAGACCGAGGCGGGCGGCGACGACACCGGCGGTCTCACGGGTGCGGGCGAGCGGCGAGGACACTACGGCCTGGATGGTGCCGCGCCGAGCGAGCGCCGCCGCGACCTTCTCGGCCTGCTCGCGGCCCACACCGGACAGCGACGGATCGGTGCCGCCACTGCCCGAGAAACGCTTCTGCGGCGTCAGCGGCGTCTCCCCGTGCCGCAGCAGCACGAAGGTGGCGGGCGCACCGAGATCGGCGGGCGCCCAGCCGGGCGTGGCGACGGCCCCATCGGGCCCAGGGCCTCCACCGGCACCGGAAGCCGCGCCACCACCAGCGGCGGCGGCACGCGCGGCCCGGACGTCGGCGCCCGCGCCGGTGTCGGCGGAAGCGGGACCCCCGGAGGCGGACGAGGCGTCTGTATCGGTGCCGGGGATCGGGCCACCGCTCGGGCTGCCCGACGTGTCCAGGGACGGTCCGGACCACTGCTCACCGCGGGCGCCCGCGTCCATCGCCTCGTTGGCCAGGCGGTCGGCGTGCTTGTTGCGCTCGCGGGGGATCCACTCGTAGGTGACCCGGTCGGCCGGGAACTCCCGGGCCGCCGCCGTCGCGAGCGGCTTCAGGTCGGGGTGCTTGATCTTCCAGCGGCCCGACATCTGCTCGACGACGAGCTTGGAGTCCATACGGACGTGCACGGCCGCCGAGGAGTCCAGGGCGTGCGCGGCGCGCAGGCCGGCCAGCAGGCCCCGGTACTCGGCCACGTTGTTCGTGGCCACGCCCAGGTACTCCGCGTGCTCCGCCAGGGTCTCCCCCGTCGCCGCGTCGAGCACCACCGCCCCGTAGCCCGCGGGCCCCGGATTGCCCCGCGACCCGCCGTCGGCCTCGACGATGAACTCCCGCACGCCGCTCGCTCCTTACCGACCCGACTGAAGACGCGACTACAGACCCGACGGAAGACCGGCCTACAGACCGGACTCGGCGGTGCGCACCAGGATGCGGCTGCAGTTCTCGCAGCGTACGACCGTGTCGGGGGCGGCGGCGCGGATCTCGCTCAGCTCGGTGATGGCGAGCTCCTGCCGGCAGCCCTGGCAGGTGCGCTGGTACAGCTTGGCCGCACCGATACCGCCCTGCTGCCCCCGCAGCTTGTCGTAGAGCTTCAGCAGGTCCGCGGGTACGGCGCCGGCGATGACCTCGCGCTCCTTCGTCACGGACGCCACCTCGCCGTCGATCTCCTCGAAGGCCGCGTCCCGGCGCGCGGTCGCGTCGTCGGCCTTCGCCTGGACGGAGGCGACGCGCCCGGTCAGCTCGGTGACCCGCTCCTGCGCGGACTCGCGGCGCTCCATGACCTCCAGGACGACGTCCTCCAGGTCGCCCTGCCGCTTGGCGAGGGACACGATCTCGTGCTGGAGGTTCGACAGGTCCTTGGGCGAGGTGATCGCGCCGGAGTCGAGGCGCTGCTGGTCACGGACGGCACGCTTGCGCACCTGGTCCACGTCCTGCTCGGCCTTGGTCTGCTCGCGGGCGCAGTCGCTCTCCTCGGTCTGCGCGGCCACCAGAAGGTCGCGCACCTGCGTGAGGTCCCGGTTCAGCGACTCGATCTCGGCGTGCTCGGGCAGCGACTTCCGCTTGTGGGCCAGCTGCTGGAGGCGGACGTCGAGGGCCTGGACGTCGAGGAGTCGGATCTGGTCGGCGGGCGCGGCGTTCAGTTGGGGGCTCCCGTTAGCTAGTAGAGGAAGAAGAGGAAGTAGCGGACGGGGCGCGCGAAGCGCTCGTCGCAAGGGTGGCGGCGGACGCCGCGTGGGCGGTCCAGGGGTCGGTGACCGTCTTGGAGACGTGGACCCGCAGGCCCCATCCGTTCCGGTCGGAGATCTCGTCGAGCTGGGCGGCGGCCAGCTCGCACCAGGGCCACTCGGTGGCCCAGTGCGCCGCGTCGAGCAGCGCGAGGGGGCTGTGGGCGCGGTCCGCGATGAACTCGGAGGCCGGGTGGTGGCGCAGGTCCGCGGTGAGGAAGGCGTCGACGCCGGCCGCCCGTACGTCGTCGAAGAGGCTGTCGCCGGAGCCGCCGCTGACGGCGACCGTGCGGACGAGCGCCTCCGGGTCGCCGGCCACGCGGATGCCCTGCGCGGTGGCGGGCAGCCGCTCGGCGGCGCGGGCCGCGAGTTCCCGCAGGGTCAGCGGGTGGTCCAGTTCGCAGACCCGGCCCAGGCCCCGGCGGCCCTCCGGGTCGGTGGCGTCCGGCACCAGAGGGCGTACGACCCTGAGGTCCAGCGCCCCGGCCAGCGCGTCGGAGACGCCCGGGTCGGCGATGTCCGCGTTGGTGTGGGCCACGTGCAGCGCGATGTCGTTCTTGATCAGGGTGTGCACCACGCGGCCCTTGAAGGTGGAGGCCGCCACGGTCGTCGTACCGCGCAGGTAGAGCGGGTGGTGGGTGACCAGCAGGTCCGCGCCCAGCTTCACCGCCTCGTCCACGATCTCCTGGACCGGGTCGACGGCGAACAGGACCCGGCCGACCTCCTGCTCGGGGTCGCCCACGACGGTGCCGACCGCGTCCCAGGACTCGGCCCGCTCGGCGGGCCACAGGTTGTCCAGCGCGGCGATGACTTCAGACAGACGGGGCACGGGTGCAAGGCTACCTGGGTGTTCGCCGCGGCTGAACCGGTGCCGTCGCCCCACGTCCGGACCGGGGCCGTCCAGCACATCGGTCTCGGTTTCCACAGGCGAATCGTTTTTCGGCCACCCGTATGTGTGAAGCAGCCGCCCGCCGGTCCGCCCGGTGTGTGTAGGAAAACTACCGTCCTGGCAGGAGGTGACCGAACGATGACAGCCTGCATTGTCGAGACTTCGGCGGCCGGCGAGGACGACGGTACCCCGCGGGCGGGCTGCACGATCACGAAGGACGGTGCCTACGCCGCCCGGCTCGCACGCAGCGGCGACTCCTGGTACCCGGAGCGCTGGACGCTGGACGGCCCCGAGCCGTACAGGGTGCCGCTGCCCGGCAACCAGCCCGAGGAGCCCGGCACGGAGGTGCTGCCGATGAGCGACGGCCGGGTGCTGATCCGGCGGTTGGTGGACGGCCGGCACACCTTCTCGCTGCTGTATCCGACCGGACCGGGCACCGGCGAGCTGCCGCTCGGCGCCATCGAGTGCCCGGAGGGCACCGGGCTGCGGCTGCTGCCCCCGGCGCCCGGCGGCGGGCGGGCCTACGCGCTCGCCGTGGGTCAGCGGTCCTCGGCGGTGTGGCTGGTGGTCGGCGGCGGCTTCGGGCCCGAGCACCTGGCCGAGGTGCCGGGCCGCTGCTCGGGCGGGGTCTGGCTGGACCGCGCCGGGCGGATGCTCGCACTGGACCGGGAGACCGGCGGGCGCACCAAGGCGGTCGTGGTGGACCTGGAGCGCGGCGGCGAGACGTCGCCGCTGCTCCAGATCGCGGCCGCCAGCGACGACCGGTTGCTGCTCGCCGACCCCGACAGCGGACTGCTGCTGATCCGCTCGGACGCCCCTTCCCCGGGGCAGCAACGGCTGGGCTGGGGCGTGCTGGGCAGCACACAGCCGGTGCGCTTCCCGGAGTGCCTCCGACTGCCGGACTGCGTGGTGACGCCGTTCGCGATCCAGCCCGGGCAGGTGCTCACCCCCGAGCAGTGCGGGGTGGCGCTGCGCTGCGACGGCGCGGCAGGCAGTTGGGTGGCCGTGTGGCTGCCCGCCGAGCGGCAGGTGCGTCATCTCCCGGCGCCCGAGGGGTGGCTGGCCGGGTCCGGACTCTGGACCGACGACGGCGTACTGCGTCTGCCCTACGCCACGAGCGCGGTGCCGTGCGGTGTGGCGCGGTGGACGGCTCCGACGAGGCAGTCGGCGCCGGGACCGGGACTGGCGGGAGCGGGGGCAGGGACGGGGGCACGCCTCCCGATCCCCGCCCCGCCCGACACGCCGGACCGGGCCACGGCACCCGGACCACGGCCCGGAACCGAGCCCGGACCGCGAGCCGAATCCGGACCACGAGCCCAACCCGAAGCGCCCACCGAACCCGGACTACGAGCCGACTCCGGACCACGAGCCCAACCCGAACCGCCCGCCGGACCCGAACCACAAACCGAACCCGAGCCCTACGCCACACCCGGAACCGGACCGCACCCCGCACTCGAACCCAACCCCCACGCCACACCCGAGGCCGGGCCCCCCGTCGGACCCGAAAGCAGGCTCCCCGCCCCACGCGAAGCCACCCCTCACCAGCACCTCACACCCGGAGCCAGAACCCACTCCACACTCGGAACCGGATTCCGCATCGGACCCGGAACCGAACCCCACCCCGCTCCCGAAGCCCCACCGCACGCCGGACCTCACCCCGGCCCCGCACCCGGCGACCCCGGACCGGAAGGCGGATCCGTACCCGGACCGCACCCCGCGCCCGCGCCCGCACCGGAGTCCGGCCCTCCGACCTCTCTCGACCCCCGCTCCACCCCCCGCCCCGTTCCGCTTCAACAGGCGCCGCTGGGACGGCTTGTAACGAAGTAGTGCCGGTCGGCGTGCCCGGCTGGATTCGACCCGAGGTGTGCCGGTTAGACTCGCCCGGCTGTACGAAAGATCATTGTTGACGGGGTGAATTTCTTCCGATGAGCGACGCCAGCACGACCCAGCCGTCCGCCGCCGACGTCGAAGAGTCCGCGGCCCACGGAAAGCACCGGGGTCCGGTTTCGGTCGGCGACGGTGAGGCCGCACCCAGCGGCCGCCACCGTAGGCCTGCGGAGCAGAACGAATCGGCGGCCTGACGGCACGTCGAACACCACGGCCCCGCCCGTCAGCTGACGGGCGGGGCCGTTTCGTGTCAGCCGTGGTCGACGATCGTGCCGCTCAGCACCGGCGCGTCCTCCCGTTCGACGGCGCCCACCGTCACCCGGACCCCGCCCTCCCCCCGCCACATGCGGATGCGCAGGGTCTCGCCCGGGTACACCACCCCGGCGAAGCGCGTGGTGCAGGACCGTACGCGGGTCACGTCCCCGCCGAGCAGTGTGTCGACGACCGCCTTGAGGGTCATGCCGTAGGTACACAGCCCGTGCAGGATGGGCCGCTCGAAGCCGGCGCGCTCGGCGAACTCCGGGTCGGCGTGCAGCGGGTTGTAGTCGCCGCTCAGACGGTAGAGCAGGGCCTGGTCCTCGCGGACCGTCCGCTCGACGGTGCGGTCCGGCTTGCCGACCGGCGCGGCGGGGCGGGCGGAGGGACCGCGGTCGCCGCCCCAGCCGCCCTCGCCCCGGACGAAGATCTCCGCGTCATCGGTCCACAGCGGGCCGTCGCCGTCGGCGACCTCGGTGCGCATGACCAGGACGGCCGCCGTGCCCTTGTCGTACACGGCGGCGATGCGGCTGGTGGCGGTGGCGGTGCCCGCCACGGGGAGGGGCCGGTGCACGGTCAGCGACTGGCCGCCGTGCAGGACGTGGGCGAGATCGACGTCGACGCCGGGCATGGACAGGCCGCTGATCACGCCGGGCGAGCCGCCGCCGGCGACGGTGGCGAAGCTCGGCAGGACGTGCAGCCGGGTCTCCAGGGTGTAGCGCAGCTCGCCGGGGTCGGTTGCGGGCAGGCCCGCGCCGATACCGAGGTGGTAGAGCAGGACGTCCCTGGGGTTCCAGGAGATCTCAACGGTTCGGGGGTCGGCCGCGAGGGCCTGGACTGCGTCGATGGGCATGGGTCTCCGGAATCAGAGTCTCCTGGCGCTCTCCTGTATAGCCCAGCGCTGCTCGACTGTGAAGGCACCTGACACACCGTCAGATCGGTACGCAGCGGGTCAGTCGGCCGTGACATTTGTCCTGCCGGAGTCCGTACAAGCGCATCTGCCGGGCGCGGCACGGGAGTTCGTAACGTCGTAGGCATGACACACGACGCAGACATGACACGGACGGAGCGGGCCGTCTCCTTCACACGGGCGGTCAAGGCCTTCGGCGCCGTGCGCGCCGTCGACGGCGTCGACCTGACCATCGAGCGGGGCGAGACGGTGGCCCTGCTCGGCCTCAACGGCGCCGGCAAGTCGACGGCGATCTCGTTGCTGCTCGGCCTGCTCCCGCCCGACGCGGGCACGGTCGAGCTGTTCGGCGGGCCGCCCGAGCGGGCGGTGCGCGCCGGTCTGGTCGGCGCCATGCTCCAGGAGGCGCGGGCGGTGCCCCGGGTCACCGTCCGCGAGCTGGTGGCCTTCGTGGCCGGCCGCTACCCGGCGCCGCTGCCCGTCGGCCGCGCCCTGGAGCTGGCCGGGATCGCCCATCTGGCCGGACGGCGGGCGGACCGGCTCTCCGGTGGCCAGGCACAGCGGGTGCGGTTCGCGGTCGCGGTGGCCGGCAACCCCGCGCTGCTGGTGCTGGACGAGCCGACGGCGGCCCTGGACGTGGAGGCGCGCCACGCCTTCTGGGACGCGATGGGGGCCTACGCGCGCGGCGGTCGCACCGTGCTGTTCTCCACGCACTACCTGGAGGAGGCCGACGCGCACGCCGACCGGATCCTCGTCCTGGACCACGGCCGGCTCGTCGCCGACGGCACCGGCGAGGAACTGCGGCGGGCGGCGGGCGGCGGCCTGGTCGCCTTCGACCTGGCCGGGCGGGGCATCGAGGGCCTGGAACTCCTGCCCGGCGTGCGGTCGCTGGAGGTGCGCGGGGACCGGGCGCGGCTGCGCACCGACGACCCGGACGCGACCGTGATCGCCCTGGCCGGACTGGGTGCCGTGCGAGGGCTGGAGGTCGCACCGGCCTCGCTGGACGACGCCTTCCTGGCCCTGACGGGCGCGCGGGCGGCCACGGAGTTCGAATGCGAAGGGGAGGCGGCGTGATGCGCGACATACTGGACTACCTGCGGCTGGAGGTGCGCCGCACCCTGCGCGACACGGGTTTCGTGATCGGCGGGATCGCGATGCCGGTGATGATGTACCTGCTGTTCACCAACCTCGGCGACGGCGCCGACCGCGGCTGGCGTACCGCCTCCATGGTCGGCATGGCCGCCTACGGCGCGGTCGGCTCGGCCCTCAACACCGGCGGCGGAGTCGCCGAGGACCGTACGGTCGGCTGGCTGCGGCAGCTCAGGGTGACCCCGATGACCCCGCGCCAGGTCGTCGCCGGGCGGGCGCTGACCGCCTCGGTGACCGTGCTGCCCGCGATCTGCGCGGTGCTGCTGGCGGGCGGCCTGCTCAACGGCGTACGGCTGGCGGCGTGGCAGTGGGCGGCGACGGCGCTGCTGCTGTGGCTCGGCTCGATCCCGTTCACGCTGCTCGGCCTGGGCAACGGCTACGGGCTGACCGCGCAGACCACGGGCGTCGTCAACATGGTGTGCAACCTGGGGCTCGCGGTGCTCGGCGGCCTGTGGTTCCCCGTCGAGCTGTTCCCGCACTGGCTGCGCTCCCTGTCCGGGTACACGCCCACACACGGGATCGCCGAACTCGGAGTGTCGGTCGCGGAGGGCCACGCCCCGGCGGCGGGTGCCATCCTCGTACTGGCGGGCTGGATGTCGCTGTTCGGTTCGTACGCTGTGCTGTCCTACCGCCGTCATGCCGGCAAGGTCTGATCGGGGAGCGCGAACATGAACTGGTCACGCAAGGTCTCCTGCCGCGCGGAAGACGGGATGGAGCGCGGGGACGGGCAGGAGTCCGAGCATCCGGGGCCGCCGCCCACCGGCTTCTCCCTGCTGCCCTGGCTGCTGATGGGGATGGGCGCCTTCTCCAACCTGTTCCAGGGCAAGGCCCCGAACCCGTGGATCGGCGGCCTGGGCCTGCTGGCCTTCAACTCGCTCTACATCTATGTGGTGTTCCGTGCCTTCCACAAGCGAACGCGTACGGCCCGCTCCACCCGCCTCGCGCTGCTGCTGCTGTTCCTGGTGACGTGCGCTCTGGCCATCGGGTACGGCGGCACCTGGCTGCTGTTCCTGCCGCTGTTCGGCCTGGCGGCGGGCGCGGCCCTGCGCGGGCCGCTGCTCGGCCGGATCGGTGTGGGTCTTGGCCTGTTCGCGGGGGTCGTCGCCGGGCTGCGCGAGGGCTGGAACGGGATCAACATCGGTTACGGCACGTTCCTGTCGACGGTGGTGACGGCCGTGATCCTCAGCCTGTCCGACGCCGTGCGGGAACTGCGCGCCGCCCGCGAGGAGCTGGCCCGCCGCGCGGTGGAGGAGGAGCGGCTGCGCTTCTCCCGGGACCTGCACGACCTGCTCGGCCACACGCTGTCGGTGATCGTGGTGAAGTCGGAGGCGGCCCGGCGGCTGGCGCCCCGCGACATGGGCGCGGCGCTGACGCAGATCACCGACATCGAGTCCGTCGGGCGGCAGGCGCTCACCGAGATCCGCGAGGCGGTCACCGGCTACCGCGAGGGCGGCCTCGGCACGGAACTGGACCGGGCCCGCTCGGCGCTGACCGCCGCCGGTATCGAGCCCGTGGTGCGCCGGTCGGGCCCTCCGCTGACACCGGGCGCCGAGGCGCTGCTGGGCTGGGTGGTGCGCGAGGCGGTCACCAACGCCGTACGTCACAGCGGCGCGAGCCGCTGCGAGATCAGCGTCACCGGCACGGCCGGGCGGGCACGTCTGACGGTCGTCGACAACGGGTACGACGCGTCCGCCGGGCCGGCCGGGGACGCGGACCCGGCCGGAGTGGGCGGCACCGGTCTGAAGGGACTGACCGAACGCCTCGCGACGGCGGGCGGTTCGCTGCGGGCCGGCCCCTCGCCCCGCGGCGGTTTCACGGTGACCGCCGAAGTGCCCGTGGACGGCGGGGAGCCGGTGGAGGACGGCGTCCGGCTCGGCTCGTCGTCGAGGTGATCCATCCGCGCGCCCGCGGCGCGCGGAGTCAATACCCTTGGTCCATGAACGAGATGCCCGGGGACCGCCGGCCCGCCCAGTCCATCCGCCTCCTCCTCGCGGAGGACCAGCAGATGATGCGCGGCGCGCTCGCCCTGCTGCTCGGCATGGAGGACGACATGGAGGTCGTCGCCCAGGTCTCGGCGGGCGACGCCATCGTGGACGCCGCGCTGACCCACCGCCCCGACGTGGCGCTGCTGGACATCGAACTGCCCGGGATGAGCGGTCTGGACGCCGCCGCCGAGCTGCGCGAGCAGGCTCCCGGCTGCCGGGTGCTGATCCTGACCACCTTCGGCCGGCCCGGCTATCTGCGCCGGGCCATGGAGGCCGGGGCCGGGGGCTTCCTGGTCAAGGACGGGCCGGTGGAGGAGCTGGCGGCCGCGATCCGCCGGGTGCTGGCCGGAGAGACGGTGGTCGACCCGGTGCTCGCCGCGGCCGCCCTCACCGCGGGCCCCAGTCCGCTCACCGCCCGCGAGTGCGACGTGCTCAGGGCCTCCGCCGACGGGGCGACGGCCTCCGACGTCGCCGCGAAGCTGCACCTGTCGGAGTCCACCGTCCGCAACTACCTGTCCGCCGCGATCGGCAAGACCGGCACCCGCAACCGCACGGAGGCCGTACGGGAGGCCCGCCGCCAGGGCTGGCTGTGACCCCGCCGCCCGGACGCGCCCCGGGCGTTCGCTACCCCGGCTCCCGCCGGAACAGCCCCGCCCACAGGAACGCCTCCCCGAAGTACGGCGACCCCTCCGGCTCGTCCCGCATCCGGCGCAGTTCCACCTCGGTCAGGTCCGCGAAGATCCGCCGCAGCGACTGGGGCGTGTAGGCGAGCCCGCCGTGCAGTCGGGAGGTGCGGTACAACTCCGCGTCGGACAGCTCGCAGCCCATGGCTCCGGCCGCGAAACAGGTCAGGACCAGATGGCCGCCGGGGGCCAGGACCCGGTCCAGCAGGGCCAGGTAGCTGATCCGGCGGTGCGGCGGCAGATGGTGGAAGCAGCCGGAGTCGTACACCAGGTCGTACGGGCCGGTGAGCTGCGCGCCGGCCGGGCCGAAGGCGTCCCCGCACAGGAAGCGCACCTCGGCCCCCGCCTCTGTGGCCCGCTCCCGGGCCCAGGTGACGGCCGTCGACGACAGATCGACCGCGTCCACCGCGAAGCCCCGCGCGGCGAGATGCAAGGCGTTGCGCCCCGGCCCGCACCCCAGGTCCAGTGCCCGGCGGCCGCCGATCAGCCCCCGCTCCAGCCACTCGACGAGGTTCTCGTCCGGCTTGTCCGCGAAGAACGGCACCGGACGGGTCCGGTCCGCGTAGAACCCGTCCCACCAGCCGGCCGCGCCACCGGTCCACCGGTCGGCGTCCGGCGCGAACAGCCCGTCCAACAGCACCAGCACATCCTCGACCGTGCGCATGTCCCGCTCCATACGGCCCCCTTCCGCATCCGAGTAGGGCGATCGTAGGGCTGGGCGCCCTGAAAACCCAGGTCAACGGCTTACTACGGCGGCCGGCCGACACCCTTGGCGGCCTCTCCGGAAGACCCGGAGAGGCACCGATGGGCCACCACCCCGGCAGGGGCGGGAAACAGGCGTGCCCGCCTATGTGGGCGCCGTGGCGGCGGTTTCACGGGCCGCGCCTGCCGCACTTTTCCGGCAGTGGCGCCACCGCCGCACCGCTACCCCGTCACCTTGACCGTCTTGTACGCCGTGTTCTTCGGTGCCACGCACACGAACCAGGCGTACGGGGAGTTGGCGACCGGGCGGATCGCCAACTGGTCGTCCTTGACGTCCCCGTCCGAGGGCGCCCGGCCGATCACGGTGGTGGTTCCGTCCTTCCAGGTGCAGGTCACCTGCTGGGCTGTTCGGGCGACATGACCGATCACCAGGCGCTGCGAAACGTCGCTGGTGGGGTCCAGCCCACCCGCAAATGCCACGAGGTCGGTGCCCGAAAATTTGTCTGCCTTGGTGGTCGTACCCTGCACCTGCACCGCGCCCAGCGCGTCGGTGTCCCCGATGCTGCGGCGCACGAAGTAGGCGCTTTTGCCCACCAGTTCGGATGCTGTTCGGACCTCCGGGGGAGTCTCGCCGTACTCCCGCATCGCGTTCAGCATCCACTGGGCCTCGGCCTTGTCGCGAGGCGCGGGCCACACGTCGATCGCGACCTTCCACGGCTTGCCCTGGTCGGTGCCGAGCGCCAGCGTGACGGCGTTCGCGGGCTGGAACACGTCCGGCTTGCCGGTCGCCGGCGGCAGGGTGGCGGCGGGGACCACTCGATGACCGCCACTGCCCGGCAGCCCGGCCACCGCCAGCGTGGCCCCCGTCGAGCCCGCGAGCACCACCGCCGTGGCCGTCGCCACCGCCCAGCGGCGGGCTCTGCGGCGGCGGCCACCGCGCAGCACCGCCTGGACCGGGGCCATGCCGACCTCGGCCTCGTCCGCGGCGTCGGCCAGCAGGAAGGCGATATCCCTGTCCGTCATGTGGTGATTCGTCTCCCGGTCCGCGCTCATCGCTTGTGCCCTCCCTCGATCACCGTCTCGACCAGCCCAGGCAGGGCACGGAGTTTCGCGATCCCCTTGGCCGCGTTGCTCTTCACCGTGCCGACCGAACATCCCATCGCCTCTGCCGCCTGGGTCTCCGTCAGGTCCTCCCAGTAGCGCAGGACCACCGCCTGCCGCTGCCGCGGAGGCAGTTGGGCGAGCGCCTTCAGCAGGGCGCTGCGGTCATCGGCCTGGCCGATGCGGTCACCGGTGTCGGCCACATCGTGCACCAGCCCCGAGTCGTCCCGCGGCGCGAGGAACTCCTTCAGACGTCTGCGGTGTCTGCGCGCATGCGCGTTGATCATCACTCGGCGTACGTACGCCTCCGGATCGTCGGCCGAGCCGACCCTGCGCCAAGCCACGTAGACCTGCTCCAGCGTCGACTGGACGAGGTCCTCCGCGGCGTGCTGCTCCCCCGTAAGGAGAAAAGCCGTACGCATCAGCCGCGGCCAGCGGCCAATGACGAAGCTCTGGAACTCCGTTTCCCGAGCCTGTTTCCGAACCCCCATGGGCACCTCCTGGATATCAAAAGGAGTCCACGAGCCACCCGGACCGTTGCCTCATCCCCACGGGAATTCTTTCAGGCCCCGCCCGCCCGGGCCCCGCCCCTCCCGCAGCGCGACTGCCCCGGCCTGACGGCTGTTCGGATTGCCACGGAACGGTCAAGAAATCGTTAGTACGCCAAAGCATCGGAATAGTTGCCTCGGCCTACGGGGTTGACCCAGCGCTCGTTCCGCACGGATGACCGCACGCTCCACCCTCACGGCCCGGAGGCCCCACTCGATGACGCTCACGACGACCGGACGGCCCGAACGGAGAGCGAGCGGGGCCGTCGTCCCGGTGCTCGCCTTCGCGGGGATCGTCGTCGCGGTGATGCAGACCCTGCTCGTCCCGGTCATCAAGGACCTGCCGCAACTGCTGGACACCTCGCCCAGCGACGCCACCTGGGTCCTGACCTCCACCCTCCTGTCCGGCGCGGTGGCCACGCCGATCATGGGCCGCCTCGGCGACCTGTACGGCAAGCGCCGCATGCTGATCGCCAGCCTTGCCGTAATGGTGGTCGGCGCGCTGGTCAGCGCGTTCACCTCCGCCCTGCTGCCCATGATCACGGGCCGCACGCTTCAGGGCTTCGCGATGGGCGCGATCCCGCTCGGCATCGGCCTGATGCGGGACATGCTGCCGCGCGAGAGGCTCGGCTCCGCCATGGCGCTGATGAGTTCCTCGATCGGCGTCGGCGGCGGTCTCGCCCTGCCCGCCGCGGCCATGGTCGCCCAGCACACCGACTGGCACACCCTCTTCTACGGCGCCGCCGGCCTCGGCGTCCTCTCCATCGGCCTCACCCTCCTCGTCGTACCGGAGTCCCCGGCGCGCGCCGAGGGCTCCTTCGACCTGCCGGGCGCGCTGGGCCTGTCCGTCGGTCTGGTCCTGCTCCTGCTGCCCGTCACCAAGGGCAGCGACTGGGGCTGGTCGTCGCCCACCACGCTCGGCCTGTTCGCCGCGGCCGTCGTCGTCCTGCTCCTGTGGGGCCTGATGGAGCTGCGCGTCGCGGCCCCGCTGGTCGACCTGCGCACCACCGCCCGCCGCGAGGTGCTGCTGACGAACCTCGCCTCGATCATGGTCGGCGTCAGCTTCTACGTCGTCTCCCTCGTCCTGCCGCAGCTGCTCCAACTGCCCGCCGCCACCGGCTACGGGCTCGGTCAGTCGATGGTCGTCGCCGGTCTGTGCGTGGCCCCGCTGGGCCTGACCATGATGTTCACCGCGCCGGTCTACGCCCGTCTGTCCGCCCGCTACGGCCCGAAGGTCACCCTGATCATCGGCCTGATGGTCATCGCGGTCGGGTACGCCGCCGGCCTCGGCCTGATGAACGCGGCCTGGCAGACCGTCGTCATCTCGGTGGTCCTGGGCGCCGGCATCGGACTGGCGTACTCCTCGCTGCCCGCGCTGATCATCGGCGCGGTCCCGGCCTCCGAGACGGGCGCGGCCAACGGTCTCAACACCCTGATGCGGTCCATCGGCACCTCGGTGTCCAGCGCCGTGATCGGCATGGTGCTGGCCAATACCGCGCACCACACCGGCGGCCTCGCGATCCCCACCATGCACGGCTTCCGCGTCTCCTTCCTGATCGCCACGGCCGCCGTCGTCGTGGGCCTGGCGCTGGCCCTGTGCCTGCCCCGGCCGAACCTCTCGACGGGCCCGCGGCTGCGCGCGAGCAGCGAGGAGGACGCCAACCTGGCGCGGGCCGAGGCGGTCCTGCGCGGTTTCCGCGGCCGGGTCCTGGACGCCGGCGGCGCCCCGGTCGCCCGTGCCAAGGTCACGCTGATCGACCGCCGCGGCCGCCAGGCGGGCGCCACGCTCTCCGCCGAGGACGGCAGCTACGCCCTCGCGGTCCCGGCGCGGGGCCCGTACGTCCTGGCCGCCCGCGCCGCCGGGCACGGCCCGCACGCCAGCGCGGCGACCCACCCCGGCGAGGACCACCCGGTCGACCTGGACCTGTCCCTGCCGGGCGAGTCGGTCACCGCCTGAAGCAGCCGTACGCCTGAGAGATATGCCACCGCACCCCCTGTCGCCCGCGCGGCAGGGGGTGCGGCAGCATGGCGCCGGAACGGATGCACGACCGACCGGAAGGACCCCCATGCCCGCGGCACCCGAGCCGAAAGTCCTCGCCGCGTTCGAGGCCGCGAAGGGGTTCATGCCCACCGACGAGGGGCTCGCGCTGTACGCGGCGGCCGTGACGGCCGGGCGGCTCGGGCTGCCGCTGCTGGAGGTCGGCACGTACTGCGGGCGCTCGACGGTCCTGCTCGCCGACGCGGCCCGGCGGGCCGGGGTCACCGCGCTCACCGTGGACCACCACCGCGGCAGCGAGGAGCAGCAGCCCGGCTGGGAGTACCACGACCCGGAGACGGTCGACCCCGAGATCGGGCTGATGGACACGCTCCCCACGTTCCGCAGGACCCTGCACCGGGCGGGTCTCGAGGAGCACGTGGTGGCGCTCGTCGGCCGCTCGCCGCAGATCGCCGCCCTGTGGAACACCCCACTCGGCCTGGTCTTCGTGGACGGCGGCCACACCGACGAGCACGCCGGCGCCGACTACGAGGGGTGGGCGCCGCACCTGGCCGAGGGCGGGCTGCTGGTCATCCACGACGTGTTCCCGGACCCGGTGGACGAGTTCACCGGGCAGGCCCCGTACCGCGTCTACCTGCGGGCCCTGGAGTCGGGCGCCTTCACCGAGGAGTCGGCGGCCGGATCGCTGCGCGTACTGCGGCGAACCGAAGCAGGCACCCGCACCCGCCGTTAGAGTCGCAGACGTGTCGTACACAGGCCCCGACTTCGATGTCCCGCAGCCCGAGCGCCCCGGCCGCCTCCGCCGGGGACTGCTGACCGTCTCCCTCGCGGCACTGGTGCCCGGCGCGCTGCTGGGCTGGCTGGTGTACGAGGCGGTGGGCGACCCGGGCGGCGGCTCGGACACGGCGGCCCCGCCGTCGGCGACCGGTTCCTCCTCGGCGTCCGAGGCGCCCGAGGCGTCCAAGGGGGCCAAGGCGTCCGAGAAGCCGGTGCCACCCTCCTCCCCCGGTCAGAACGGCAAGGGGGCCGGCCGGACCCCGGCCGCCTCCGGCCCGCTCAAGGGCAAGGTCGTCGTCATCGACCCGGGCCACAACCAGGGCAACTTCCGGCACACGGCGGAGATCAACCGCACGGTGGACATCGGCACCAACCGCAAGGAGTGCGACACCACCGGCACGTCCACCAACGCCGGGTACACCGAGGCCCGGTTCACGATGGACGTGGCCCACCGGCTGCGCGCGCTGCTCGAGGCGCAGGGCGCGACGGTGAAGCTGACCCACGACGGCGACTCTCCGGCCTGGGGCCCGTGCGTCGACGAGCGCGCCCGGATCGGCAACGACGCGCACGCGGACGCCTCCGTGTCGATCCACGCCGACGGCGCCGCGTCCGGCGACCGCGGCTTCCACGTGATCCTCCCGGGGGCCGTGCACGCCGGCTCCGCCGACACCCGACCGATCGTCTCCTCCTCCCGCGATCTGGGCGAGCGCATCGCGGGCAACTTCGTGCGGGTCACGGGCGAGGCGCCGTCCAACTACATCGGCGGCGGCACCGGCCTCGTCACGCGGAAGGATTTGGGCGGTCTCAATCTGTCAACGGTTCCCAAGGTGTTCATCGAGTGCGGCAACATGCGCGACAGCAAGGACGCGGCATCGCTCACCAGCGGCGACTGGCGGCAGAAGGCGGCAGAGGGGATCTCTGAGGGAATCGTGAGTTTCCTGCGCGGGTCGTGATCAGCGCACTCATCCCGGCGGACATCGTGGCCGTACGGACGATAGTGTCATCCGTACGATGAGGCGCCACCCCCGCGCTTCGCACCGCGGCCTGACGGCGAGATGGTGACAGCGACGCCTCCACCGACGAGACGACGAACCAGAAGGACCTGACGTGAATATCCGCTCCCTCACTCGGGGCGACGGCGTGGTGATCGGAGCAGCGGTGTTGCTGTTCATCGCGTCGTTCCTCCACACCTACTCGAGCCTCCTGACCAACAACGCCTGGGACGCGCTCGGGCTGGGGCTCGGCGTCTACATGGGCGGAGTGATCGGCGCCGCGTTGATCGTCGTCAACCGGTCTCTGCCGCAGCCCCGCAAGGTGGCGGGCCTGGACCTGGGCGCGGTGGGAGTGGCGTTCACGGTCCTGGTGGCATGGATCATGTTCTGGAACCTGGTGGACGCTCCCCAGGTCGGCGCGGGCGCCGGCCTGATCCTGGGCTTCATCGCGGCCCTCGTCCTGGCCGCCGGCGCCGTCGCCACCCCGCTGGTCCCGGCCCTCCAGGCCGCCCTGATGCCCGCGCCCAGGCCGGCCGCGCCGCAGCCGCAGCCCTACGCCGGACAGCCGCAGGGCGGGTACGGCTACCCGGGCGCTCAGCAGCCGTTCGGCGGGCAGCCGCAGCAGAACCAGCCGTCGTTCGGCGGTGGCCGGCCGCAGCAGGCCCCGCAGGGGCAGCAGCCCGCGGCCGGCTTCTCGCCGTTCTGGTTCGCCGTGCCGGCGCCGCGTCCGCTGTTCGCGGAGGACGGCTCTCCCGCGCCGATCGCCGAACTGGCGCCGGGCGTGTGGTACCTGGCCGTGGAGCAGCGCGGTCAGGGCCTGCTGACCGAGATGCAGGACGGCCGCCGGGGTGTCCTCCAGGACGCGTCCAACATCCAGCGCGGCTGATCCGGCCCGCCGGACCCGCGCCGCGGCCCCTCGCCCTCACCGGGCGGGGGGCCGTTGCCGTGCCGCACGCGAGGCCTGGACCCGGCAGGCCGTCGGTGAACAGCCCGGAACGGCTCCTAGGAGCCGTGGATGAGCTGCGAGTGGGTCGGCACCTTGTTGTGGACCGGGGCGCCCGCGCTGCTCCCGGCGCCCTTCACCTTGTTGATGACGTTGTTGTAGTCACCGACCGCCGAGGTGTCGCCGCGGCGCAGCTTGGAGGGCAGGGTCTTCAGGTCGTTGATGGCCTTGTTGAGCGGGGCGAGTGCCTTCGACAGCAGCGGGTCGCCGTGGGCGTTGCGCACGGCGGCCTTGAGCCGGTTGTACGTGAAGGCACCGGCCAGGGCGGCCTTGACGAGGGTGCGCCTGCGGTGGGGAGCGCCCTTCTTGAACTTGCCCTGCTTGTACGGTTTCACGATCCACTCGTAGGTGGCCCCGGCCGCGAGCGCCGCGTTCGCCACGAACCGGGTCTTGGCGAAGTGCTGCCTCTCCGCGGGCGTGGTGGGCCTGGGCTTGGCCGCCGCCACGGCGACCGTCGGACTGTGTTGCGGAGTGCTCTGGGCGCCCGCGGCCCATCCGGTGGAACCGGCGAGCAGGGCGCAGCAGAGCGTCAGCGCCAGGGCGAGGCGCCGTATCGGTACGGGCACGATGTCCTCCCGAACATGTTGCTCCGGGTGTTGTTCAGGAGGTCCGTGTGATCCCGGGTGGCCGTGCCGAAACAGTGCACTGGAGGTACCCTCCGGGTCACTCCCCGTGCGCGGGCCGGGTTTCCGGCGGGATTCCGGGGCAGACGCAAGGGCATGTCCCCTCGATATCGCACAGGTTCCAACTCCGCCGGTACGGTCATCGCGGTGGTCGCGGACGTCATGGCCGTCATCCTCGGACTGTGGATTCTGATGTACCTGCTGGACGCCAACCGGGCCAACGAGTTGGTCCGGTTCGTCCACGGCGCGGCCGACTGGCTGGCCGGCTGGTCCCGGGACCTCTTCACCTTCGACAGGCCCTGGGCCCGCGTGATCGCCGGCTACGGCCTGGCCGCCGTGGTGTACCTCTTCGTCGGCCACGCCGTCGCCAACCGGATGCACCGGCACTGACGGCGGCGGGCCGGTTCGGGCCGGTCCGGACTGGCGAACGGCGTCAGCCGCAGCAGTCCGTGTCGAGGCCCCGCGGCAGGCGGTCGCCCGCCGCGAAGACCGTGCAGGTGGCCTCGTGGCCGCCGAGCGCGGCCACCGCGAGCAGCAGGGAGCCGGCGGTCCACGTGGTCAGTTCGCGGGGCCACACGGCGTCGTCCTCGAAGACGTAGCCCGTCCAGTACAGGCCCGTGTCCGGGTCGCGCAGGTGCTGGATGGACTGGAGCACGGCCAGGGCGTGGTCGGACTCGCCCACCGCCCACAGGGTCAGGGCGAGTTCGGCCGACTCTCCGCCCGTCACCCACGGGTTGGGGACGACGCAGCGCACCCCGAGTCCGGGCACCACGAAGCGGTCCCAGCCCTCCGCTATGCGCGCCTTCGCCTCCGCGCCGGTCAGCGCGCCGCCCAGCACCGGGTAGTACCAGTCCATGGAGTAGCGGTCCTTGTCCAGGAACCGCTCCGGGTGCGCACGGATCGCGTGCCGGAGCGCACCGACCGCCAACTCCCAGTCCGGTTGCGGCTCTTCACGCTGCTCCGCGATGGCCAGCGCACAGCACAGCGCGTGGTGGACCGAGGAGCACCCGGTCAGCAGCGCGTCCGCGGTGTCCGTGCCGTCGTCCTCCCGCTTCCACCCGATCTGCCCGCCGGGCTGCTGGAGCCGCAGCACGAACTCGATCGCCGCGTACACGACGGGCCACATGCGGTCCAGGAAGGTGTCGTCGCCCGTCGAGAGGTAGTGGTGCCAGACCCCAACGGCCGTGTAGGCGACGAAGTTGGTCTCCCGGCGGCGGTCGGTGACGTCGTCGTGCGCCCCGTCGGCGTAGGCCGCGTACCAGGAGCCGTCCTGGAGCTGGTGGCGGGCCAACCACGCGTAGGCGCGCTCGGCGGCCTCGTGCTCGCCGGCCGCGTCCAGCGCCATCGCCGCCTCGACGTGGTCCCACGGGTCGAGGTGGTGCCCGCGGAACCACGGGATCGCCCCGTCCTCCCGCTGGCCGGCGAGTATGCCGCGTACGGTCGCGGCGGCCTGCCCGGCGGTGAGGACCCCGGGCAGGACGAGGTGTTCTGTCCGGGGAGTCGTCACGCCTCGGCGCCCCCGGCCGTGTCGGGCAGCCGCGGCTTCGTCGCGTACGCGACGAAGCTCTTGCCGATCAGCGGGTTCAGCGCCTGCTCGGCCACCCGGGTGGCCAGCGGCTTCTTCATGATGTCCCAGACCAGCAGCTTGTGGTACGCCCGCACCGGCAGCACCTGGTCGTTGTCGACGCCGAACGCGCACTTCAGCCACCAGTACGGCGAGTGCAGCGCGTGCGCGTGGTGGGTGCCGTAGGGCTTCAGGCCCGCCTCGCGCATTCTGCCGAGGAGTTCGTCGGCCTTGTAGATGCGGATGTGGCCGCCCTCCACCTCGTGGTAGGCGTCGGACAGGGCCCAGCAGACCTTCTCGGGGCCGTAGCGCGGCACGGTGACGGCGATCCGCCCGCCCGGCCGGAGCACCCGGACCATCTCGGCGAGGACGCCCTTGTCGTCGGGGATGTGCTCCATCACCTCGGAGATGATGACGACGTCGAAGGAATCGTCGGGGAAGGGCAGCGCCAGCGCGTCGCCCTCCATGGCGGTCGCGGTCGCCCCTTCCGGTGCCTCCCCGGCCTCCTTCATCGCCGCGAACCACTTGGCGACCTCGCGGATCTCCTCGCCGTTGCGGTCCAGCGCCACGACCCGGGCCCCGCGCCGGTAGCACTCGAACGCGTGCCGGCCGGCACCGCATCCGAGGTCCAGCACGCGGTCGCCCGGGGCGAGCGGGAACCGGGAGAAGTCGACGGTCAGCACGTGGCCCTGCTTTCTCGGTTGAGGTCGGCGTCGGTCGTGGTGGTGCCGGTCCGTGCGGGACCGGCGCCCGTGGCGGCCGCGACGGGAGTGCCCGCGCGGGAGCGGGCGAGGGCCTCGCGGTACCGGGCCACGGTCCCCTCGGCGGCGCGGGCCCAGGTGAAGTGCCGCAGGACCCGCTCCCGCCCGGCCCGGCCCAGCCGGAGGCGCAGCTCCGGGTCTCCCAGCAGCCGGCCGAGCGCCACGGCCAGCGCCCCGGCGTCGCCCGGCGGCACGGCCAGGCACGTCTCGCCGTCGCGTCCGGCGACCTCGGGGACGGCGCCCCCGGTCGTGGCGACCAGCGGAGTGCCCGCGGCCATGGCCTCGGCCGCCGGCAGGGAGAAGCCCTCGTACAGCGACGGCACGCACGCGACCTCGGCCGAGCGGACCAGGCCGACCAGTTCGGCGTCCGAGATCCCCTTCACGAACTCGACGGCGCCTTCGAGGCCGTAGCGTTCGACCGCCTGCGCGACCGGGCCCTGCTCGGGCCGCTTGCCGACGACGACGAGGTGCGCGGCGGGGTGCTCGGCACGCACCTTCGCCAGCGCCTCGACGAGGAACACCAGCCCCTTGAGCGGCACGTCCGCGCTGGAGGTGGTCACGATCCGGCCGGGTACCTGCCGCACGGCCGGGTCGGGTGAGAACAGGTCGGTGTCGGCGCCGATGTGCACGACGTGGACGCGGTCCTCGCGCACGCCGAGGTGGTCGACGATCTCCTGGCGGGAGGTGCCGGATACGGTGAGCACGGAGGGCAGCCTGCGCGCGACGCGCTTCTGCATGCGGGTGAAGGCGTACCAGCGCCGTACGGACCAGCGCCGCTGCCATCCCTCGGCGGCGTCCAGCTCCAACTTCCGGTCCACAGTGATGGGGTGGTGGATGGTGGTGACCAGCGGCGCGCCGACGTCCCCCAGCAGCCCGTATCCCAGGGTCTGGTTGTCGTGGACGATGTCGAACTCCCCGCGCCGGGCGCGCAGATGGCGGCGGGCGCGCAGCGAGAAGGTCAGCGGCTCGGGGAAGCCGCCGGCCCACATGGTGGCGACCTCCAGCGCGTCGATCCAGTCGCGGTACTCGTCGCGCTTCGGGGTGCGGAAGGGGTCCGGCTGCCGGTAGAGGTCCAGGCTCGGCAGCTCGGTCAGGCGCAGCCGGCCGTCGTGGCCGTCGCCGGCGATGTCACCGAGGGTGTCGAGGACGGGGTACGGCTGGGCGGCGATCACCTCGACCCGGTGGCCGAGGCGGGCCAGTTCGCGCGAGAGGTGGCGTACGTAGACGCCCTGGCCGCCGCAGAACGGGTTCCCCTTGTAGGTGAGGAGCGCTATGCCGAGCGGTCGCTCGCCGTCCGCGGCCTGGTCCGCCGGGGACCCCGCCTGACTGGGCTCAGCAGTCACTCCGGCCCCCCCTTCTGACTGCACTGTCCCGCGAGATTACGTCGGGACGCTAATCTAGAACAAGTTTCAGACTTGATCGTTCAGGAGGCTCCGAATCTACCGGCAGGTAGATTCGCTGTGAGCAGCGGATCGGGTGATTCGCACCACGGCCCGCGCCACCGCCCGCGGTCCGGTCCCCCTGCCTCACCGACTGTCACGGAACGGGATCCATGCCTGCGCGAGCCAGTACCTCCCGGCCGGCCTCACCGCCCCTCACCGAGCGGCAGGAGGCCCGCCGCCGCCGCATCCTGCGCGCGAGCGCGCAACTGGCCGCCCGGGGCGGCTTCGACGCCGTGCAGATGCGGGAGGTCGCGGAGTCCTCGCAGGTGGCACTGGGCACGCTCTACCGGTACTTCCCGTCCAAGGTCCACCTGCTCGTCGCCACGATGCAGGACCAGTTGGAGCGGCTGCACGGCACGCTGCGCAAGAACCCGCCGGCCGGCGAGAGCGCCGCCGAGCGGGTGGCGGAGACCCTGATGCGCGCCTTCGGCGCCCTCCAGCGCGACCCCCACCTCGCGGACGCGATGGTCCGCGCGCTGACCTTCGCGGACCGCAGCGTGAGCCCGGAGGTCGACCAGGTCTCCCGCCAGACCACCGCGATCATCCTGGACGCCATGGGACTGGAGGAGCCCACCGCCGAGCAGCTCTCCGCGGTCCGCGTGATCGAGCACACCTGGCTCTCGGCCCTGATCACCTGGCTCTCGGGCCGCGCCTCCCTCGCCCAGGCGAAGGCCGACATAGGGACGGCGTGCCGGCTGATCGACCTGACCGTGCCCCCCGCGGCGCCCCTCGAGGCGCACGAATAGGACCTACGAGACGGGTTCCCTTCGCCGGTATTACCCGGATCAGGTAATGGGGGTCGCCTTCGGGTCCGACTGCTACCTTCCGGCCTCTCAGCCCGACCGTCGACGTCGGCCTCAGCGGATGCCGTAGCGTCTCGCCAAAGTCGGCTACTCCGGTTGAACTCCCTCACTCGCCTCGTAGGCCACTAACAGAATAAATCTGTCTGAACCGGATGGAACCCCCCAATCCGAAGATTTTTTCGGTTTCTCCCGCGCCGGGCGAGACGGGCATCGGGCACCGCTCGGGGCCTTTCCGGTAGGCCGGTAGAGTGACCGGGTCGTCATCACACCCGTTCGGGGGGAAGCCGGTGGAAATCCGGCGCTGACCCGCAGCCGTGAGCCGTCCCGCGAGGGCGGCGAGCCGGAATGCCCAGGACGGGACGTGACCGGCTCATGCGCATCGGCAGGTCCGCCGGCGCATCGCACCGTCGAGGTATACGGAGCCGAGCCGCCGGGGTGTCCCGTGCTGTCCGGCTCCCCGCAGGGAGAGGCACCCGCCGATCATGAACTTCCGCCGCAGCGCCGCGGCCCTGGCCGCCGCCGTCGCCGTGATCGGCAGCGCGGCCCCCGCCGTCGCAGACACGTCCGCCGGCCCGTCCCCGTCGTCTCCGGCTCTTCCGGCGGGGCTCTACGGCACCACCGACCCCCAGTACGACGGCGTCTGGCGCCAGTCCCTGGCGCTGCTCGCGCAGCACACCATGGAGGTGCGGCCCGCCGCCAAGGCCGTGGACTGGCTGACCGGACAGCAGTGCGCCGACGGCTCCTTCGCGGCCTTCCGCGCCGAGCCGGGCAAGGTCTGCGACGCCAAGCTGATGGTCGACACCAACAGCACCGCCGCCGCCGTGCAGGCCCTCGCCGCGCTCGGCGGCCACGACACGGCCACCGGCAAGGCGGTGTCCTGGCTGAAGTCCGTGCAGAACAAGGACGGCGGCTGGGGGTACACGCCCGGCGGGCCCAGCGACACCAACTCGACCTCGGTCGTGATCGGCGCGCTCGCCGCCGTCGGGCAGAAGCCGGAGAGCGTCGTCAAGGACGGCAAGTCCCCCTACGACGCCCTGCTCGCCTTCGCCCTGCCGTGCTCCGGCGACGGGGCCGGCGCCTTCGCCTACCAGCCGGACAAGAAGGGCAAGCTCGCCGCCAACGCGGACGCCACGGCGGCCGCCGTCGTCGCCGCGCTCGGGCAGGGCATGGCCCCCGAGGGCAAGGGCAAGGGCGCCGAGGCCCGTTGCGAGGACTCCGGCAAGCCCAGCCCCGACCGGGCCGCGGCCAACGGCGCCTCGTACCTCGCGCAGGCCGTCGCCAAGGACGGTCACCTCACCTCCTCCCTCCCCGGTTCCACCGACCAGCCCGACTTCGGCAACACCGCCGACACGGTCGTCGCCCTGGCCGTGCAGAGCGGGCCGGCACAAGCACAGAAGCCGCTGAAGTGGCTGGAGAAGAACTCCGAGGCGTGGGCCAAGCAGAGCGGCCCCGCTGCCTACGCCCAGCTCGTCTTCGCGGCCCGCGCGGCCGGCGCCGACCCGCGTGACTTCGGCGGTGTCGACCTGGTCGAGCGGCTCAACGCGACCGGACCGGCTCCCCAGGCCGCCGCCGAGAAGGACTCCCCCTTCGGCGTCTGGTGGACCGTCGGCGTCTTCCTCGTCGCGGGCGTCGGCATCGGGTTCCTGCTGAGCGGCCGGAAGAAGCAGGGCCAGTCGTGACCCGCCGGCTCCGGGCGCTGTGCGCACCGCTGCTCGCCGCCGCGCTCCTGCTGGTGGCCGGTGCCGGTCAGGCGCAGGCCACCGGCTACCGGTACTGGTCCTTCTGGGACCGCGACGGCGAGAAGTGGGTGTACGCCACCGAGGGCCCGTCGACCGCACGTCCCTCCGACGGCGACGTCCAGGGCCTCCGGTTCGCGGTGAGCGAGGACTCCCAGGACGCGAGCAAGCCGCGCGGGACGGCCGACTTCGAGGCCATCTGCACCAAGACGCCCGCCGAGAAGGGCAGCAAGCGGGTGGCTCTCGTCCTCGACTTCGGCGTCCAGGCGGACGCCCCGGCCGGCGAGACCCCGCCGGCGCCGCGCACGGAGTGCGCCCGGGTGCCGTCCGACGCGACCACGGCGGAGGCCCTGGCGGCCGTGGCGAAACCGCTGCGGTACGACACCAACGCCCTGCTGTGCGCCATCGCCGGCTATCCGCAGAAGGGCTGCGGCGAGCAGGTGGCGGCGGGCAGGAGCGAGCGGCCGGCCGCGGACGAGCCGCGCGAGGACGGCCCCTCGGTGGGTCTCCTCGCCGGTGGTGCCGTGGTGGTCGTGCTGGCCGCGGCGGCCGTCTGGCAGGCGCGGCGGCGCAGGGATGCGTGACGCCGTGCGGGACCGCGGGCGGGCGGGCCGCGCCGGCGGCGCACCCGCCCGCGGCTCCGCCGGTGTCCACGCGGGCGCCTGGTGGCTGTGGGCGCTGGCCCTCGGCACCGCGGCCACCCGCACCACCAATCCCCTGCTGCTCGGCCTGCTGCTGGCGGTCTCCGGCTACGTCGTGGTGAGCTGCCGCCCCAACACGCCGTCCGCCCGGTCCTACACCGCCTTCGTCCGGCTCGCCCTCGCCGTCCTCGTCATCCGCCTGGTCTTCGCCGTCGTGCTCGGCTCGCCCATTCCCGGCTCGCACGTGCTCGTCTCCCTTCCCGAAGTCCCCCTGCCGCACTGGGCGCAGGGCATCCGCCTGGGCGGCCGGGTCACGGCCGAGGCGGTCGTCTTCGCCCTGTACGACGGGCTGAAGCTGGCCACGCTGCTGGTCTGCGTCGGCGCCGCGAACGCCCTCGCCGCGCCCGCCCGGCTGCTGAAGTCCCTGCCCGGCGCCCTGTACGAGACCGGGGTCGCCGTCGTCGTCGCGCTCACCTTCGCGCCGCACCTGGTCGCCGACGGGCGGCGTCTGCGTGCCGCCCGCCGGCTGCGGGGCCGCCCCGACCGGGGTGTCCGCGGCCTGGTGCAGGTCGGACTGCCGGTCCTGGAGGGCGCGTTGGAGCGTTCCGTCGCCCTCGCCGCCGCGATGGACGCCCGCGGCTACGGCCGTACCGCCGAGGTCGCGCCCGCCGTCCGCCGGACCACCGCCGCGCTCACGCTCGGAGGTCTGCTGGGCGTCTGCGCCGGGACGTACGGACTGCTCACCGCCGAGGGCGGCACCTACGGACTGCCGGTGCTGCTCACCGGGGTCGCCGCCGCCCTGGCCGGACTGTGGCTCGGTGGGCGCCGCTCCCCGCGCACCCGCTACCGCCCGGACTCCTGGAACCTCCGCTCCTGTCTGGTCGCCGGGTCGGGCATGCTGGTCGCGGCCCTGCTGGCGGTCGCCGCCGCCCGCGATCCCCAGGCCCTGCACCCGGGTGTGGTCCCGCTCGTCCCGCCCGCTCTTCCCCTGTGGCCCGCCGCCGCCGTACTCCTCGGTCTGGCCCCCGCGTTCGCCGCACCCGCCAGTCCTGCCCCCAAGGAGCCGTCGTGATCCGCTTCGAGGATGTCTCCGTCACCTACGACGGAGCGGTGGAACCCACCCTCCGCGGCGTCGACTTCGAGGTGCCCGAGGGTGAACTCGTCCTGCTCGTCGGCCCGTCCGGCGTCGGCAAGTCCACGGTGCTCGGCGCGGTCAGCGGACTCGTGCCGCACTTCACCGGCGGCACCCTGCGCGGCCGGGTCACCGTGGCCGGCCGGGACACCCGCACCCACAAGCCGCGTGAACTCGCCGATGTCGTCGGCACCGTCGGCCAGGATCCGCTGTCGCACTTCGTCACGGACACCGTGGAGGACGAACTCGCCTACGGCATGGAGTCGCTGGGCCTGGCCCCGGACGTGATGCGGCGGCGCGTGGAGGAGACCCTGGACCTGCTGGGCCTGGCCGACCTGCGCGACCGCCCCATCGCCACCCTGTCCGGCGGCCAGCAGCAGCGGGTCGCGATCGGCTCGGTCCTCACCCCGCACCCCAAGGTCCTCGTCCTGGACGAACCGACCTCGGCGCTCGACCCGGCCGCGGCCGAGGAGGTCCTCGCCGTCCTCCAGCGGCTCGTGCACGACCTCGGCACGACGGTCCTCATGGCCGAGCACCGCCTGGAACGGGTCGTCCAGTACGCCGACCAGGTCGTCCTGCTGCCCGCCCCGGGAGCCGCCCCGCTCCTTGGACCCCCGGCGGACGTCATGGCCATCTCCCCGGTGTACCCGCCGGTGGTGGACCTGGGCCGGCTGGCGGGCTGGTCCCCGCTGCCGCTGACCGTGCGGGACGCCCGCCGCCGGGCCACCGGTCTGCGGCAGCGGCTGGACGGAAGGGAGCCCGTGCGCTCCGGGACGGCACCGGCCACGGCACTCCCGGTCCCCGCGCCCCGTCCGGCGCCCCGTCCGGCGCCCCGGTGGCGGCTGCGTCGCGACCCCGCCCCCGAGCCCGTCCCGGCGGGCGCGCCCGTGGCCGAGGTCCACTCCCTCGGTGTCCGCCGCGCCGGCGTCCAGGCCCTGCGGAACGTCGACCTGTCCGTCGCCCCCGGCGAGACCGTCGCCCTCATGGGCCGCAACGGCGCCGGGAAGTCCACGCTGCTCGGCTCGCTCGTCGGGCTGGTCCAGCCGTCCGCCGGGCGGGTCCGGGTGGGCGGCGCGGTCCCGCACCGCACGACGCCCCGCGAACTGGTGCGCCGGGTCGGGCTCGTCCCGCAGGAGCCGCGCGACCTGCTGTACGCCGACACGGTCGCCGCCGAGTGCGCGGCCGCCGACCAGGACGCGCAGGCCGCGCCCGGCACCTGCCGGGACCTGGTCCGCGAGCTGCTGCCCGGCGTCGGCGACGACACCCACCCCCGCGACCTGTCGGAGGGCCAGCGGCTGGCGCTCGCGCTCGCCGTCGTACTCGCCGCCCGCCCGCCCCTGCTGCTGCTCGACGAGCCGACCCGCGGCCTCGACTACGGCGCCAAGACCCGCCTGGTCGCCCTGCTGCGCGCGCTCGCCGCCGAAGGACACGCCATCGTGCTCGCCACGCACGACGTCGAACTGGCCGCCGAACTGGCCCACCGGATCGTGCTGCTCGCCGAGGGCGAGGTCATCGCCGACGGTCCGACGGCCGAAGTGGTGGTGTCCTCCCCCTCCTTCGCCCCGCAGGTCACCAAGATCCTGGCCCCGCAACGGTGGCTCACCGCCGCCCAGGTCCGCGAGGCCCTGGCATGACGGCCCGCCCCGCCGACGCGAAGACCCGTTCCGCGGGCCCGAAGACCCGTCCTGCCGACGAGAAGGCACGCCGTGCCGACGCGCGAGTGCGGGCCGTCCGCCTGGGCCCCCGGTCCCTCGCCGCGCTCGCCCTGGTCAGCACGGTCGGCATGGCCGCGTTCGGCTGGCCCTTCCTCGCCCCGCCCGCCTCGTCGCTCAGCGCGCACGCGCAGGACGCGCCCTGGCTGTTCGCGGGCCTGCTCGTCCTGCTCGTCGCCGTCGTCACCGCGACGATCTCCGAGTCCGGCCTCGGCCCGAAGGCCGTCGCCATGCTCGGTGTGCTGGCCGCGACAGGGGCCGCCCTGCGCCCGATCGGGGCCGGGACGGCCGGCATCGAGCCCATGTTCTTCCTGATGGTGCTGAGCGGGCGGGTCCTCGGGCCGGGCTTCGGGTTCGTCCTGGGCTCGGTGACGATGTTCGCCTCCGCGCTGCTCACCGGCGGGGTGGGACCGTGGATGCCGTTCCAGATGCTCGCCATGGGCTGGTTCACCATGGGCGCGGGTCTGCTGCCGGGCCCCGAACGGCTGCGCGGACGCACGGAACTGCTGCTGCTCGCGCTCTACGGCTTCCTGGCCGCCTTCGCCTACGGCACCGTCATGAACCTCGCGGGCTGGCCCTTCATGGGCACCCTCGCCTCCTCCATCGCCTTCGACCCGCACGCGGGCGTCCCCGCCAACCTGGCCCGGTTCGTGGCGTACTGCCTGGCCACCTCGCTCGGCTGGGACCTGGGCCGGGCTCTGGTCACCGTGGTCCTGACCCTCGTCCTCGGCCACGCCGTCCTGCGGGCGCTGCGCCGCGCGACCCGCCGGGCCGCCTTCGAGGCCCCGGTCACCTTCGACGCACCGCCGCCGTGACCAGTCGGTGAGACCCTCACGGCACTCGTGGAGGCGGCGGCCCCCGATCCCCTGGGCCGCCGCCTTCGCCGTGTCCGGCTGCCACGGCCCCGCGGTTCTGCTTTCCTGACCCCATGGAGACGGACCCGCCACCGGACGACACCGAGGCACGCGGACTGCGCCTGGTGGCGGTGCTCTTGGGGCTGACGGTGGTCAGCGGACTGATCGACGCGGTCAGCTACCTCGGCCTCGGACACGTCTTCACCGCCAACATGACCGGCAACGTGGTCGTGCTCGGCTTCGCCGCCGCCGGGGCACCGGGCTTCTCCGTGCCGCACACCGCCACCTCCCTCGTGTGCTTCCTGCTGGGCGCAATGGTCGGCGGCCGGGTCTCGCTGCGCTACGGCACCGGCTCGCGCCGCACCTGGGCCAGGGTGACCCTCGCCGCCGAGGCCCTACTGGTCGCGGTGTCCGCGGTGGTGGCCTTCGCCGCGCCGGACACGGAGGCCATGGTGTACTCCGTCATCGCCCTGACCGCCTTCGCGATGGGCCTGCGCAACGCGACGGTCATCAAGCTGAACGTGGCCGACCTGACGACCACCGTCCTGACCAGGACCCTGACGAGTCTCGCCGCCGACTCCAGGGCCGGCGGCGGCGCCGGCCGCCGCTCCCCGCGCCGCACGGCCTCCGTGATCGCGATGCTGGCCGGCGCCGTCCTCGGCGCCGGGCTGGTGATCCATCAGGGCCTGGGCATCCCGTTGCTGATCGCGGCGGTGCTGTCGGGTGTCCTGGCCGTCGTGACGTCGGGACGCGAATGACGGCGTCCCCCGGGTGGGAGGGGCCGTACTCGTACGGCACTTGATGTGCCAGGATGCCGCCCATGGTGAACGTGGACCGTCATCTCGCCGATGACGAGGAACTGATACATGCAACCCGCCAGCACTGGACCCAGATGGTGGGCGAGTTCGTCGTGCTCGTCCTCGTCTGGGCCGTGGCGGGCGCGCTGGCGTGGGTGATTCCGTCCGGCAAGGACTGGGGCACCGCGGCCCGGTACGTGGTCCTGGGCGTGGCGGTGATCATCTCCGTCTGGTTCTGGCTGCGGCCGCTGCTGATCTGGCGCAGCACCGTCTACATCGTCACGACGAAGCGGGTCTCCCTGCGCACCGGCTTCCTGACGAAGACGGGACACAGCATCCCGCTGACCCGCGTCAACGACGTCGAGTTCCGGGCCACGCTGTGGGAGCGCATCCTGCACGAGGGAACGCTGACCGTCCAGTCGGCCTCGGAACACGGAATGCTCGAACTGAAGCACGTCGCGGACCCGGAGGGCCTCCAGGGCCTGATCTACGAGGCCGTGGAGAACGAGCAGCGCAGCCACCAGTGGGGCGGACAGGTACCGCCGGCCGCCGGCTGACGATCAGTCGGCGTCCGCAGCCGCCCACGACAGGAACTCGGTGAAGGCGGCGGGGGCAAGGGTGAGCAGCGGGCCGGCGGGGCTCTTGGAGTCCCGTACGGCCACGGTGGCCTCCGGCGTTTCGGCGATCTCAAGACACTCTGCGGTGGAGCTGGCGGTGACCGAGCTGGTCGCCAACGTCGTACGGCATGTCCCGGACCGGCGGTGCACGCTGCTGTGCTGCGGCAGACAAACGGAGTCCGCGTGGAGGTGACGGACGACTCGCCGCAACTGCCCGCCGTGCCACTGGACTTGTCGCCGGAGGCGGAGGGCCGGCGGGGACTGCTGCTGGTCGACGCCGTGACCGACAAGTGGGGCGTGGAACCGCGCGGAGCGACCGGCAAGACGGTGTGGTTCGAGTGCTCCGGCGCTGCGGGACCTTTGCGTTGACGGGCCTCGCGCCGTTCACCGGCCCCGCCCGGGCAGAGCTCGGCAGGCCACCAGCGCGCACACCGCCGCCGGCGGCAGCTCCGCGCAGAAGGCCATCGCTTGGACAGTGAGCGTCGGTCCAGACCTCACGAAGGGTGCCCCGCGGCGGCCAGCAGCGGGGCGATGACCTTCGCGATCTGCGGCTCCGTCACCGCTCCCACGCGAGTCGCCGCCACCTTTCCGGCCGGGTCGATGACGATCGTGAACGGGAGCGTCTGCGTGTTCACCAAGCCGTGTGGCAGCCTCAGGGCCTGCTTGCCCGCCGGATCGTGCAGGGACGGGTAGCCCGGACGGAACTCCTTCTGGAAGGCGAGTCCGTCGGCTCGGTTGCCGTCGTTGTCGAGCCCCAGTACCTGGACGCCGCGGCCGCCCCACTTCTCCTGGATCCTCTTCAACTCGGGCGCCTCCGCCCGGCAGGGACCGCACCAGGAGGCCCAGGCATTGACCAGCACGACCTTGCCCCGGTAGTCGGACAGGTGGATCTCGTCGCCCTCCAGCGAGGTGCCGGAGAACTCGGGAGCGGCGGGGCGCTCGCCCTCCTTCAGGATCCTGGTGAGCTGCTCCCCGGGGGTGGTGTCGCCGATCGGGTCCGGGGTCGAGCAGCCGGCGAGGACCGCACCGGCGACGGCCACCGCCACGGCCGCGCACGGGCGTCGGGTCGTCGTCATCGCCCGGTCGCGTCCCGCTGGTCGTCCCCGTGGTCGCTGTGGTTCTTGTGCTCGCTGTGCGTCCCGTTCCATCCGGCCCGGCTGAGCACGACCTCCAGGTGCCCCGTCCGCCACACGCACAGCAGCCACGCCACGGGGAGTTGCAGCGTGAACAGCGCGTAGACCGCCATCATGGACGCCGTGTCCGCCGGGGCGTCGTCGCCACCGGCCCACGCCGACAGCCCCGAGCAGGCCAGCAGCATCACCAGGTAGACGGACCCGTCGACCAGGACCACGCGCCAGCGCGGCAGCGCGGCCAGCAGACCCCTGGCCAGCGTCAGGGACGCGGTGGCAGCCACGACGAAGACCGCGTTCCACGGGTCCTTCACCCAGAGGGAGACCCACCCCCCGAGGCCGCCGCCGGAAGCGGTCGTCCACGCCAGGTCCACGGCCGCCCCGGTCAGCCAGGACAGGACTACGACGGTGAGCGCGTAGGACACAGCGCTGCGCCAGGTGACAGTCACGTCATTCCCCCTTTGGTCACGGGCTGCCCGCGCAGTGGCGGCCCGCTTCACCGATCATTGTCCTCCCCGTGCCCCGACGACCGTGACCGGGGCCGGGGCGCGGACCCCGGGGCGCGGGCCCCGGGGTCGGAGGGCGGGGGTCAGTAGCCGCCGTTGTTGCCGATCGTGCCGAGCTCGCACATCGGCTGGGACAGGCACAGCAGGCTGCTCATCCTCGACTGGTGCACGGCCTTCGTGGAGTGCTTGTCGCCGCTGGTGTACCCGTACAGGTACATCTCGTGGTCCGGGGCCTTGCGGTACTTGCCCGACACGTAGAAGTCGCCGTTGCGGGCCAGCCGCGCGTCGTAGAACGCGCCGATGCCCGCCCGCTTCGGCCCGGACGTCGGGCAGAACGGGTCCGTGGCTTCGATCTGCGCGTGCACGGCACGGGTCTTGCCGTCGAAGCGCGTCTTCGTCCGGAAGTCGATGCCCTTCGTGGACGCCTTCCGTTTGTCCACCAGCTTGCCGGTCTTGGCGTTGTACACCTTCGTCCAGCCGGTCTCCGGGAAGAGCTCGTACGGCGACTTCTTCCAGTACACGATCCCGCGCAGGCCGGCCCGGAACGACGGGCCGGTCACCTTGCTGGAGAAGCCGTGGTTGTCGCCAGCGTACTTGTAGCCCTTGGTGTACTTGCAGCCCGACACCGAGCCCAGCTTGCTGGGCACGGTCGCCCACTGCTGCCGGATGAAGGACCGCCACACCACCGTCGTCTTGACGTAGCTCTTCGCCTTGGCCTCGATCTGCTGCGCCGTCCTGGCGAGCGTCGCGGTGTCGTCGGACCGCGGCACCGTCGCCGTCAGGCCCCAGGTGTGCCCGAGTCCACCGGCCTCACCGGTGATCCTGTAGTCGACCTGGCTGCCCGCCGCCACTCCCGTGTCGCGCAGGCTGTGACCAGGCGTGCCGGCGATCCTCACGCCGTTGCGGTACACCGTGTACCGGGCCGCGCCCAGGTCGGGCCAGGACAGGTCGACGAACCGCGACGAGGCCGCCCACGCCGCCCGCTCCGCCTTCACGGGAGAGGAGGCGAGCGTGATGTCGGCGACCACCTTCTGGCCGCCGGCCGCGAGGATCTGCGTGTCGGTGGCCTTGCCGATGTACGTCCGGACCGGCGCCACCCGGGCCACCGACGCGGCCAGGCCCGGCTTCGCCCCGCCGAACCGGCCGCTGTCCGCGTCGAGTACGAACACGGCGGCCTTGCCCGTGGACGCCACCCCCTTGGACGCTGCCGTGGACGAACCGTCCGCCTCCTGCGCGGAAGCGGACGTCAGTGACGACGCCAGCAGCACGGCGGGAATCGCCGTCACCGCCAGCACGCGCGGCACGGAGCGCTTCCCCTGCATGAAAACCCCGCTCCCGATCAAGACAGGCCCCACTCCTGCCGGCCTCGCTCCTTGTTCGACGGGCTGGAGTGCCACGCCTCCAGATACGGCTTCGAGCCCGACTTGGTGGAGTTCGAGGCGATCGCCTTGTTCTTCGACCGGCTGATGATGCGTGAACCGGACAGCACCCACTGGTGGTTCTTCGACGAGGGCTTGCAGGTGTACTGGACGATGCGGCTCTTGGAGTCCACCGTCAGGCACTTGCCGGACTTGTCGTTCTTGATGGTGAACACCGACTGGTTGCTGTACAGGCGCTTCAGCGTCCACCGCTGCGTCTTGTCGGTCTTGGCGCACTTGGCCACGATCAGCCGCGCGTTGTTCTTCGTGCTGCCGCCCATCGACAGGCACGTGTTGGGCGCCCACACCCGTTCGAGCCGGGTGTGCGCGTACGGGTCCTTCGCCTGCGGCGCGGCCTGGGCCGGAGCCGACACCACGGCCACCGTCCCGGTCACCACCGCGGCGAGCGCGAACGAACTGACTGCCTTGCGCATCGTTTCCCCCTGAACAGTCGATCTGCTTGCGCGACCGAACTTAGGCACGAACGACCGTCGCCACCACGTCCGTTGGGGAGGTGTCCAAAGAGGCAATGCCCGAAAGGACATGAACCCGGGCCGCGTCAACCGCGTCCGTGCCGATGCCCTAACGTTGCGCCCGACCCAGCCGCCCCTGCCCCGGGAAGACGACCCCGAGCATGCCCTCCACCCGCCGATCGCGGCCCGCACTGATCGCGGGAGTGTGCGTCGTCGCCGCCCTCACCGCCTACGCCTTCGCCGACACCGGTGCCGACGCCGGGATACGCCCCGCGAAGGCCTCCGGCGCCCCGCACTGCCACCGCATCACCGACGCCGCCCCCGCGTCCCTCGGCGGCCTTCCCCGCCGCGACAGCGACCTTCCCGGCATCGCCGTCTGGGGGGACCGCGACATCGTGCTGCGCTGCGGAGTCACCCCTCCCGGGCCAACCGGCGACCCGTGTTTCGCGGTCGACGGCGTGGACTGGGTCATCGACCTGGCCCAGTCCGCCGGCAGCAGGAAAGTCGTCGTCACCTACGGCCGCACCCCCGCCACCCAGGTGGTCTTCGACGGCGCGACGAAGACCGACGCCGCCTTGGTGAACCTCTCCAGGCTCGTCGTCCCCATCCCGCCGACGTCCCACTGCCTCGCGGCGGAGTGACCGGCCCTGTGCCCGTCCGGTGACGGACGGGCACAGAGCCTCCTCTGCACGGCCGTACTGCTGTACGGCTTGTACGACTGTGCAGTTGTGCCGCCATGCGGCTATGCGGCGGAGGACTGACGTCTCCGCCCCGGAACCGGAACCCTCGCCAGGTGCCGCGCGCACGCCGGATCCGGGCACAACGCGTCGTGGGCCAGAGCGGCGACGATCGCAGCCTGCGTCCGCGTCCGCTGACCGGTCTTGTCCACGATGTTCGCGATGTGCGCCTTCACCGTGCGCTCCGCGATCCCCAACTCCCGGGCCAACTCCCGGTTGCCCAAGCCCGTCCCGAGCAGCAGAAGCACTTCCCGCTCCCGCCCGGTCAGGCTCTCCAGCCTCCACACCCCGCACTCCGGATTGTGTCCCGTGCGCCGGTACGAGCAGGCCTGATCCACCACATCGGACCGTTTGGTCATGTCGGCCCTTCCTGACCCGGCTTCTCCCAGCAGACCCCCGTGGCCTGGTTGCGGCCGGACCGATCCCAACTTACCCATCGGTCACCTCGCGAGCACGCCCTTACCTAGGCCCCAACCTCCCTTTGTCCCATAGGCGTTCGGTCCTGGAAGGGGCTCTTGTCGCGACGCCTGAACAGCGGCATCGACAGGTGGAATGCCCTGTGTCAGCACCCGACCGGCCGACCACGCCCGCCGGGGCAAAGGTGCTGCAGATCACACGCCGTCACCTCACATCGGGTGGACACCGGCCTGGGACGCCTGCGCCTGCACCGCAGGCTGACGGAGTCCGCCCGGGAGTGGGAGCAACTGGACCGCGACCCGGGTGCCCTGTACCGGGGCACGCCTCTGCCGGCCACGCGGGAGGCCTTCCGTGACCCAACGGGGCCCTTCGTTGTGCGGCTCGTCAGCGGGTGACGAGTTCGGCTGTCGGTTGCCTCTCCGGTGTGGCGGGTGCGGCGACCGCGCGCGGGCCGGACAGCAGGTACGTCAGCGCGAAGCCCGCGCCGACGACGATCGCGCCGCCCACCGCGTCCAGCACCCAGTGGTTGCCGGTGGCGACGATGGCCGAGACCGTGAAGAGGGGGTGGAGGAGGCCCAGAGCCTTCATCCACCACTTGGGGGCGACGACTGCGATGACCACGCCGCACCACAGCGACCAGCCGAAGTGCAGGGACGGCATCGCGGCGTACTGGTTGGTCAGGGACGTCAGGGTGCCGTAGTCGGGCTGGGAGAAGTCCTGGACGCCGTGGACCGTGTCGATGATGCCGAGGGTCGGCATCAGGCGGGGCGGGGCCAGGGGGTACAGCCAGAAGCCGACCAGGGCCAGGACGGTGGCGAAGCCGAGGGCCGCGCGGGCCCAGCGGTAGTCGACCGGGCGGCGCCAGCACAGGACGCCGAGGACGGTCAGCGGGACGGCGAAGTGGAAGGACTCGTAGTAGAAGTCGAAGAAGTTCCGCAGCCAGCCGATCTTCACCACGGCGTGGTTGACCGCGTGCTCGATGTCAATGTGCAGGAAGCGCTCGAGGGAGAGGATCTCGTGACCGTGCTGCTCGGCACGGGCCCGGCCGCCGGAGATGCTGCTGCCCGTCGCCGCGAGGCGTACCTGCTGGTAGGCGGCGTAGGTGACACGTATGAGGAGCAGTTCGAGGAACAGGTTCGGGCGGGTGAGCACCCGGCGCAGGAAGGGGAGCAGGGGGACCCGTCGGAAGCGGGCCGGGACCGGGGGCGCGTACTCCGTCGGGACGGGTGAGGCGTAGTGCTCCGAGGTGCGGGACAGGAACGGCACGGCCGTCGCGGCGGCGAGGGCGGCCAGCAGGACGATGTTGTCCCGCAGCGGGTTCAGGGCCGCGATGTGCGGCAGCATCATCGTCGCCGGCAGCGTCATGACGAGGATGACGGCGACCGGCCAGACGTACCGGTCGGAGGCGCGGCGGCCGACCCGGCCGACGACCGCGAGGAGCACCCACAGCAGCTGGTGCTGCCAGGTGGTGGGCGACACGGCTATCGCCGCGCAGCCGGTGATCGCGACGGCGAGCAGGAGCTGGCCTTCGCGGGCGTAGCGCACGGCCCGGCGCAGGCCGAGCACCGCGACCGCCGCGCCCAGCAGCAGGAACAGGCCTGTCTCCAGCGGGCCGGTCAGGCCGAGCCGGAGCAGGGCGCCGTGCAGGGACTGGTTGGCGAGGGCGTCGGCGCGGCCGCCGAGGCCCACGCCCGCCATGTGGTGGACCCAGTAGGTGTAGGAGTCGTGCGGCATCGCGGCCCAGGCGAGCGCGGTGCACGCGGCGAACGTGACGGCGGTGGAGACGGCGGCCTGCCGGCGCCGGGTGAACCACAGCAGGGGCGCGAAGAGGAGCACCGTGGGCTGCAGCGCGGCCGCGAGGCCGATCAGCGCGCCCCCGGCCCGCTGTCCGCGTACGACGAAGCAGCCGAGCAGCACGAGCAGGACCGGGATGATGCTGGTCTGGCCGAGCCAGAGCGTGTTGCGCACCGGCAGCGACAGCATGAGCAGGCTGATCGCGACGGGCGCGGCCAGCAGTGAAGTGCGGCGGCCGACCGGATCGGGCAGGGCGCGGGCGGCGATCAGGCCCAGGGCGACCACCAGCAGCAGCGTGCCGAAGGTCCATCCCCAGCCGAGCGCCTGCTCGGCGGCCCTGGTCAGCGGCTTGAGCACGAGGCCGCCGAACGGGGTACCGGTGAACTGCGTCGAGTCGTACAGCGACCCCTTGACGTGCAGGACGCCGTTGGGTCCGACCCAGGTCTCCAGGTCGGTGAGCCGGCTGCCGCGCGGGGTGCCGAGGACGACGGCCACCTGCCGTATCGCGAGGATCCCGGCGATCAGCCACAGACCCAGGCGGGTCGCGTGCAGGCGTGCCGTGGCCGGGTCCGCCACCGCTCCGAACGCCGCCGCCGGCCCCCCACTGCGCTCCGCATTCGCCACGCCCTCTCGGCCTCCCGCCCCGTATGTCCCGCGCGCTCCCGCGCCGGGAACCCATTCGCCATTCCCGAGAGGCTCACACCTCCCCCGGAGAAGGACGCGGCTACCCCCGATTCACCTGGCGTCCGCTCGCCTTTTGTCAGGATGACGATAGTGCGCGGACGGTTCGGTTCCCCGGCCGGGGCGCGAGAAGGATCACAGTGCGGAGCGGGGAATCACGGTCCGTGCGGGGACTAAGTGCCTGCACATCGAACATTTAGGTGCAGTATGCATCGACGTGCGTACGGTGCGTAACGGACACGGACAGTCGTATGGTCGATTTTCGGCCTGCCCAGGTGGGCTGCTTTCGGCCCCCGCGTCAGCGCCGCCGCGCGGGCCTGGTCTCTGTCCCCGTCGAAAGGCAGGCGAGCGAAGCCTTGTCAGCTGTCACCGTCACCGCGCCACGGTCCGTCTCCCTCACCAAGAGCCGCCACACCACCGTCACCGACCCAGCGCTCGTCCGGCGCGCCGTGAAGGCCGCCGCGCTGGGCAACGCCATGGAGTGGTTCGACTTCGGTGTCTACAGCTACATCGCGGTGACGCTGGGCAAGGTCTTCTTCCCCTCCGGCAACCCGACGGCGCAGTTGCTCTCCACGTTCGGCGCCTTCGCCGCGGCCTTCCTGGTCCGCCCGTTCGGCGGCATGGTCTTCGGCCCGCTGGGCGACCGCATCGGCCGCCAGAAGGTGCTGGCCTTCACCATGATCATGATGGCCGTGGGCACCTTCGCGATCGGCCTGATCCCGTCCTACGCGACAATCGGCGTCGGAGCGCCGCTGCTGCTGCTCGTGGCCCGGCTGGTGCAGGGCTTCTCCACCGGCGGCGAGTACGCGGGGGCGTCCACCTTCATCGCCGAGTTCGCCCCGGACAAGCGGCGCGGCTTCCTCGGCAGCTGGCTGGAGTTCGGCACCCTGGCCGGTTACATCGGCGGCGCGGGCCTGGTCACCCTGATGACGGCCCTGCTGTCCTCCGACCAGATGACCTCCTGGGGCTGGCGGATCCCGTTCCTGATCGCGGGCCCCATGGGCATCATCGGCCTCTACCTGCGGATGCGCCTGGAGGAGACCCCGGCGTTCGCGGCCGAGGCGGAGAAGTGCGAGTCGAACCGCCCGAAGGTGCCGCTGCGCGAGATGATCGTCGGCCAGTGGAAGGCGATGCTGCTGTGCGTGGGCCTCGTGCTGATCTTCAACGTCACCGACTACATGCTGCTGTCGTACATGCCGAGCTATCTGACCAGCGTGCTCAAGTACGACGAGACGCACGGTCTGGTCGTCGTGCTCGGCGTGATGGCCCTGATGATGATCGTCCAGCCGTTCGCGGGCGCGCTGACCGACCGCATCGGACGCCGTCCGGTGATCGCCGCCGGCTGTGCGGGCTTCCTGTTCCTGTCGATCCCCGCGCTGCTTCTGATCCGCCAGGGCAGCCTGGCGGCGGTCGGCCTGGGCATGGCCGCCCTGGGCCTGCTCCTGGTCTGCTTCACGGCCGCGATGCCGTCCGCCCTGCCGGCGCTGTTCCCGACCCGGGTCCGCTACGGCTCGCTGTCGATCGGCTTCAACGTCTCCGTCTCGCTGTTCGGCGGGACGACCCCACTGGTGGTCACCGCCCTGATCGGCGCGACCGGCAACCTGATGATGCCCGCCTACTACATGATGGCGGCCTCGCTGATCGGCGGCGTGGCCGTCTGGTTCATGGCGGAGTCCGCGGGCCGGCCACTGCCGGGGTCGGCGCCGTCGGTGGAGGCGTAAGCCCCCTCCTTCCGGCCGCCCGGCCCACTCGACTTCCCACCGCCGCCCCGGCTCCTGCCGGGGCGGCGGTGCCGTTGCGTCCCGAAGGCGGCTGACCTTGCAGCCCGGCGGCTGCCGCTGCAACCCGAGGGCCGCTGTCGTCACGGCCCTCAGGCAGCCCGGACCCACGGGCCGCCCCCGAACGACTGACATTGCCTGACACCACCACCGCACCCGGCTATATTCGTTAGCCCGGCTAGTTAGAGAATCTAACTAGACATACGAAAGGCTTGGTGCATGAGCGACTCGCAGCTGTGGGACGACGTGGACGCCTACTTCACCACTCTGCTCTCCCCGGAGGACGAACCCCTTCAGGCCGCGCTGCGCGACAGCGACGCGGAGGGACTGCCGCACATCAACGTCACCCCGAACCAGGGCAAGCTGCTGCACCTCCTCGCCCAGGTCCAGGGCGCCCACGCCATCCTGGAGATCGGCACGCTCGGCGGCTACAGCACCATCTGGCTGGGCCGCGCGCTGCCCGCCGACGGACTGCTGATCTCCCTCGAGTACGACCCGCGCCACGCCGACGTGGCCCGCCGCAACATCGCGCGCGCCGGTCTGGACCGGGTCGCCGAGGTGCGGGTGGGTCCGGCCCTGGAGTCGCTGCCCCAGCTCGCCGACGAGAACCCGCCGCCCTTCGACCTGGTCTTCATCGACGCCGACAAGGCCAACAACCAGCACTACGTGGAGTGGGCCCTGCGCCTGACCCGCACCGGCAGCCTGATCATCCTGGACAACGTCGTACGCGGCGGCCACGTCACCGACCCCACCAGCACCGACCCGAGCGTGCTCGGTACCCGGGCCGCCCTCGAACTCATCGCCGAACACCCCAGACTGGACGGCACGGCGATCCAGACGGTCGGCACCAAGGGCCACGACGGCTTCGCGCTGGCGCGGGTGCTGGATTGAGCGGCCGAAGCGACCGGCCGCCCTTCCGTCACCCGCGCGGTGCTCATACCTCGTGGAAGAACCCGACGTTGACGCTGCGCGGACTCGTACGGTCCTGCACGACGATCTCGCCGGATCCGCCCCGGGGCAGCGCGACGGTCCCGCCGTAGGCGAGCGGCTGGGTGTGCTCACCGATGGTCAGCCGGACCTCGGACGACGGCTCCGGCTGGGAGCCGCGCAGCCAGGTGACCTGCCAGGTGCCGTCGGCCGCGCACTGGAAGTCCAGGTGGACTCGGGAGACGAACAGCCAGTCGTCGGGCGTCACCAGGCGGCAGACGGCCGGGTCCCGGCCCATCCGCAGCGCGGCACCCGGCTCGCTGGGAGCGTCGGCCATGAGCATCCCGGCCGTGGCGCCCGCGTCCGTCCCGGAGACGGAGGCCATGGTCAGTTCGAGCACGTGGGTTCCCCCTGAGACGTCCTTCGCGCGGCGGCCGGATTGCCGTACCTCCGCCGCATGATAAAACGCCCGGCCCTGCCGCGTCCGGCACAATGAACCCATGACCGAGCGAAAGCCACCTGGTGTCGCGTTCGGCTCCTGGGTCGACAAGCAGATCCGCGACGCGCAGGGACGCGGAGAGTTCGACCGCCTGCCGGGCGCGGGAAAGCCGCTGCCGGACGACATGACGTACGACGAGCTGTGGTGGGTCAAACGGAAGATGGCCCGCGAGGGCCTGTCCTACCTGCCGCCGTCGCTCGCACTGCGCAAGCAGGCCGAGGACGCGCTCGCGGCGGCCCTCGCGGCCCCCTCGGAACGGATCGTCCGCGCCGTCATCGCGGACATCAACACCAAGATCCTCGACATGATGCTGAAACCTCCACCGGGCCCACCACTGGGCCTGAAGCGGTACGACGTCGAGGAGATCGTCCAGGAGTGGCGAAGGCGACGGGGGACGGCCGAGTAGGCCCTGACGCCCGACAGGTCTCCCGGCCCCGTGGGCACGTGGGGCGTCCGGTGCGCGCTTTAACCGGTTGCGCCCGCCGCCCTCCACGTCCCCACAATGTCGGTCGTGACCTGGACCATCGCACCCGAGCCCTTCAACTCCCCCGCGGCTGCGGCGCTGTGGCGCGCGTACTACACGGAGGTCAGCGACCGCTGGTACCTGCTGCACAAGGGGCGCCGCACCGACCCCGACGAGCTGGAGCGGGAGATCGCCGCCACCACGGGCGCCGAACTCGCCCCGCCCGCCGGACAGTTGCTCCTCGCACGGTACGACGGCACCCCGGCCGGCACCGCCGGCGTACGGCTGCTGGACGCGGAGCGGGCCGAACTCACCCGGGTGTTCCTGCGCGAGGAGATGCGGGGCAAGGGCGGCGCCGCAGTACTGGTCGCCGCGGCCGAGGACGCCGCCCGCGCACTCGGCGCCCGGCGGATGATCCTGGACACCCGCAGCGACCTCGTGGAGGCCCGCACCCTGTACGCCCGGCTCGGCTACACGGAGAACGGACGACACAACGACGACCCGTACGCCGAGCACTGGTTCGGCAAAGCCCTGCGCTGACCCTCCATCCCCCGAAGGCAAAGAGCTGCCCCAACCCCCCATGACTAACGGATATCACCGGCCGACGTCTCACATCGGGCGGGGAGCCGGCCGCCGGTCGTCGTGCGGCCGCTCCCGGTCCGGCCGCTCCCGGTCGGACCCGCACAGCTCCCCCGTCAGCTCCTTCACCAGTTGCACCAGGCCGGTCGGCCGGTCCGGCCCCCACCAGTCGCCGAGCAGCCCGGCGAGCGACTCCTCCCGGGCGTGCGCCAGACGCTCGGCGACCTCCAGGCCGCCCTCGGTCAGTACGAGGTCCACGCCGCGACGCTCGCCCAGGTGCCGTTCCTCGACCTGGCGGGTGGCCCCGATGATCACGCTCAGCGGGATGGTGGTGCGCTCGGCCAACAGGGCGGGCTCCACCCAGCCGTACTTCTTCATCCGCAGCACCAGCCAGCTCGCCGCGGGGTCGAGGTCGTAGCCCGCTCGCTCGGTGATCTCCCGGTAGATCTCGCGCCGCCCCTCGCGGGTGCCCAGCACGGACAGCGCCCGGCACACCTCGTCGTACGAGGACCGCTCGACCGGGTTGGTCGCGTACGTCTCCGTGACGTCGGGGGCCGTGACCGAGCCGCGCAGCCGGTCCTCCTTCAGGAACCAGGCCAGCACGAAGCCGAGGAGGGCGACCGGGGCGGCGTAGAGGAAGACGTCGGTGATCGCGGACGCGTACGCGTGCAGGGCCGCCGGGCGCAGCGTGACCGGCAGGGCGGCGATGCCGCGCGGATCGGACTGCAGCGTGTTCGCCGACACCCCCGGCGGCAGCGGCACGCCGGTGAAGGCGGCGGTCAGTTTCTCGCCGAGGCGGCCGGCGAAGACCGTGCCGAAGATGGCCACGCCGAAGGAGGCGCCGATGGAGCGGAAGAAGGTGGCGCCGGAAGTGGCGACGCCCAGGTCCTCGTAGCTGACGGCGTTCTGCACGATGAGGACGAGCACCTGCATGACGAGACCGAGGCCCACGCCGAAGACGAAGAAGCAGGCGCTCATCACGGCCGTCGAGCTGTGCTCGTCGAGCTGGTGCAGCAGGAGCAGGCCGATCGCGGTGACGGCGGTGCCCACGACGGGGAACACCTTCCAGCGGCCGGTGCGGCTGACGATCTGCCCGGACCCGGTGGAGGCCGACAGCATGCCGACCACCATCGGGAGCATGTGCACCCCGGACAGCGTCGGCGAGATGCCCCGGACGACCTGGAGGAACGTCGGCAGGTAGGTCATCGCGCCGAACATGGCGAAGCCGACGATGAAGCTGATGACCGCGGAGAGGGAGAACGTACGGATGCGGAACAGCTTGAGCGGCAGCACGGGCTCGGCCGCCCTTCCCTCCACGGCCAGGAAGGCGAGGACGAGCGCGACGCCGACCACCGCCAGGCCGATGATCTGCGGCGAACCCCAGTCCCAGGTGGTGCCGCCGAGCGAGGCGACCAGCACCAGACAGGTGGCGACCGAGGCGATGAGGAGGGTGCCGAGGTAGTCGATGACGTGCCGCTGCGACCGGTGCGGGATGCGCAGGGCGGCCGCGATCACGGCGAGGGCGACCATGCCGACGGGCAGGTTGACGTAGAACACCCAGCGCCAGCTCAGGTGCTGGGTGAACAGCCCGCCGAGCAGCGGCCCGAGCACACTGGTCGTGCCGAACACGGCACCGAACAGGCCCTGGTAGCGGCCGCGTTCGCGGGGCGAGACGACATCGCCGACGATCGCCATCGACAGCACCATCAGCCCGCCGCCGCCCAGGCCCTGCAACGCCCGGAACCCGATCAGCTCGGGCATGTTCCGCGCCATGCCGCACAGCGCGGAACCGATCAGGAAGATCACGATCGCGGCCTGGAAGAGCTTCTTGCGCCCGTACTGGTCACCGAGCTTGCCCCACAGCGGAGTAGCGGCGGTCGACGCCAGCAGATACGCCGTGACCACCCAGGACAGATGCTCCAGGCCGCCGAGGTCGCTGACGATGGTGGGCAGTGCGGTCGACACGATGGTCTGGTCGAGCGCGGCCAGCAGCATGCCGAGGAGCAGCGCGCCGATCGAGACGAGGACGTTGCCCGACACCTGCTCGGGCGGGGCCGCGGGGTCGCCGGGCGGGGGCTGGGGGGCTTGTGGGGGCTGCGGCGAGTATGGCGACTGCGGGGGCTGCGGCGACGCGGGCATGACCGACGACGGCCGGTCGCCGTCCGGGACGTCGCCCGTCGTCCCCGTCATGCCGGTCCTGCCGTGCCCATCGCCGGCCATGAAGTCCTCCCGACGCTCTCGTGACATCTCCCATCGTCATCGGAGTGTCCCGTTATGGCCTGTTGAGTCCTCCCGGAAGCCGCCATTCCGGGGGGCCTTCAGGGAGAAGGTGTGTGGAGGATCTGCATAATCCTTGGAGTTCGTACGGGAGGGGACCGACGCGTGGAAGAGCGGAAGGGGCATGCCTGCCCCGAATGCGGGGTGCCCCGGGGCACGGACAACACCCCGTCCTGCGCCTGCGGAAGCCGGGCGTCCGACGCTCTCCGCGACGCCCGAACGGCCGAAGCCGCGGCAGCGGAGGACTTCAATCCACTGCGGATTCGGCCGTACGTGGACATCGGCGAAACACCGGCGGAGGGCGGCGCGCTGACCGGGGGCGGCGCCCTGGCAGGTGACGGCACCCCGACGGAGGGCGGCACCCCGGCAGGGGGCGGCGCGCTGGCAGGGGGCACCCCGACAGGAAGCGTCCCGGCAGGGGGCACCACCATGCCGGGGGGCACCCCGACAGGAAGCGTCCCGGCAGGGGGCACCACCATGCCGGGGGGCGCCCCGGCTGGGGACGGCGGCCCAGCAGGGGACGGCGGGGTCGCAGGGACCGGCGGGGCCGCTGACGCGACCGGAGCCGCCGGGGTCGTTGGGGCCACCGGAGCCGCCGGCGTCACTGGAGACGCCGGGACCACCGGGATCGCCGGATCCGTCGGAGACGCCCGGGTTGCTGGAGTCGGCGGAGATGCCAGGGCCGCCCAAGCCGCCGGAGCCACCGGGTCTTCCGGAGTCATCGGACCCACTGGGGCCGCCGAGACCGCAGGGGCCGCCCCTGGGGCCACCGGGGAGGAGCCACGACCCCCCTCCCCCGCGGAGGCCACGATGGCGCTGCGTGCCCTCCCCTCAGAGGCCGCGTCGGCACGGCAGGCCGCCCAGGCTGATGCGCCGACAGGTCAGCAGGGCGGCCCCACCGAGTCCTCGACGACACAACCGGGCACCTCCACCCAGCCGTCGACGACACAGCAGGGAACCCCCGCCCAACCCTCGACGACACAGCAGGGAACCCCCGCCGAGTCCACGATGGCGCTGCGGGCCATCCCCGCGCAGCCGCCGACCCGCACCACCCCACCCGGCCTGTTCGCACCGCCACCGGGCGAACCGAGCGCGGCCGACGTGAGCATGTTCGACACGGCGACGAAGGCGGACCCGGCCGCCACCCCGGGGCCGATCGCCGGCACGGGGGGTCCCAAGAGCCGGGCGGGCAGCCACCGCGGCGGCCGGCGGACCCGCCCCGCCGTCGTACTCGCCGCGTGCGCGGTCGTGGTCACGATCGTGGCGGGCGCCGGGTTCGCGAGCGGGCTGTTCTCCTACGAGTCGCCGGAGCGGGACCACGCCTCCCGCCAGGTACGGGAGAGCGTGCCGGACGCGTGGGTGGAGACACCCACGGCCTCCGCGCCGACGGCCGCCGCACCGTCGTACGCGTGGTCGTCGACACCGACGACGACGAGCGAGTCGCCGTCGCCCGGCGCGAACGCCTCGCCGTCCGCGTCGGCCTCGGAGTCGGAGTCGGGGATGGCGGAGCCGACGCCGTCCGGATCGCAGGAGGGGAACGTCACCGGCACGGGGTCGGAGCCGGCCGGGCCGACGCAGACCCCGACGACGATGCGCGCCAGCGCCCCGGCGGCCCCCGCCCCGGTACTGCGCCGCGGCGACCAGGGCTCCGAGGTGACGGAACTCCAGTTGCGGCTCGCCCAGTTGTTCCTCTACCCGGGGAAGGCGGACGGCGTCTTCGGCCGCCGGCTGGAGAAGTCCGTGCGCGCGTACCAGTGGTCCCGCGGTATCGACGCCGATGAACTCGGGGTGTACGGACCGGCGACGAGGGCGCGCCTGGAGTCGGAGACAACGGCGCCCTGAGCCGGGGGGCGGGTTGCTGTCAGGCTGACGCCGGCACCCGCGCATGACCCGCGTGGGAACCGGCGCCCCCGGGCGTCCCGGTGCCGCCGCTAGGCCACGTGCAGCCGGACGTTCCCGTCGCCCACGGCCTCGACCCGTACTCGGGTCAGGTCCGGGACGACCGCGTCCGGCCGGTGGAACCCGGCGCGCGGGCCGACGCCGATCACCCGCATGCCCGCGGCGCGGCCGGCCGCGATCCCCGCTCCGGAGTCCTCGAAGACGACGCAGTCGGCGGGCGCGACACCCAGTTCGGCGGCGCCCTTCAGGAAGCCCTCGGGGTCGGGCTTGCTCGCCCCGACGGACTCGGCGGTGACGCGTACGTCGGGCAGGGACAGGCCGGCGGCGGCCATCCGGGCCGTGGACAGGGCCACGTCGGCCGAGGTCACGAGGGCGTGCGGCACCTCGCGCAGCCCCGCGAGGAACTCCGCCGCCCCGGGGATCGGGATCACGCCGTCCATGTCCGAGGTCTCCTCGGCGAGCATGCGCGCGTTGTCGGCGAGGTTCTGCTCCTTGGGCCGGTCCGGCAGCAGCAGTGCCATCGAGGCGTGCCCCTGGCGGCCGTGGACGACCTTCATCACCTCGTCACCGTCCAGCCCGTGGCGGTCGGCCCAGCGGCGCCAGATCCGCTCGACGACGGCGTCGGAATTGACGAGGGTGCCGTCCATGTCCAGCAGGAGGGCGCGGGCGGTGAACACGGCGGTGGCCGTCATCGGCAACTCCAAGACACAGCGAAGGGGGCGTGGGAGCACGCCCCGAAGAAACAAGGCGGCCCCGTCCGCCGGTCAGGGAAAGCGGACGGGAGCCACTTTGTTTCTCCACGGTACAAAACATCCGGGCATCTGGCCACCGCACTCCCGGAGCCGGGAACGAAGCGGCCGAGCAAAGCGGGGGGCGCAGGGGGCGAAGCCCCAGTCCCGACCCCTCCTCCCACCGAGACGGGTGGGCGGGTGGGAAACCGGGGGATGCAGGGGGCAGAGCCCCCGCCGGGGCCTGGGGCGGAGCCCCAGACCGGGACCCTCACCCCACCGAGACGGGCGGTGGGTGGGCAAAGCGAGCCCGCTGAGGGCAGCACCCCCACCTGGCTCCGGGGCGGAGCCCAGGGCGGAGCCCCCGTCACGCCACCGCCTCCCACAGGCTCCACACCCCCAACCCCGCCATCAGCAACGCCGCAACCTTCGTGATCAACGCCAGCGGCACCCGCCGCATCAACGCCTTGCCGCCCACGATGCCCAGCCCCGCCACCGCCCACAGCGCCAGCACCGCCCCCAGCCCCACCGACAGCGGATCGTCGTAACGAGCGGCAAGGTTCGCCGTCATGATCTGCGTGAGGTCACCGAACTCCGCGACCAGGATGAGCATGAACCCCGTCCCCGCGACCTTCCAGAAGGACTGGTCCTCGGGCCGCCGGACGTCCTCCTCACCGTCGTCCTTCTTCAGCAGCAGCATGGCCGCGCCACCGAGGAACAGCACGCCCGTCAGCGCGTGCACGATCCGCTGCGGCAGAAGCGTCAGCACGCTGCCGGCCGCCACGGCCAGCACCACGTGCAGCAGAAACGCGGCGGCGACGCCGGCGAAGACGTACGAGGCCCGGTAACGCGTACCGAGGACGAGCCCCGCGAGTGCCGTCTTGTCCGGCAGCTCCGCGAGGAAGACGACGCCGAAGACGAGCGCCAGGACGCTGAAGGTGATCACTGTTCCTCAATCGGTCGGGGCCACCCCGCCGAGAGTGCTGCGACTGGTGCGACAAGACGCCTCGGCAGGGCAGCACACGGTTCACCCCTGCCGTACGGCACGGGCGTGCACTGCTTACCGAAGGTCTCGCTGGCCGACCTCGCTCACGAGGTCCGCCTCCGGGCGCCGGCTCAGCCGAGCTGAGCAGTATGTCGACGGTCCGGCGAAGAGCTACTCCCCTTCCGCGCCCCCATCGTACGCGACCGCCCGCACGACCCGGTCGGCATCGAGATCCACATCACAGCGAACGGCAAGTCCAGCCGCACCTCTTGCTGTGTCATGCACACGTCACTAACTTCTCACCTCACACTCACCCGCCCGCAACACTGCGCGGCGAGCATTCCCTCGCTTCCCCTGCTCACCCAACGTCCCTCACCCCCAAGGGAGTTCGCATGTCCCGCAGGTTCAAGTTCTACGCGCGTCAACGCCTCAGCATAGTCGCGGCCATCACCGGACTCATAGCCTCCATAGGCCTGTTGAACGGCCCGACCGCCTCCGCGGCCCTCCCCACCCCCGTCAGCGCGGCCACCGCCCGCACCTACCTCGCCTCGCTCACCGTCGCGACGCCGAACCACACCGGCTACGATCGCACCCTCTTCCCGCACTGGATCACCATCAGCGGCAAGTGCGACACCCGCGAGACGGTCCTCCAGCGGGACGGCTCGAACGTCGTCACCGACGCCAACTGCGCGGCCACCAGCGGCAGCTGGAAGTCGGCGTACGACGGCGTCACCTTCACCGTCTCCTCCAGCCTCGACATCGATCACCTCGTTCCGCTCTCCGAGGCCTGGGACTCCGGCGCGAGCAAGTGGACCACCGCCCAGCGCCAGGCGTTCGCCAACGACCTGACCCGCCCCCAGCTGATCGCCGTGTCGGCCAGCTCCAACCGCTCGAAGGGCGACAAGGACCCGGCGCAGTGGATGCCGACCCAGACGTCGTACCACTGCACCTACGTCCGCGCCTGGGTGCAGGTGAAGTACTACTACAACCTCTCCGTCGACTCGGCCGAGAAGAGCGCGCTCCAGAACTACCTCGCCGCCTGCTGATCCCCCGGCTCTCCCCACCCGCCTCCGTCGCCCCGTACCGCCGCCGTGCCGGGGCGACGGAGGCCGGCCGGACAGACGCCGGGACCTCGGTAATCACATCAACCCCCAGTGAAACTTCTGTCACACTTCGGCGTACGCTGTATGGCTGTTCAAGGCCGCTCCTGCCGCTCCCGCGCGACACCGCGGCACGGTCCGCGGCTCACGGGGGTGACGGGGGGAGTTCTCGGTGCTGGAGAGTGTGGCGAGGGTGGGGTCACTCACCGGCACTCCATGGATCTACGTCATGGTGGCCGCGTCCGTACTGCTGGATGTGTTCCTGCCGGTCCTGCCCAGCGGCGTGCTGATAGTGACGGCCGCCACGGCGGCGGCCGCGGGCACCGGCGCGGCGACCGGGCACGTCCCGCAGAACGTGCCCGACATCCTGGCCCTGACCCTGTGCGCGGCGACGGCGTCCGTACTGGGTGACCTCGTCGCCTACCGCCTGGCCCGGCACGGCGGCGAGCGCCTCGACCGCGCGATCTCCCGCTCCCGGCGGCTGAGCAGGGCGCAGGAACGGCTCGGCGCGGCCCTGTCCCGGGGTGGCGGCGGCGCGCTGGTGATCCTCGCCCGCTTCGCCCCGGCCGGCCGCTCGGTGGTCTCCTTCAGCGCCGGCGCGGCACACCGCCGGATCCGGGAGTTCCTGCCCTGGTCCGCGCTGGCGGGCCTGTCCTGGGCCACCTACAGCGTGGCCCTCGGCTACTTCGGCACCCGCTGGCTGGGCGCCGCCTGGCTGGCGACCTGCGTGTCGGTGGCGGCGCTCTTCGCCGCGGGCGCGGGAGCGGCGTACCTGATGCGGCGCCCGCTGAAGCCGGCGGAGGCGTCGTAGGAGAAGGCCGGCGACGGGCGCCGCACCCGGCGCTCACCGTCACCCGCCATCCGGCCGCCACCCGGCCGTCACCCGGCCCTGGACGCCGCCTGCCCCCGCACTTCCAGCCCCGCCAGCAGCTCCTGCGTGGCCTGCGCGATCACATCGACCGCCCGGTCGAAGACCTCCTGGTTGTGCGCGGCGGGCGCCCGGAACCCCGAGACCTTCCGCACGTACTGCAACGCGGCCGCCCGGATCTCCTCCTCGGTCGCCTCCTCGGGCAACGCGGGCGGACGCAGTGTCTTGATGCTCCGGCACATGCCCCCAGTGTCAGCACGCCCCGCGCCCACCGCGCAAGCACCCTGCCGCACCATCCTCAGGCGGCGACCTGGCCGAGGGCCGGCAGCACGCAGAGCAGCACGCCCAGCAGCGCCGGCCCGATCGCGGCGACCCGCGCTCCTCCGCGCGGGTGCAGCATCCCGCCGACGGTCCCCAGGGCCACCACGGGCACGACACCCTGCGCCACCACCACCTGCACGTCCCCGTACCGGAGACGCCCGACCACACCGTCCTGCATGGCCGAGACGGTACGGACCGTGCCTCAACCCCGACATCCGCGTTGCTACTCAAGAGCCCCTGCTCGAAAACCGCTCCCGCCACCCGGGGCGAACTCGAACACATGAACCCCCCGCATTGCGGTCGCGCGCCAAATTCGAACAGGCGTAGCATTGCGCCGTGGCTACGCGCTATGACTTCCCGAGTGACCTCCTCGCCGGTCAGGAGGAGCTGCACCAGGTCCGGGCCGAGCTGTCGACTCTGCTCAAGCGGCTGCCCTGGTCGGTCGAGCCGCTGGACGGTTTCAGCGACGACAGCGGCTGGCGCAAGGTGGAGCGGCCGGCCTCACCGGGCTGGACACCCGACGAGCAGGCCGCGGTCGAAAAGCTCCGCCGCCGCGAGCACGAACTCGCGGTGTTCGTCAGCACCCACCGCTACTGGTCGGAACTGCCCGGCCCGGACGGCGTCACGGCCCGCAGCCACCTGAAACACACCCACGAGCCCCCGGCCAACGAGGACGAGACCTAGCGAAGCGCAAAGACAAGGGCCCAGGTCTCCGGGTTCCAACCCGCCGACCTGGGCCCTGTTCATCTACAACCGGTGGGCGCGGACGGTTTCGAACCGCCGACATCCTGCTTGTAAGGCAGGCGCTCTACCGCTGAGCTACGCACCCGGGACCAGCCGACAGCCTACATTGAACCCGGCCCTCCGCCCATTCCGTCTGCAGAGCGGTGAGCCGGTTCTGGAGAACACGCAGACGGCGGGACTTGGCATGCCACTCCGACCGGGTGGCATAGCCCCGCACCGCGCCGGCCCGCTTCTCGGCCTTCGCGCCCAGTGGACGGGCCAGTCTGGCCTCGATCCGTGTGATCTGCCCCCGCAGCCACTCCATCTCGGCCATGTGGCCGCGCCGCGTCAGAGCCCACTGGTCGTGGGTCGCCTTGGTGACGCTTCCTGCCCAACGCGCCGACGAGGACTCGGTCAGCTCCCGCTTCCGCACCGCCCAGGAGGCGGCATCGTGACTCAGCCCCTGCCGGGACCGCGCCGCGAGATCCCGCGACGCCAGCGAGCCGAGGAACATGCCCACCTCGGTCAGCACCGAGGCATCTGCCGACGACACCCGCAGTCGTGTCCGGATCGCCACGCCGGTCGGCCCGGGCACCACGAACGGCGGCGTCACCTCACGCAGTCCGCCCACCCCGCCACCCCCACTGGCCCCGAAGCCTCCTCCTCCGCATCCAACGAGCACCGACCGCAAAGGTCACCCTGTTCGACGCAAGAACTCCTGTCCCCCGCAGGTCCGTGCGCCTCGCGAAGCGGGCTACCGGAGGGGGGGTTTACCCCACCCCCCGTCCGGTAGCCCGCCGGATTCTCCGTGGCGGGGGTTCTTTCTACGGTCTTCACAGAGCCGTGGGGGCTCGTCGTCCGTCATCAGGGGGAGATCGTCATGTCCCGTTCCGTGCCCGCTCGTGTCGCCGCCGTCGCCGGTGTCGTCGTGGTCCTGGTCGCCACGGCCACGGCCTGCGGGGGCTCCGCCGAGGACGACACCAGCCCCGACCGGCGCTCCTTCGCCCTGCACGGGAACACCCTGACCGTCGACTCGGACGACTCGGCGCTGGAGATCGTCGCCGCCGATTCGGCGAAGGCGGGGACCGTGGAGGTCACCCGCTGGTTCCGCGGCTCCGTCCTGGTCGGGGACGATCCGAGGGTGACCTGGTCCATGAAGGACGACCGGCTGGTGCTGCGGATGAAGTGCTCGGGGGTCGTCGCCGACTGCTCGGCCAAGCACCGGATCGAGGTCCCGCGCGGGATCGCCGTGAAGGTCGAGGACCGCGACGGCAGCGTGCGGGCGCGCGGGTTCAAGGACGCGCTGAGCATCCGTACCGGCGACGGATCCGTGCACGTCACCGACTCCACCGGGCCCCTGGAGCTGCGCTCCGGCGACGGGACCGTACGGGCGAAGGTCTCCTCGCGCCGGGTGCGGGCCACCACCGGCGACGGCTCGGTCCGCCTCGAACTGGCCGCCGTGCCGGACCGGGTGGAGACGAGTTCCGGGGACGGCTCCGTCAGCCTGGTGCTGCCGCACGCCGCATACCGGGTGACGACGAAGACCGGCGACGGCTCGATGGACGTCTCCGTGCCCCGGGACGACGCCAGCTCTCATGTGGTGTCCGCGACCACCGGCGACGGAAGGATCACAGTTCGTACGGCTGACTGACCGGCCCGTGTGTTCGTCCGCCGCGAATGGGAGAATGACCATACGCATGGCGGACGACAGGAGAGGGATGTGACGGCGACACCGGCGACCCCCGTACAGCCGCACTCGCCGTATACACGGCCCCGGCCTCGGAGCGCATGTCCGAGCCCGGCGCGCGCCTCGGCCGCCCGTGACGTCCGTGACGTCCTCGTACTGATGGGCCTGCCGGTGCTCGCCCTGCTCGCGCTGCCGGCCGCCTTCGCGGGCGGCGGCACCCGGCGCTGGTTCGGCGGGCGGGCCGAGACCCAGCGGGCCGAGGCGCAGGCCGCCAAGGACGCCGCCGCGGCCGCCTTCTACGAGCTGGACAGCGCCCAGCGCGACCTGCGGATCTCGATCGAGACGATCACGGCCGTCGACGACTCCGCGGACGCCCGCCGCGCGGTCGCCGACTTCGAGGCGCTGGGCCGACGCATCGACGAGGTGAGTCAGCGTTACATCCAGGCCGTCGACGCCCAGGACCTGGACCGCGACGACCTGGAGGCCTCCGTCGCCTCCCGGGCGCGTGTCGACCTGACCGCCGCCAAGGACGAACTGCTGGGTGTCAAAAGGGACCTGGACCGTTTCGGCAGTGGCCTCGGGCCGCTGCTCGGCAAGGCGGAGACCCAACTGGCGCGGGTGGCGCCCGCCGTGGAGCGCGCCCGGCAGGCCCTGAGCGCCGCCGCCGGCGCGCTGGACGACGTCCGCGGCTCCGGGCTCGGGGCGGACGACCTGGCCGCCCGGCTCGCCGCGCTCTCCCCCGAGCTGACCAGGCTCAACCAGGGCGCGGGGCAGCACGGCGTGCAGCCGACGCTGGAGCGCGCCGAGCGGGTGGCGCGGGAGGCGGAGGCGATCCGGGCGGACGCGGTGCGGCTGCCGGAGCAGGCCGCCGAGATCGATCACCGGCTGGTGTCGCTGCGCACCCGGGCGCAGGCGCTGAGTACGCGCGCCGGGCAGGTGGAGCCGGTGCTCAGCGAGCTGCGGCGGCGGTTCACGGTCGCCTGCTGGCAGGATCTGCAGCAGGTGCCGGAGCAGGCCGCCGGGAGTGTGCGGGAGGCGGAGGCGAAGCTGCGCGAGGCGCAGGCCGCGCGGGACGCCCAGCGCTGGCCGGACGCGACGGCGCTGCTGTCGACGGTGCGGGCGCTGCTGAACACCACCGACGAGGCGGTGTCGGCCGCCGGGGACCGGCTGCGGCGGCTGAATTCGGTGCAGAAGGACCCGCAGGCGGAGGTCGAGCGGACCCGGTTCGCGATCCGGGACGCGCAGCGGCTGGCCATGTCGGGCCGTACGACGCCGGATCCGCGGCACGCCCGTCCGCTGGACGACTCGGTGGGCCGGCTGGAGCGGGCGGTGGCCTCGTTGGAGGGCCGCCATCCCGACTACTGGCACTTCCTGACGGAGACCGAGGCGGTCCGGCAGACGGTGGCCGCGGTGGTGTCCCGGATCCGCGAGGAGCGGGGAGCCGGCCACTGACGGCCCGTTCCCCGCTCCCGGAAGGCACCGCTCAGGTCCGGTAGGCGTAGTAGTACGCGTCCGGGTAGGAGGCGATGATGCTCGCCACCGACCTGTTGTAGGTGTTGGTGGAGTGGTACGACAGGTAGGGCACGCCCTGCGTGGTGCGGGACGTGACGATCATGGAGTGGTCCTTGGACCCGTCCCGGTTGAAGTCCACCTGGAGCACGTCGCCGATGTCCATCTGGTAGACGTTGGCGAGGCTGGTGACCCGCTTGGCGGACAGGGCGAACCAGGAGAACTCGTTGACGCCGACGAACGAGTCCGACTGGATCTCGGAGTTCCCGAACCACTTGTGGAAGTCGTACGTGTAGCCGGGTTCGTGCTTCCAGCCGCCCGCCTTGAGGGACTGGCTGACGAAGTTGGTGCAGTCGCCGCCGGCTCCCGCCCCGTTGAAGTCGGGGTAGTCGGGGTTGTAGTTGTTCCAGTACTTCGTCGCGTACGCCGCCATGGCCTTGTAGTCGTAGGCGCCGCCGGTGAGGTTCTTCGGCGCGGCGGGCGGGTTCGCGGTGATGGCCGCGCGGGGGGCCGAGGGCGGGTTGCCGTCGGCGGCGACGGTGGAGGCAGCCGGGGCCGCGGTGGTCGGAGCCGCGGTGCTCGGGGCCTGGGTGGTCGGGGCCGGGGTGGGCGCCTTGGTCGAGGCCTTCGCGGTCGGTGCCGTGGTCGACGGCTTCGCGGTGGGCGGCGTGACGACGGGCGGTGCGGCGATCTGGTTGACGGCGACGCCGTCGTCCGTGTCGCGGATGCCGGTCAGTTGCCAGTTGCCCTGCTGGTCGGCCCGGAACGTCAGCTCGTGGTGGGCCTGGAAGCCGGTGGTCTTCGGCTCGTTGCCGCGGATCTTCCGGTACGTCAGGGTCGTGGTCTCGGTGACGGCGACCTTGGCGTCGCGGCCCTGCACCTGGGTGGCGTCCAGCGAGACGCTGGTCTTGGCGGCGCTGTACTTCTCACCCAGCTTCGCGAGCCGTGCCTTGCGGCCGCGCAGTTGGTCCAGGGCGGAGGTCTCCTCGCGCGACTGCGTGCCGGACAGGCGGACCTTGCCGGAGAAGCCGGACGTCAGCCGGTGGTGGCGTCCCTTGCTTCCCGGGGCGTCGTCCACCAGGGCCTGGGTGCGGTCGGTGAAGACCGCGTCGGCCAGCTTCTGGAAGGTGGCCTTGGTGCCCGCGTCCACCGTCGGGTCGTCGATGACCGCCGCGCCCGCGCTCCAGTTGGGCACCAGCGCCACGCCGGCGACGACCGAGGCGGCCGCCGCCGAGACTATGGTGGCGCGACGCCGTTTACGGCTTAATTTTCTTGATTTCAATGGTGTTCCCCTCTACGCCGGTAGACCTACCGGGCGACGGCATCTTCGCATGCGGTGTGGAGCTGCTGTGAAGTGGGGTCCACAAGCGGAACTCCCCAGTCCTACACGTCAGTTGACCACCGAAGACCAGTCGGGGGACTGGGCCGGGTCCAGGGCGCGCAGCCGTTGCAGCGTCTCCGGTTTCTGGACGTCCAGCCAGTCGGCGAGCTCCCGGAACGAGACGCACTTGACGTCCTTCTTGGTGCAGATGTTCCTGACGACCTGGTCGATGGCCTTCATGTAGATGCCGCCGTTCCAGTCCTCGAAGTGGTTGCCGACGAACAGGGGCGCCCGGCTGCCGTAGTAGACGCGGTTGAATCCGGCCATGTAGGAGTCGACGGTCTGCTGCTCCCAGTGCGGGAAGTTGGCCGGATCCCCCTGGGTCTCGCCGTTGGACTGGTTGTAGAGGAAGTTGAAGTCCATCGACAGGCCCTGGTACTTGCCGTCCTCGTAGGGGAGCATCTGGAGCGGGAAGTCCCAGATGCCCTCCTTCTTCGACGGCCAGATCTGGAAGTCGCCGGGCGAACTGGCGTCGTAGCGCCAGCCGTAGTCCTTGATGGCCTTCAGCAGGTTGGGCTGTCCCTCCAGGCAGGGCGCGCGTCCGCCGGTGATCTCCTTCCTGAAGTCGAAGGGCAGCGGTGGGACGTCGGTGAGGCCGCTGTTGGTCTTCCACTTCTCCGCGAAGGAGTAGAACTGGTCGATCTCGCTCTTCCACTCCTCGACGCTCCAGTCGCCGCCGCCCTTGGCGCCGCAGAAGTGGCCGTTGAAGTGGGTGCCGATCTCGTTGCCGTCCTCGTACGCCTTGCGGAGCTGCTCCAGGGTGGTGCCGATGTGGTCCACGGTGGCGTAGTCGATGGCGGCGGCGCCCGCCGAGTGCTGGGGCGGGTGGTAGAGGTTCTTCTTGGCCTTGGGCAGCAGGTAGATGCCCGTGAGGAAGAAGGTCATGTGGGCGTCGTACTCCTTGGCCAGCTCCCGGTAGTGCGAGAACAGGCGGTCGTCGCCCTCCAGGGCGCCGTCCCAGGAGAAGACCACGAACTGTGGTGGCTTCTCGCCGGGTTTGAGCGGTTTCGGCTTCCACTCGGCCTGCTGCGGGCCGGTGTAGGAGGTGGAGCCGTCGCCGAGCACCCGGACCTTGCCGTCCCACTCGGGCTCCTCGGCCGCACCGGACGGGGAACCGCCGTCCTTGGGGCCGCCCTTGGCGTCTTCTCCCTTGGAGTCGGCGGACGCGGTCGGCGCGGTCGAGTCGGCACGGGTCAGCGTCAGGAACCCCGCCACCACGGAGGCGACGACCAGCAGGGCGGCCAGGGTCAGGAACTCGGGTCGGGTGATGGTGCGGCGGGGCGCACGAGCTTTGCGCCGACGGCCGGTTGACTTCATGGGGGGCTCAATCTGCGAGGGGGGTGGTGGGGGGTGGGAGCGGCCGGGCCGGGGGGGGTCAGCCGAGTGGGTTCATGGCGCCGGCCCAGATCCCGTAGGGAACGCTGTCGGCCGGGGTGCCGGCGACTCCTTCCAGCGGCAGCGGTTCGAGGCTCTTGGCCAGGTCCATGCGGTAGACGACGACCGCCGTGGACACCGACTCGGCGGTGCCCACGTACCAGGCGGCGGTGTCGTCCTCGGTGGTGCCCGCCTTGCCCGCGACCGGGGCCGTGCCGGACGCCGCGCCCGGGTGGGCGGTGCGGAAGGAGTCGCCGAGCGCCTCGGTGACCGCCTCGGCCACGCCCTGGCCGACCGCGCGCCGCGTGGCCGGGGTGTCCAGCCGGACGGAGGAGCCGTTGCGGGTGATGCGGCGCACCGAGTACGGCTCGGTGTGCGTGCCCTTGGCGGCGAAGGTGGCGTAGCCGCCGGCCATCCGGATCGCGCTCGGGGTGGCGCTGCCCAGGGACAGCGCGGGCACCTGCGGTCCCATGCTGGAGGGGAGCAGTCCGGCCGCCTGGGCGGTCTGCTTGACCCGGTCAAGGCCGGTGTCCATGCCGAGTTGCATGAACGGCGTGTTCACGGAGTTCGTGAGCGCCTGATGCAGGCTGATCCGTCCCCAGGACTTCTTGTCGTCGTTGTGGGCGGACACCTTCTTTCCGCTGCGGTCCCAGTAGGGGCCCTCGGGTGTGGTGACGGGCACGTCGTCGTCGCCGTCGTAGAGGGTCTGGGGGGTGACCCGCTCCCTGGGGACGTCACGCCGCTTGGTGACGCCGTGCTCGAGTCCGGCCGCGTAGACGAACGGCAGGAAGGCCGAACCGGCCGGGACGGTGGAGGCGTTGGACTCGTTGTAGCCCTGGGTGCGGTGGTCGGGGCCGCCGTGGACGGCGAGGATGCGGCCGTCGGCGGCCACGGAGGCGGCACCGTAGTGCACGGTCCCGGCCGGGCCGGGGGTGGTCTTCCGCGCCTTCTTGCGGGCCTTGGTGACCTCGCCGGTCAGTGCGCTCTCCCGCTTGCGGTCGAAGGTGGTGTAGATCTGGTAGCCGCCCAGGTCGAACTCCTGGTCGGTGATGTGCGCGGTCTTCCTGGCGTACTGCGAGGCCAGTTCGACCAGGTAGTCGCTCTGCTGACCGGTGTCGTAGAGCGGGTTGCGCTTGAGCGGCTCGGGGAACGTGCGGTACTTGGCGCGTTCGGCCTGCGACAGCTTGCCGATCTTGACCATGCGGTCGAGGGTCCAGGTCCAGCGCTCCACGGCACGGCTGTGGTTGGCCGGGCTCAGGGTGGGGTCGTAGAGCCCGGCGCCCTTGAGCAGAGAGGCGAGGAAGGCGGCCTCGCTCGCGTTGAGATCGCCGACGTCCTTGCCGTAGTAGGCCTGGGCGGCGCGCTGGATGCCGTAGGTGCCGCGGCCGAACCAGCTGGTGTTGAGGTAGCCCTCGAGGATCTTGTCCTTGCTCATCCGGTTGTCCAGCTTGAGCGCGATCATCGCCTCGGTGAACTTGCGGCTGACGGACTGGTCCTGGGAGAGGTAGACGTTCTTGACGTACTGCTGGGTGATGGTGGAGCCGCCCTGGGTGTCGCCCTTGCCGACGGTGCGCCACAGGGCCCGGCTGATGCCCGTGAAGGAGATGCCGGGGTCGCTGTAGAAGCTCTCGTTCTCGGCCGCGAGCACCGCCCAGCGGACGTCCTCGGGGATGTCCTTCAGCGGCATCGCCTGGCGCTGCACCCAGCCGGTACGGGCCATGGGGGTGCCGTCGGACCAGAAGTAGACGTTGTCCTGCTGGGTGGCGTAGGTGTTCAGGTTCTGCGGAATGTCGGTCGCGGCGTAGGCGATGGCCAGGAGGAGAGTGCTCAGGCCCAGGGCCGAGAGGGTGGCGCCGAGCCACTGCTTCCAGGAGGGGAGCCAGCGCCGCCAGCCGGTGCGGCCGGGGCGCGGGTAGACCGGTTTCAGTTTCCGCGCGTACGGCGCGGCCACCGCGACGAGGGGGGCCAGGCGCCGGGTCAGGGCCGGGGGGAGCGTGGGGCCGGTGCGCGGCTTGCGGCGGTCGGCGCGCCGCCGGGGTGGACCCTCGGGCGGGTCGGACGGAGCAGAGGGGTCGGGCGGGTCGGGCTGCGTCTGTAAGGCGCGTAACTGCATCGTCTCGTGCGGCTGCGCGCTCGTGTGCCGGCCGCGGAGGGTGTCGACCTTCAGCTGCATGGTCTCGTCCGCTCGGCGCAGTGCGTCGACCTTGAGCTGGATCGTTTCCTCCGCACGCACCGACCGGTCGGTCCGCGACCGGCCCGGTGATCCGGCCTCGGCGCGGCTCCCTCCGGTCCGGCGGCCCTCCTCCGGAAGGCCGTCCCCCCGCCCTGCCTCCGTCACGACTGCGTCCTCCTCCGCACGTTCGTATTGCTCGCGCGGGTCGACACAGTCACCGCAACTGCGGCTGCCCTCCCCCTTGTTCGCAGCCGCCACGCGGCCCTCGCGGCGCTACAAAATTATCAGCCGTCTTTTCAATTTCTCCGCACAAGAACTGGACAGAAACCAAGACATAAGAAACACGAAGGGCTGTGCGTCCGGTCACGCCCGTTAATCTGGGCGCATGCCTCGCTACGAGTACCGCTGCCGGAGCTGCGGCGACACCTTCGAACTGAGTCGTCCCATGGCGGAGTCGTCCGCCCCGGCGAGCTGCCCCGCCGGGCACGACGACACGATCAAGCTGCTGTCCACGGTCGCGGTGGGCGGCTCGGCGGCCGCCCCGGCACCCGCACCGCGGTCCGGCTCGGGCGGCGGCGGGTGCTGCGGCGGAGGCTGCTGCGGCTGACGCTCCCGCCGGCTGCCGCGGTCGGCGCTCCTACCGGGGCGCCCGGGCCGCCCTGAGGAACTCCCGTACGATCCGCTCCCCGGCGAGCACTCCGCGCTCGGGCAGGGCGGCGATGCCGGGTGCCGTCCAGCCGGTGTCGGCCAGCTCGCCGTGTCCGGGCCGCCAGCCGCGGTCCACGGCCTGCAGCAGGTCGGCGTCCAGCAGCGAGTCGCCGGCACCGAGGACGAGGTCGGCGCCGGTGCGTCGGGCCACCTCGCGGACGGCGGCGCTCTTGGTCAGCGGCTTGGGGACGGCGTAGAGCTTGCGACCCTGCAAGGAGACCGTCCAGCCGCGGCCGGCCGCCCACGCGGCCAGCTCCTTCACCCACTCCTCGGGCAGCAGCTCGCGCTCCACCACGAGGTAGGCGAACAGGTCCTCGGCGACGCGGTGCTTGCGCACCCAGGCCGGGTCGGCGGTGCGCAGCAGGTGCTCCTGGACCTCCGCGAGCGACGCGCACTCCTCGGCCAGCCGCGCGAGCACCCGCCGGTGCCAGTCGCCGTCCGACACGCCGTCCACCAGCAGATGGCCGCCGTTGGCGCAGACGGCGTACGTCGGGGCCGGGCCCGGCAGGTTGATGCGCAGGTACTGCTTGCGGGTGCGGGTCGTGGCGGGCACGAACACCGCCGTGTCGGCGAGCTCGGTGAGCAGTTGGGCGGCCGTCTCGGTCAGGTACGACAGCGGCCTGCTCTCGTGCACCTCCACGCACAGCAGCCTCGGCGCCCGCGCGTCCGGCATGGTCAGCGCCAGGGCGGCGGCGGAGTAGATGAGCGTACGGTCGAGATCGCTCGCCACCAGGACCGGCATCAGCGGGTCACCGTCCTGCCGTCGGCGCCGGTCGCCCCGCGCGTGTACCGGGGGTGGATCAACCCCACGCAGCTGTACGGCAGTTCGCCCACCTCCTCGACCGGGACCCCGCGCTGCCCGGCCAGCAGCCGTACGTGGTCCAGGTCGGCGCCGGCGCCGGCCCGCGCCAGGATCTTCCACGGCACCCGGCGCAGCAGCACGCGGGTGGTCTCGCCGACGCCGGGCTTGACCAGGTTCACGTCGTCGATGCCGTACTCCTCACTGATGCGCTCGACCGCCGCCCAGCCCTCCCAGGTGGGGGTGCGGTCGGTGGACAGCAGTTCCTTGGCGGCGGTGTCGACGCTGTCGGCGACCTCGGGGAAGCACTGGGAGACGGCGTCGAGGAAGACGTTCGACACGTCGGCGCCGGCCAGTTCGCGGTAGAACTTCGCGCCGTGGAAGTCGTGCGGGCCGACCAGGTCCGCGCGCAGCACGGTCCGCGAGATCAGCCCGGACACGGTGGAGTTGAGGCAGGCGGAGGGTATGAGGAAGTCCTCCCGGGTGCCGTACGTCCGCACGCACGAGCCGGGGTCGGCCAGCACCGCGATCTCCGGGTCGAACCCGGTGATCCCTTCACGCTCCTCGAACTCCCTGATCGCCCGCGCCAGTTCGCGGGTGATGGCGCCCTTGCCGGTCCAGCCGTCGACGAAGACGACGTCGCGCGGGTCGTGGTGGGCGGCCAGCCAGCGCAGCGCGTTGGTGTCGATGCCGCGGCCGCGCACGATCGACACGGCGTAGTGCGGCAGGTCCCGGCCGTGCCGGAACCGGGCCCAGCGCCGCATCAGCACGCCGACGGGTGTGCCGGCGCGGGCCAGCGAGACGAGCACGGGGCCGGGGCCCGAGGTCTCCTCCGTCCCGGCCGATTTTCTTCGGCGCAGGGGGAGTTCGGCGAGGATCGTCTCGGTGACCACGCCCACGGCCTGGGCGATCCGCGCGGCGGACGCCGTCAGGGCCGTGTGGAACAGCTCCTGGTACTGCTCGCTGGGCTGGTACTCCACCGGCAGCGACTCGGCGTAGTGGGCGCCGCCGCTCTGGATCGCCTCCTCGCGCTCCTCCGTCGGCGCCTCCAGCGTCACGTCCGAGAGATCCTGGAGCAGCCAGCCGACCTCGTCGGGCGCGTACGAGGAGAAGGCGGGGCCGCGCAGGGGCTCGGGCAGCATCGGGGACCTTTCGGGGGCGTGCGGGGGCACGGGGAGGTACGCGGGCACGACCGCGAGCAGGACGTGCGGGGTGTGGGCGGCGAGCCGGGCCAGCAGGCCGGCGGGCGCGTGCAGTTCGGGGGTGTCGGCGGTGGAGTCGACGACGGCGACCACGGCGTCGAAGCCGCCGCCGGCGACGTTGTAGGCGTAGCGCTCACCGGGGCCGTCGGCCGGGTCGTCGTGCGCCGGGAAGATCAGCCGGGTGCGGATCGCGTAACCGGGGTCGTCCACGGCCAGCACGGGCGAGCGGGTGGTGGTGGAGTACCGCACCTCGGCCTCCACGACCTGCTCCACCTCCCGCGCCAGCCGCAGCGGCGCGTACATCAGCTCCTCGCAGCCGAGCACCAGCACCCGCCGCGCACCCCGCGGCAACGCCTCGGCGATCCGGGCGGCCATGGCGGGCAGCGCCCGCTCCAGCCGGCCCCGGTGCACCGGCGTGAACCCGTGCCGCCCCCCGTCCGGCACCCCCCGAGGCCACCGCAACTCGACGCGTCGAACCCGCCCGGCCCCCCGCTGCCCCGGAACGACGGACGTCTCATACTCGGCAGTACCCTCCACCGCCGAAGCATCGGCTCGGGGCGGCTCCGTCTGTGTCTGTTGGGCTGCTTCGTGGTGTGCGACGAGTTCCCGGCCCCTCTCCAGGACGTCGGCGGGGAGGCGGACCGTGCCGGAGGCGGTGGTCACCAGGGACACCTGGGCGTCGATCTGCTCGGCGAACTGCCGCAGGCGGTCGGCGTCGGACGGGGCCCGCATGTCGACCAGCGCGACCACGACGTACCGCTTGCGCGGATAGCGGGCGTGCAGGTCGCGGATGGTGTTCAGGACCGTGTTGCCGGTGGAGAACTCGTCGTCCACCAGGACCAGCGGGCCGTCGGAGGCCAGCAGGGCGGGGTTCTCGGGCAGCAGGAGGTGGGAGGTGGCGTGCGAGTGGGACTCCTCGAAGCCGCCGGCCGGGGCGACGCCGGGGACCGGGCGGCGCGTGGAGTGCAGGTACGGCGCCGTGCCGAGGCCGTCCGCGACCGCGTGGCCGAGGCCCGTCGCGGTCTCCGCGTAGCCCAGGACGACCGCCCGGCCGCAGTGGTCGGCGCCCAGCAGGTCCCGGACCCGGCGGCCCAGAGCGAACCCGTGGCCGTACACGACCGAGGGCGACTGCGGCACGTGCTTGCCGAGCACGTTGGACACGAGCAGGTGCGCCCGCTTGGGGTTGCGGCGCAGCGCGAGCCCCAGCAGGCCCGTCAGCCGGTCGTCGCCCACGAGTTCGACCCCGAGTCGCTCGGCGACCCAGGTGCCGGACCAGAGCCCGTCGTTCACTGGCTTGTTCATGCCTTCCTTGTGTGCCCTCGGCGGTGATGCGGTGCGGTCAGTCGGAGACCGCGGCGGCCAGCAGTTCCACGAAGCCGACGTCCTCCCGCGCGACGCCGAAGACCTCGGCGCGCAGCAGGGTCCGCTCGGCCCAGGCGCGGTGCGGCTTCACCTCGTTCATCTTGTTCGTGTACGCCGACCTCAGGACGCCCCCGCCGCCGCGCTCGGGCCGCAGGATGTCCGCCGCGTCGCTGAACTCCTCGTGGCTGACCACCGACAGCGCGTGCACGGGCAGGACGTGGGAGGGGTGGATGCAGGTCTTGCCGAGGAGCCCGTTGGCGTGGTCCAGGGAGATCTCCCGCAGCAGCCCGTCCATCGCGTGCTCGATCAGCTTCTCGCGCAGCTCGACGGCCTGCACCTCCATGAAGGGGCTCTGCCGCAACTGTGGCTTGAACATGCGCTCCTGCACCCGGAAGTACTCCCACACCGGCCCGGTCACCGTGAACCCGGTTCCGTCGGCCCGCCCCAGCATGTTCACCACGTCGGCGATCACGGAGGCGACGACCTGGAGGTCGTAGGCCGTCATGTCGGGGGCTCTGCGCAGCCCGTACGAGGAGCAGAAGTCCGTCACGCCGAGGCGCAGCGCGAGCACCCGGTCGCGGTACTTGTCGACCGCGCGGAAGATCCCCTCCAGGGTCTCCACCCGCGACTCCCGGTAGAGCAGTTCGGGCGATTCGAGGACCGGCATGGCGAACAGCCGCCGTCCGCTCTCCACCTCGGCGGCCTGCACCGCCTCCAGGAACGGAATGCCCCGCTCCGCGGTGAACTTCGGCAGCACGAACCCGGACAGCAGCCGCACCGCGGGCCCGAGGCGCCGCACCAGGTCGGGTATCTGCTCGGGGACGCGGACCCGGATGAACAGCAGCGGGAGCTCCACGGAGCCGGACGCCAGTTCGAGCGCCACCAGTTCGGCGAACTGCCGGACCAGGTTCTCCTCGCCGTGTTCCACCTCGGCGTCGTCGATCGAGTCCTCCAGGCACAGCACCATCGAGACCACGCCACGATCCGCCTGCTTGACGATGTCGCCCGCGAGCCGCGGGCGGGTGGCCGGGCTGTAGAGCGTGGCGCCCAGGGCGGCGGAGAGCGTCCGCGCCGGGGAGTCGGCGGTGAACTCGCACGGCTCCCGGTGGAACAGGCGCTGCCGCACCTCGGCGGCGAGGTGCCCGAAATGACGCATGAAGCTCCCCCCGTGGCGCATCGAGCGGCCTGCGAAGACTGTCAAAAGGTGGCCGGTAATAGTACGTACGAATCCATGTCCGAGGTTCCCGTGGGGCATGAATTTCAGGTAACCCGGCCGTGTCCACGCCCCGCGTTGTCGTGACCAGGACGGAGAAGGCAGGATGACCGCATGACGCACGCGATGCTGAAAGGGTCGAACGTCCCGCTGGACGCCACCACGGTACGGGCCGTGGTGCGTTGGACGCCCGGGCAGGGTATCCCGGACGTCGACGCCTCCGCGCTGGTCCTGGGTCCCGGCGGCCGTGTGCGCTCCGACGAGGACTTCGTCTTCTACAACCAGCCGCGGCATCCGTCCGGGAAGGTCTGGCGGCTGGGCAAGAAGCGGGTCGCCGACGGCCTGACGGACACGGTCCAGACGGATCTCGCCGGGCTCGACCCGGATGTGGTCCGGATCCTGCTGGTCGCCTCGGCGGACGGCGTCACCTTCGATGTCGTACAGGGGCTGCGCATCCTGCTGTACGACGCGGCGACCGCCGGTGAGGAGCCGCTGGCCTACTTCGACATCAAACCGGAGACCGGCCAGGAGACCGCGCTGATCTGCGGTGAGCTGTACCGGCGGGGCGACGGCTGGAAGTTCCGCGCGCTCGGCGAGGGCTACTCGAACGGTCTGAAGGGCCTCGCCACGGACTTCGGCATCTCGGTGGAGGAGTCGGAGGAGGCGCAGGGCTCGCAGGGCGCGGGCGCCGCTCCGGCCGCGCAGCCGCTGCCGCCGGAGCAGCCCGTGCAGGTGCCCGCGGCGGCGCAGCCGGCGTACGGGTATCCGCAGCCGGCATACGGGTATCCGCAGCCGGCGTACGGCTACCCGCAGCAGCCGGTGGCGGCCACGGCCCCGTCCGGGTACGGGTATCCCCCGCCGGTGGCGGCCGTGCCCGACCCGGACTTCCGGCTGCCGCCGCAGGGGCCGCAGTTCATCGGGCGGTAGGCGGCACGGCCGAGGGACGCCCGGCTCGCGCTACCGGTCCGCCTTGGACTTGTAGCCCCGGCCCCACTGCAGGCCCCAGCCGTACAGGCGGTCCAGTTCCGACTGGAAGCCGTAGACGAACTTGACCTCGCGGCGGACGACCAGTTCGCCCTTGACATTCTCGATCAGGACCACCGCGCACGAGCGTGCCTGCGGGTGACGTTCGTCGAGGCCGATCTCGATGCGCGGGCCGTTGCTCGGGTACATCGTGACGATCGCGTGGGTGCGGTCGAAGGCCGGTGTCTGGTCGTAGATGTAGACGAAGACCAGCAGCCGTTTGATCTGGTCCCGGTGGTCGAGGTTGATGTACATGGTCTCGCCGGACGCGGACCCGAACCGGTCGTCGCCGCTGAGCTTGACGTACGGCGGTGCGTTCACGTCGCCGAGGAAGCCGCCGAGGGGCTGTACGACGCCCTTGGTGCCGTCGGACAGCTCGTACATGCAGCCGAGGTCGAGGTCGACGTTGACCATGCTCTGGCTGTGTCCTTGCACCTCCGGCGGCTTCAGCGCCTTGAACGGGTGCCGCAGCAGGCTCTGCCGGGCCGGACCGTCGAAGTCCGAGGTGCGCATCCGCCAGGTCAGGTTGACGCGCAGATGCCCGGTGGCCGCGCCCTGCTTGGTCAGCGACACCTGGTGGTGCCGCTTGGTCAGCTCGATCGCGTTGGACGAGGCGCTGCCCGAGTCGAAGTCGGCCGCGCGCCCTCCCAGCAGACCGTCGAAGAAGCCCATGTCCCTTTCCGCCCCCAGTTCACCGCACACCGGACCCACGCGACGGGGCGGCCCCGAAGGACCGGTTCGACCCGGTCCTCGTCGGCCGCCCCGCACAAGAGCGTTCCCTCACCCGGAGGGCTGTCACACCCCTGAGGAGACCTCGCTCTGCGCGTCCGCCCCCGCGGCGCTCGTCTCGGCCGCCGCCAGGGCGCGGTTGCGGCGCACCGAGGACCAGAAGGACCAGGCGATGAGGACCACGCCGACCAGGCCGGTGATCACCTCGTTGATCTCGTACTGGATGGTGACCATGAGGATCACGGCCAGCGCGCCGATCGCGTAGTGCGCGCCGTGCTCCAGGTAGACGTAGTCGTCGAGGGTGCCCTGGCGGACCAGGTAGACCGTGAGCGAACGGACGTACATGGCGCCGATGCCGAGGCCGAGGGCCATCAGGACGATGTCGTTGGTGATGGCGAAGGCGCCGATCACGCCGTCGAAGGAGAAGGACGCGTCGAGCACCTCGAGGTAGAGGAACATGAAGAACGCGGCCTTGCCGGCCAGGGCGACCGCCGAGCGCTTCTTGCCGGTGCGCGCGGCCTCTTCCTCCTCCTCGTGCTCGCGTTCCTCCTCTTCCTCGAGCTTGTCCTCGAAGTAGCCGGACAGTCCGCCGACGACCATGTACGTGATCAGACCGGCGATGCCGGCGATCAGCACCGTCTGCGCCTTGTCCACGTGCGCGCCGCCGTGCTGGTGGGCGTTGGCGGCGAAGGTGAAGGAGGTGATGAGCAGGACGGCCAGGGCGATGCAGACCGACAGCATGTCGATCTTGCCGAGCTTGGCGAGCGGCCGCTCGATCCAGTGCAGCCACTTGATGTCCCGGTCCTCGAAGATGAAGTCCAGGAAGATCATCAGCAGGAACATGCCACCGAACGCGGCGATCGCCGGGTGGGCGTCCGTGACCAGCTGCTGGTAGCGGTCCTTGTTGCTGAGCGCGAGGTCGACGGCCTCGATGGGGCCCATCTTGGCGGTGATGGCGACGATCACGACGGGGAAGACCAGCCGCATGCCGAAGACCGCGATGAGCACGCCGACGGTGAGGAAGATCTTCTGCCAGAAGGCGTTCATCTTCTTCAGGATTCCGGCGTTGACGACCGCGTTGTCGAAGGACAGCGAGATCTCGAGGATGGACAGGATCGCCACGATCCCGAAGGCGGTCCACCCCCCGTACAAGACCGCCGCGGCCAGACCGACCGCGGTCACCGCGAACGACCAGCCGAAGGTTTTCAGAAGCACTGGCTACCCCATCCGTATCCGGTACGGGTCTCCCCCGCGCCGCACTTGGCTTTACGAAACGTTGACCCCGAAGTCTAGAGCGATTCCGCGCAGCCCCGACGCGTACCCCTGCCCCACCGCGCGGAACTTCCATTCGCCGTGGTAGCGGTAGAGCTCGCCGAAGATCATCGCGGTTTCGGTGCTGGCGTCCTCGCTCAGGTCGTAGCGGGCGAGTTCCGTTCCGTCGGCCTGGTTGAGCACACGGATGTAGGCGTCCGAGACCTGCCCGAACGTCTGGCCGCGCTCGTCGGCCATGTGGATGGAGACCGGGAAGACGATCTTCTCGCACTGCGAGGGCACCCTGGTGAGGTCCACCAGGATCGTCTCGTCGTCGCCCTCGCCCTCACCGGTGAGGTTGTCGCCGGTGTGCTCCACGGAGCCGTCCGGGCTCGTGAGCTGGTTGTAGAACACGAACCACTCGTCGCCCAGCACCCGGTTGGCGCCGGTGCACAGCAGCGCGCTGGCGTCGAGGTCGAAGGGGGCTCCGGTGGTGGAGCGCTCCTCCCAGCCGAGTCCGACCATGACGTTGGTCAGGTTCGGTGCGGCTTTGGAGAGGGAGACGTTGCCTCCCTTGGCGAGCGTGACGCCCATGATGCTGGTCCTCCCCGAGGTGGTGCCTGTGTGGTTGTCCTGCGCGTCCGGCGCCGCGCTGAAACGCGCGGCGCCGGACGGGTCGGCCGTGCAGACCTGGACTCAGACGTTCACGCCGAAGTCCTGCGCGATGCCGCGCAGACCCGACGCATAGCCCTGGCCGATGGCGCGGAACTTCCACTCCGCGCCGTGGCGGTACAGCTCGCCGAAGACCATGGCCGTCTCGGTGGAGGCGTCCTCGCTGAGGTCGTACCGCGCGATCTCCTGGCCGCCGGCCTGGTTCACCACGCGGATGTAGGCGTTGCGCACCTGTCCGAAGGACTGCTGGCGGTTCTCGGCGTCGTAGATCGAGACCGGGAAGACGATCTTGTCGACGTCGGCCGGGACGCCGGCCAGGTTGACCTTGATCGTCTCGTCGTCGCCCTCGCCCTCGCCGGTGAGGTTGTCACCGGTGTGCTCGACCGAGCCGTCCGGGCTCTTGAGGTTGTTGAAGAAGACGAAGTGCTGGTCGCTGACCACCTTGCCGGAGTTGTTCAGCAGCAGCGCGCTGGCGTCGAGGTCGAAGTCGCTGCCGGTCGTGGTGCGGGCGTCCCAACCCAGACCGACGAGGACCGCGGTCAGGCCCGGGGCCTCCTTCGTCAGCGATACGTTGCCGCCCTTGCTGAGGCTGACTCCCACGAGTCCTCCATTGGTGTCCGGGGGCAGGGAGCCCCGTCGTGCATCGGATATGGGATCAACGACTCGATCCTAGTGACGGGTTCCCGCGCCACGCAGGCCCTGGAGCCGAAGAATCACAGGTGTCGGGGACACCGGGTCACAGGGTGTCGAGCGCCTTCACGTAGTCGTTCAGGTCGCGCGCGTCCGGCAGACCGTTGACCACGGTCCAGCGCACGACGCCCTCCTTGTCGATGATGAAGGTGCCGCGCACCGCGCAGCCCTTGCCCTCGTCGAAGACGCCGTAGGCGCGCGAAGTGTTGCCGTGCGGCCAGAAATCGCTCAGCAGCGGGTACTCCAGGCCCTCCTGCTCGCCGAAGACGCGCAGGGTGTGGATGGAGTCGTTGGAGACGGCGAGCAGCTGAGTGTCGTCGTTGACGAACTTCGGCAGGTTGTCGCGCAGGGCGCACAGCTCGCCGGTGCACACACCGGTGAAGGCGAACGGGTAGAAGAGCAGCACCACGTTCTTCTCGCCGCGGAAGTCGGACAGCTTCACGGTCCGGCCGTGGTTGTCCTTGAGCTCGAAGTCGGGTGCCTTGTCGCCGACCTGGATCGCCATCGTCCTGCTTCCCTTCGGTGGGACTGTTCGGGTGATACCACCCTACGCAGTGATCACCGCAGGCCGACGGACGGGCCGACGCGAGTCGGCCCGTCCGGGGTCCGGGGACGAGGTGGAGCTACTTCTTGGACTTGGCTGCCTTGGGTGTCGCGAGGCGGCTGCCGCTCCAGTCCTTGCCGACGCTGACGCTCTTGCTCGCCGACAGACCCGCCGTGGTCGCGGCTTCCGAGATGTCGCTCGGCTCCACGTAGCCGGAACGGCCCGTCTTCGGTGTCAGGAGCAGGATCGCGCCACCCTCTTCGATGTACGTGGTGGCGTCCACCAGCGCATCCGTCAGGTCGCCGTCGTCGTCGCGGAACCACAGCACCACGGCGTCGGCCACGTCGTCGTAGTCCTCGTCCACGAGCTCGTTGCCGCTCGCTTCCTCGATGGCCTCGCGGAGGTCCTGGTCGACGTCGTCGTCGTAGCCGATCTCCTGGACCACCTGCCCGGGCTGGAATCCCAGCCTTGCGGCCGGGTTAGTCCGCTCCTCCGCGTGGTCCGCGGTCGCGCTCACGGGTTGCCTCCTGATGATGTTGCGATTTAGGTCTTCAGCCACGCGCGTGCGCGAAGCATTGGCCGTAGTCCACACGGGCGGGCCGGATCGCGCAAGTACCCGGCGGTTCAGACCGCCGAAACGGTGACGATCCCGGCTGTGTCGCCGCAACTCCTGACACGGTATCGCGATCAGCGGTGACACACACCACACCGTTCTGTCCGGTTCGCGTGTTCGGGAGTACGCGTCCGGGCAGGGGATGCCGGAAAGGACCCCAGGGTTACCCCGCGGTAGAGATGACGTGCGGCTTGCGCGAGGTACACGATGGGGAACGGTGCAGGCACAGGCAGACAAACCTACAGGAACCCAGGAATCCAGCAGAACGAACCCTGATACGCCCCAGATATGTCAGTCCTCTGACAGGTAAGGAACAGCGTGGCTTCCGGATCCGATCGAAACCCGATCATCATTGGCGGCCTCCCGAGTCAGGTTCCTGACTTCGATCCCGAGGAGACCCAGGAGTGGCTCGACTCGCTCGACGCCGCGGTCGACGAGCGGGGCCGGGAGCGGGCCCGCTACCTCATGCTCCGGCTGATCGAGCGCGCCCGCGAGAGGCGCGTGGCCGTGCCCGAGATGCGCAGCACGGACTACGTCAACACGATCCCCACCAAGAGCGAGCCGTTCTTCCCCGGCAACGAGGAGATCGAGCGCAGGATCCTCAACGCCACGCGCTGGAACGCCGCGGTGATGGTCTCCCGCGCCCAGCGGCCGGGCATCGGCGTCGGCGGCCACATCGCCACCTTCGCCTCCTCCGCCTCCCTCTACGACGTCGGCTTCAACCACTTCTTCCGCGGCAAGGACGACGGCCGGGGCGGCGACCAGGTCTTCTTCCAGGGGCACGCCTCACCGGGCATCTACGCGCGCGCGTACCTGCTGGACCGGCTCACCGAACAGCACCTGGACGGCTTCCGCCAGGAGAAGTCCAAGTCGCCGTACGGCCTGTCCAGCTATCCGCACCCGCGCTCGATGCCGGACTTCTGGGAGTTCCCGACGGTCTCCATGGGCCTCGGCCCGATCGGCGCAATCTTCCAGGCCCGGATGAACCGGTACATGCACGCGCGCGGGATCGCGGACACCTCCGACTCGCACGTGTGGGCCTTCCTCGGCGACGGCGAGATGGACGAGCCGGAGTCGCTCGGCCAGCTGTCCATCGCCGCCCGTGAGGGCCTGGACAACCTGACCTTCGTGGTCAACTGCAACCTCCAGCGCCTGGACGGCCCGGTGCGCGGCAACGGCAAGATCATCCAGGAGCTGGAGTCGGTCTTCCGGGGCGCCGGCTGGAACGTGATCAAGCTCATCTGGGACCGCTCCTGGGACCCGCTGCTGGCCCAGGACCGCGACGGCGTGCTGGTCAACAAGATGAACACCACGCCGGACGGCCAGTTCCAGACCTACGCCACCGAGTCCGGCGCCTACATCCGCGAGCACTTCTTCGGTGAGGACCACCGGCTGCGCAAGATGGTCGAGAACATGACCGACCACCAGATCCTGATGCTCGGCCGCGGCGGCCACGACCACCGCAAGATCTACGCTGCGTACAAGGCGGCGCTGGAGCACAAGGGCCAGCCGACGGTCATCCTGGCCAAGACGGTCAAGGGCTGGACCCTCGGCCCGAACTTCGAGGGCCGCAACGCCACGCACCAGATGAAGAAGCTGACGGTCGACGACCTCAAGCGCTTCCGCGACCGGCTGCACCTGCCGATCTCCGACAGGGAGCTGGAGTCCGGCCCGCCGCCGTACTACCACCCGGGCCGGGACACCGAGGAGATCCAGTACATGCACGACCGCCGCAAGGGCTGCGGCGGCTATGTGCCGACCCGGATCGTGCGCTCCGAGCCGCTTCGGCTGCCGGGCGAACGGACGTACGCGTCCGTGAAGAAGGGGTCGGGCCAGCAGTCCATCGCGACCACCATGGCCTTCGTGCGGCTGCTGAAGGACCTCATGCGGGACAAGGAGATCGGCAGGCGGTTCGTGCTGATCGCGCCGGACGAGTACCGCACGTTCGGCATGGACTCCTTCTTCCCGAGTGCGAAGATCTACAACCCGCTCGGCCAGCAGTACGAGTCCGTCGACCGCGATCTGCTGCTCGCCTACAAGGAGTCGCCGACCGGGCAAATGCTGCACGACGGCATCTCCGAGGCGGGCTGCACGGCCTCACTGATCGCGGCGGGCTCGGCCTACGCCACCCATGGCGAACCGCTGATCCCGGTGTACGTCTTCTACTCGATGTTCGGTTTCCAGCGCACCGGCGACCAGTTCTGGCAGATGGCCGACCAACTGGCGCGCGGTTTCGTCCTGGGCGCGACCGCCGGCCGCACGACCCTGACCGGTGAGGGTCTCCAGCACGCCGACGGCCACTCCCAGCTGCTGGCCTCCACCAACCCGGCGTGCGTGGCCTACGACCCGGCGTACGGGTACGAGATCGCGCACATCGTGCAGGACGGCCTGCGCCGCATGTACGGCGGCGACGAGCGGCATCCGCACGGCGAGGACGTCTTCTACTACCTCACCGTCTACAACGAGCCGATCCAGCAGCCGGCCGAGCCGGCGGACGTGGACGTGGAGGGCATCCTCAAGGGCCTGCACCGGCTCGGCGAGGGCACGGCGGGCGACATCCCGGCGCAGATCATGGCGTCGGGCGTGGCGGTCCCGTGGGCCCTGGAGGCCCAGCGGATCCTCGCCGAGGAGTGGAACGTCAGGGCCGGCGTCTGGTCGGCGACCTCCTGGAACGAGCTGCGGCGCGAGGCCGTGGCGTGCGAGGAGTACAACCTGCTGCACCCGGAGGAGGAGCAGCGGGTGCCGTGGTTGACGCGGAGGCTGAACGCGGCCGAGGGGCCGTTCGTCGCCGTCTCCGACTGGATGCGCTCGGTGCCGGACCAGATCGCGCGGTGGGTGCCGGGGACGTACCAGTCGCTGGGCGCCGACGGCTTCGGCTTCGCCGACACCCGCGGGGCGGCCCGGCGGTTCTTCCACATCGACGCGCAGTCGATCGTGCTGGCAGTGCTGACGGAGCTGGCCCGCGAGGGCAAGGTCGACCGGTCGGTGCTGAAGCAGGCCCTCGACCGCTACCGGATCCTGGAGGTGTCGGCGGCCGACCCGGGCACGGCGGGCGGGGACGCCTAGTGCCCCGGCAGGCAACGTTTGCCCGTCAAGGAGCGGCGTCCGGTGCGTGCTCTCGGTGTGCCGGCCGGAAGTCCTCGTACTGGACGTACTTGGGCTTTCGGCCGGTGCGGCGAGTGGGGGTCCCCCCTGCTCGAAGAGCTCGGGGGAGCGTGCCGGGCGTCGCGACGGAGCGAACGCTGCCTGTTGGGGCACTAGAGCCGGAGAAGCCGGAAAAGGGAGGGCAGCGGGCCGTCGGCCCGCTGCCCTCCCTTTTCCGGTGTCAGAACACGCCGTTGCCCGGGGTTGCCGCTTGGGCCGGCCAGACGACGGCCAGGAGTGTGTCGATGGCGCCCAGGACCACGGCGACCAGGGCCGGAAGCGAGCGGCCGCCCGTCCAGGTGCGGCCCATCGAGAGCCGGCCGCAGACGACCGCCGCCGGGCCGAGGATGATGCCCAGCGCGAAGAAGCCGGCGATCGCGCAGATGATCCCGAGTGTCGCGCGGTCCGGCCTTCCCCCGAGCTCTCGGCTTCGCTCCAGCAGGGGGGACCCCCATCGCTGCCACGTCCGGCTGCGCGAACGGGGGTACCCCCGCGTTCCGCATCCGAAGCCCGCCATCATCAACTCCCTGTGACACCCGTCGCGTTGGAGTTCCGTTGGGTTCGTATGTGCGGGTACCCCGGCTCCGGCCGCCGAAGCCGCCCGCGCGCTGCCCCCTCCGGCAGCGCGCCGCGGCCGCTTCTCCCCCCGTCCCCTGCGGAGGACTTGACCTACTGTCACCTGCGGTGCGGACCGAAGGCGAGGGATATTCGGCGGAGTCACCCTGACGGGCGAACTCCGCCGATCGAAGGCGTCCTCAGATGTGACCGACGCCCGCGCCCGCCTCCGCGTTCTCCCCGCGCTTGGTGAGCAGCGCCACCAGGACGGCCACGGCCGCGATCGCGGCGGCGACGAGGGAGGCGAGGCTCATGCCGGAGATGAAGGTGTCGTGCGCGACGGTGGTGATCTTCGTGGCGATCGTCTCGGGCGCGCCCTGCGGCACCGGCGCCGCGCCGACTTGGACGGTCTCGGAGGCCTGGTCCAGTTGGGCCGGTGTGAGCGGCGGGAGCCCCGCGTCCTTCCAGTTGCCGGCCAGGTCGTTGTTGACCTTGGAGGCCATCACGGCGCCCAGCACGGCCGTACCGAGGCTGCCGCCGATCTGCATGGCGGACTGCTGGAGACCGCCGGCCACCCCGGACAGCTCCAAAGGCGCGTTGCCGACGATGACCTCGGTGGCGCCGACCATGACGGGGGCGAGGCCGAGGCCGAGCAGGGCGAACCAGAGCGACATGGTGAGGCTGCTGGTGCCCGTCTCGAGCGTCGACATGCCGTACATGGCGAGCGCGGTGGCGGCCATGCCGCTCGCCAGCGGGATGCGCGGACCCACCTTGGTGATCATGAAGCCCGCGAGCGGAGAGCCGACGATCATCATGCCGGTGAGCGGGAGGAGGTGCGTACCCGCCTCGATCGGGCTCATCCCGTGCACCTTCTGGAGGTAGAAGGTGACGAAGAACAGGCCGCCCATGAACGCGATGGCCATCAGCACCATGAGCACCACACCCGCGGACAGCGGGACCGAGCGGAACAGCGCCAGCGGGATCAGCGGCTCCTTCACCTTCGTCTCCCAGAAGGCGAAGGTGGCGAAGCCGAGCACGGACGCGGCGATGAACGCCCACGTCGTACCGTCGCCCCAGCCCCAGGCCGGAGCCTTGATCAGGGCCCACACCAGGCAGAACATCGCGCCGGAGAGCAGCACGATGCCGGGGATGTCGAAGGAGTGCGGCGCGTTCTCGGCGCGGTGGTCGAGCAGAATCAGCAGGCCCAGGATCAGGGCGAGGACGCCGACGGGCACGTTGATGAAGAACACCGACTGCCAGTTGACGTGCTCGACGAGCACACCGCCGAGGATCGGGCCGCCGGCGGTGGAGGCACCGATGACCATGCCCCAGATGCCGATGGCCATGTTCAGCTTCTCGGCCGGGAAAGTGGCCCGCAGCAGGCCGAGTGCGGCCGGCATCAGCAGCGCGCCGAACAGACCCTGGACAACCCGGAAGGTGACGACCATGGCGAGGGTGTGGGACAGCCCGATGGCCCCGGAGGCAGCGGCGAAGCCGGTCACGCCGATGAGGAAGGTCTGCCGGTGCCCGAAGCGGTCACCGAGCTTGCCCGCGGTGATCAGGGAGACCGCGAGGGCGAGGAAGTAGGCGTTGGTGATCCACTGCACATCGGCGAAGGTGACGCCCAGATCGTCCCCGATGGCCGGGTTGGCGATGGCCACGATGGTGCCGTCGAGGGCCACCATCATGACCCCTACGGCGACGGTGATCAGGGTGACCCACGGGTGCCCGCGCAGCCCCTTGGCCGGCGTGGGGTCCGATGGGCCCGCTGGGGCTTTGTCCCCCGGCCCCGTCGTGTCGATGGTGGTCTGACTAGTCATGGATTCGAGGCTAATGACAGTTACTGACAAACGACAAACCAATTCACAAGTCGGTAACTGACGTGTCACTCCCCTATAGTCTGATCAGAGGAAACAGTTCGCGTTCGGGGTAGCGGTGCGGGAAAGAGGTCCGAAGTCCATGGAGACGGCGGGGACCCCCAGGACGGCGCCACGGACGGCAGCACGGCCGGGCCTGCGGGAACGCAAGAAGCGGCGCACCCGCGACGCGCTGCTGCGGGCGGCGCTGGAACTTTTCACCACCCAGGGGTACGAACGGACGACGGTCGACGAGATCGCCGAGGCCGTCGACGTCTCCCAGCGCACCTTCTTCCGCTACTTCCCCAACAAGGAGGAAGCCGCCTTCGCCGTGCAGGAGATCGTGGAGGCGCACTTCGTCGACTCGCTGCGCGCCCGCCCGCCCGGCGAGGCTCCGCTGGAGGTGCTGCGCCGGGGCCTGCTGGAGGGCTGGGACACGATCAGCGACGCCGTGGGGAGCGTCGTACCCGTGGAGCTGTACCTGCGCATGTTCCGGGTGATCGAGTCGACGCCGGCGCTGCTCGCCGAGCATCTGCGCCGTTCGGCGGAGACCGAGGAGCAGATCGCCCGGCTGCTCGCCGAGCGCGAGGGCCTCGACGTGGACGCCGATCCGCGGCCACGGCTGGCGGTGGCCGTGTTCGGCGCGGTGATGCGGGTGACGAGCCGTCAGTGGAGCACGCGCGAGGACGCCGGCCAGGAGGCCATGCGGGAACTCACCGCCGCGCACCTCGATCAGGTGGGCCCCGCGCTCACCGGGAACTGGCGTACGAACCCTCGGTCTTGAGTCCGGACATTCCGCCGATCTTGAACTGCCGTACGCCGAACCGATCTTGGACACGCTCACCGGCTGCGGTCACCGTCACACTGCTCGAAACGTGATACCTGTCACTCGGTTAACGCGAGACCGTCTCGTTCTCCTAGTGTGTCCTCCCAGTGACTTCCTTCGACACCTCCCCACAACTCAACGTCTGGCGCGCACTGCTCGCGCTGGCCGTGGTCTTCGTGATGCTGGCCACCACCGGCTGGACCGCGGTGCGCGACCATCGCGGGACCACCGCCCTCCAGGCTTCGCTGACCTCCTGGGACCACGGCCGCCTGCACGGGCACCGGTTGCCGGACGCGGACGCCTCCCCCACCCTGCTGCGGCGCTTCTTCGCCTCGCTCGGCGCGCAGGACCGCGGCCGGCTCGCCCATCGCTACCCGCTCGCGGTCGGCAACATGGACGGCGCCCCGGTCCGGCTGCGCTACCAGGCCAACCGCATCGCGCTCCACCGGGCGCGCAAGGTCGAGCTGGCCCGCATGCACGACAGCCGGCTCTCACCGGTCGGTCAGCAGGACGCGGGCCGCCGCATGGAGCGCTACACCTCGCTGATGGCGAAGGACCGGCAGATCCTGGCCTTCGATCCCGAGGGCTCGGGCCGGGTCGCCGAGGTCTTCGGCGACCTGGGCAGGGCCGAGCGGGTCTCCGTCGTCGTCCCCGGCGTCGACACGGACCTGGTCACCTTCCGGAAGACCTACCGCCCGTACTCGGCGCCGTACGGCATGGCGAAGTCGCTGTACGCGGCCGAGCGCACGGCGGCCCCCTCGACCCGTACGGCCGTGATCGCCTGGGCCGACTACACCGCGCCCAGCGGGCTCGGCGTGGACGCGGCCACGGCGATGCGCGCCGAGGAGGGCGCGGTGCGACTGAACAAGCTGCTGCGGGGACTGCCCGGCGACGCGTCCGTCTCGCTGTTCTGCCACAGCTACGGGTCGGTGGTGTGCGGCGTCGCCGCGCGGGCGCTGCCGCAGCGGGTGTCCGACATAGCGGTGGCCGCCAGCCCCGGCATGCGGGTGCGCAGCGCCTCCCACCTGCACACCTCCGCCCGGGTGTGGGCGATGCGGGACGCCACCGACTGGATCCAGGACGTGCCCTACCTCGAACTCGGCGGCCTCGGCCACGGCGCCGACCCGGTCTCCGCGGCGTTCGGGGCACGGGTGCTGTCGGCACGGGGTGCCAAGGGCCACGCCGGCTACTTCGAGCCGGGCACCGACAGCCTGGCGAACTTCGCCGAGATCGGGGTCGGCTCGTACGGGTCGGTGCGGTGCGCACATGACGATGACGGATGCCGGGCGGATTTGTCCGGCACGACAGGGGCCGGACGCGCGTAGAGACAGCAGGAACTGCGGTCTGCCTGGGGAGGGACGAAGGAGCTTTGCGCCCCCTACGATGAGCCGCATGGGTGACGTACTGGCCGGATTTCACGCTGCCTGGGAGTTCGAGTCCGATTCCGTGCTCATCCGCTACGAACGGGGGATTCGAACACCCAAGCTCTTCCAGGCCCTCGGTGCCCGCCGAATCCCGCTGGCGGCACTCGCGGGCGTGACGCTCACCGCGGGCCGACGTGGCACCGTGGTCCTGCGTGCCGAGCCCAGACCGGGCGCCGATCCACTCATGGAGGCGGCCGACGGGCAACTCAAGGAGGGGTGCGACCCGTATCGGCTGGTGCTGCCCGCCGAGCGGGAGACGCTGGCCGAGTACTACGCCGAGGAACTGCGCGCCCGCCTCTCCGCGAGCGGACCGGTCGACCGTCACCTGGTGGCGGCACCGGAGGCCCCCCAGCAGTTCAAGGCGTACGACGGGAAGGCGTCCTTCGACGGTACGGCGGTGCGGTTCCGGTGGTCGTGGACGGGAGCCTCCTCGGCCAAGTGGAAGGCCGGCGACCAGAGCTTCCCCGTAGCCGACATGGGCGGGGTGGAGTGGCGCTCGCCCGAGGCGTTCGAGGGGCATCTGCGGCTGCTGCCGCGCGATCCGGGCGCCCCCGCGCAGTCGCCGCAGCCGGATCAGGATCCGGCCGCGGTGGTGTTCGGGCTCGGGTACGGTCCCGTGCACGAGTCACTGCCGTTCGCCGCGGCCGTACTGGCCGCGGTGCGGGCAGCGGGCCCGGCGATGCCGGTGCCGGTGCCGGCCCCGCGCCGCGACCCCGCGGACATCGCGGAGCGGATCCGCCACCTCGGGGAGCTGCATCAGGCGGGGCTGGTGACCGACGAGGAGTTCTCGCTGAAGAAGGCGGAACTCCTGGCCGAGCTGTAGCGGCCCGGCCAGGGGCGCCCGTGCCGCCGGCGCGGCACGGGCGGGCTTCCGCCCGGCCGCACCCGGCGGCGGACGGTCACCGCCGCTCCCGGCCCCGCGACGTGAACGACATGTCGGCGTAACGCGTGCCCGACACCTTCGCGGCGATCGGCTCCAGCAGCGCCAGCTCTTCCTCGGTGAGCACGATCCGCGTCGCCGCCACGTTCTCCTCCACCCGGCTCGGCTTGCGGGTGCCGGGAATCTGGACGACCGGGAGACCGTGCACGGACGACCGCTGCTGCACCCAGGCCAGGGCGATCTGCGCGAGCGAGGCTCCGTGGGCCTTCGCGACCGTGCGGATCGGCTCCAGCAGGGCGGCGTTGGCCACCGCGTTCTCCCCCTGGAAGCGGGGCATGGTGCGGCGGAAGTCGTCGCCGGTCAGCTCCTTCTCGGCGTCGACGAACCCACCGGTCAGAAAGCCCCGTCCGAGCGGCGAGTACGGCACCAGCGCCACGCCGAGATCGCGCGCCGCGGGCACCACGTGCGTCTCGATGTCGCGGCTGAACAGCGACCACTCCGACTGCACGGCGGCGATCGGATGCACGGCCTGCGCGGCCCGCAGCTCGTCGGCCGTGACCTCGCTCAGGCCCAGGTGCTTCACCTTGCCCTCGCGCACCAGGTCGGCCATGGTCCCGACGCTCTCCTCGATCGGGACGTTCACGTCGCGGCGGTGCATGTAGTAGAGGTCGATCGCATCGACGTCCAGGCGCTCCAGGCTCGCCTCGACGGCCTGCCGTATGTAGGGCGGGTCGTTGCGGATGATCCGCTTGGCCGGCTCGTCCGGCGGGATCGACAGGGCGAACTTGGTGGCGATCACGACCTCGTCCCGGTGCGCCTTGAGGAACGGGGCGAGGAACCGCTCGTTCTCGCCCTGCCCGTAGGCGTCCGCCGTGTCGTAGAGGGTCACGCCCAGTTCCAGGGCCCGCTCCAGGGTGGCGCGGGACTCCCCCGCGTCCGCGGGGCCGTAGGCGAAGCTCATACCCATGCATCCGAGGCCCTGTACGCCGACCTCCGGTCCGTCCTCGCCCAGCCGTACGGTCGGGATCCTGCTTTCGGTCATCGCGTTGTCTCCGCTTCTCAGGGGCGTCCGCTTCTCGGTGGCGTCCGGCATCTGAGCGGCGTCCGCGGTCCAGCGGCGTCCGCAGCTCAGTGGCGTCCGCAGCTCAGTGGCGTCCGGCGTCCGCGTAGAAACTGATCTTGCGGTCCAGTACCGCGAGCGTGTCCCGCAGTTCGGCGATCCGGGCCAGGACGTCCCGGCGGGTCGCCTCCAGCAGCGCGTGCCGGTCGCCGTAGGTGCTCTCGCCCGCACGCACCAGCTCGGCGTACCGGACCATGTCGGCGACCGGCATCCCGGTCAGCCGGAGCTTGCCGACCAGGTCGAGCCAGTCGAGGTCGCGGTTGGTGTACCGGCGCTGGCCCGTGTGCGAGCGGTCGACGTGGGGCATCAAGCCGATCCGCTCGTACCAGCGCAGGGTGTGTGCCGTCAGCCCGGTGAAGGCGACGACCTCGCTGATCGTGTAGCCGTCCTGCCCGTCGGCGCGCGGGTGCCGCCGGGGTGGGGCGGAGCAGAGGTCGGCGCCGGTGGGGGCTTCCTCGGTCACCTCGATGGTCACGGCCGTGGTCTGCGTCACCGTCATGGCCCCACGCTATGGCCTTGGAGTGCACTCCAAGCAAGCGGAACCCGGCAGGGCGGCGAGAAATGCGCGCGACGCGGGGCGGGCGCGGTGACTAGCGTGCCGGACATGAGTCTCGTACGACGTGCTGAGCCCGGGGACGCCGCGGAAGTGCTGCGACTGCGCCAGGTGATGATCGACTCGGTCCACGGCACCGACCCCTCCACCGGCTGGCACCCCGAGTCCCTGCCGGTCCTGAAGGCCCGGCTCGCCGATCCGGACGGCGGCTTCGCGGCGTTCGTCGTGGATCACCCCGAGCGGCCGGGGGCGCTGGCCGCGCTGGTGGCCGGGACGCTGGAGTACCGGATCGGGCGGGCGGACAATCCGCACGGGCGGGTCGGACACGTCTTCAGCGTCGCGACCGATCCGGACGCCCGGCGCCGCGGGTACGCGCGCGCGTGCATGGAGTCGCTGCTGGACTGGTTCCGGGAACAGGGCGCGGCGCAGGTCGACCTCAACGCGTCCGCCGAGGCCGAGCCGCTCTACGCCGAGCTGGGCTTCGTGCGCAAGCCGGACCCCTCGATGCGGCTGCGCCTGTGAGCCGCATAGGCTCGACGTCATGTCGTTGAACTCCCTGGCGTCGATCGAGAACTGGCCGGTCCCCACCGCGGCGGCGGGCGTGGTCCGCGCGGACGGCACGGTCCTGGGCACCCACGGCCCGACCGCGCGGCCCTTTCCGCTGGCCTCGGTCACCAAGCCGCTGGCGGCGTACGCGGTGCTCGTCGCCTACGAGGAGGGCGCGATCGAGCTGGACGCGCCGGCCGGTCCGCCCGGCGCGACCGTCCGCCATCTGCTCGCCCACACCTCGGGCCTGGCCTTCGACGAACACCGGGTGACCTCCCCGCCCGGCGAGCGGCGGCTCTACTCCAACGCCGGCTTCGAGCAGCTCGGCGACCATGTGGCCAAGGCCACGGACATCCCGTTCGCCGAGTACCTGCGCCAGGCGGTCCTGGCCCCGCTGGGCATGACGCGGACGACCCTGGAGGGCTCCCCGGCGAAGGACGGGGTGTCCACGGTCGACGACCTACTCCGCTTCGCCGCCGAGATCCAGGCCCCGCGCCTGCTGGACCCGCGCACGGTCGCGGAGGCGATGACGGTGCAGTACCCCGGCACCAAGGGCGTCCTGCCGGGCTACGGCCACCAGAACCCCAACGACTGGGGCCTCGGCTTCGAGATCCGCGACTCCAAGTCCCCCCACTGGACGGGCGCTTCCTCCTCCCCCCGCACCTTCGGCCACTTCGGCCAGTCCGGCACGTTCCTGTGGATCGACCCGGCCGCGGGCGTCTCCTGCGTGGCCCTGACCGACCGCGCCTTCGGCCCCTGGGCCATCGAGTCCTGGCCACCGTTCACGGACGCGGTACTGGCGGAACTGCGCGCCGTCTGAGAACAGCCCACGGGGCGCCCTGAAGACCACGCAGGCGCATGGCCCGGCACCAAGTCGTTGTCACTCCTTTTGCCGGTAAAGGCTCCGGGGGACAGAGTGACCGCCCATGGATCCGAACGACGCACAAATCCCACCGCTCGCCGCTGCGCGTCCGATGGCGTCTTTTCTCGATCCGAGTGGCCTCGGCCCGCGGTATCGATCTGCAGCTGACAAAGGTGCGGAAAACCATATGGTGAGGAGCGCCCGACCGTATCCGCGGTTGATCAGGTAGAAGAGTAAAGCCAGCCAGAACACGCCAACGCCCGACCAACCACCATGGGACCGCCACCACCTGCCGGCATACCCGCTATAGGCGCCCTGCTCACATTTACCCTGCTTACGCTCTTTTTCTGGGATGCAACAAGGCTGCCTGCCAAACTCGTCCCTTTCTTGGCCGGTGTCAATGTCAACGTCTTCTGGCTAACATTGACCGGGGGTGGCTGTGATGGCTGTTGGATTCGGCATGGGCAAGATTTGGCGACAGCGAAATAACGCCAACTGGTTCTGCGGCCGTCGGGCACCTCGAGCTCGCCTGGAGGGGCTTTGACTCCGAAAGCGCCGGTTCCGAATGTCCCGGCAACTGCTCTGGGCTTCGGAACCACCCGTCATTTCCTGGCCGAGTACCGGCGACGCGCGGCACGGCTGCTGTTCATCGGGCTTGGTGCTCTGATGGTCGCTTTGGCCGCCGCAGTGGTCGACGGCTTGGTGGGAGCTGGATGGCTGGGCTCACTGACCCCGTACATTGCAGGAGGCGGGCTGACCGTCACAGCCATCGGAGCCGACTCCCTGCGCGTCGCCGGGCGCATGCGGAAGCTGCTGTCCAGAGGCCCCTGGGTCGCCTGCCCCGTGGTCGCGCAGGCGATGGGTGCAAGTCCAACGCGTCTTGTTCTGAGGGCACCTGACACTGGCGAGCTATGGGCACTGACCGTGGTGGCTGTTCGTCAGCGCCACCACCTGGCGTGGCCGACGGCTTCCGGTGTGCTGTGGTGGTGCGGGGATCCTTCCCAGGGCGGAGTCGTCGCGCAGCCAGGTGGGGCGTTGGTGTGGGCGCGGCCGACCCGGCGGGGCCGACGAGAGGACGACCTGCGCGTGGCCGTTTCCTCCGGGCTGTTGGAGCGTGCCGTGCCCCGGCAGCCGCAGGTGCCCTCGGCAGGTCCGGCCGTAACGAGTGCGACGCCTGATCCGTCCGACCGTCGTCGTCCATTCTTCCTGTGGGTCGCGCTGTTGGGCGCCGTGGTCCTGGGCTTGGGCATCGCCGGGTCCGTGGCAGCGGAGCGGGATCCACAAGTGGAGCTGACCGTGGTCCAGGAGGACGCGTCGGGGCGCTGCACCGTGGTCTGGGAGGATCCGTGGAGCGGGAGCGAGCGTCGCGGGCCGTTCCAGTGCGACCCCGACCGGGATCCGATCCTGCGGAACTTCGAGACCGGGTTCGTCGTCTCGTACGGTCCGTGGAAGGGAGATCTCTACAACGCCGATCTCGACGGCACTCCCGCGAACACTGTCAACGACGGGCTGTTCCTCAGCGGATTTCTGGTCCTGGTCGGCTCCGGGATCGGGGGCGGTGTCCGATATGCCCGCCGCGCTGCCCAGCGACGTACTGCCCGAAGAGTTCGTACGACCGGCGATCCGTGGTCGGCCACCGGTTTGAGTGTCGGCATGGCCGAGCAGCCGCCGGCCGATACCGAGAAGTCCGTGGATCTCTCCTACGCCGCATGGACGGAACTGGTCCGGCGCACCTCCGTGCCGTCGCCGGACCCTCGCCCCCGACGTGAAGCCGACGTACGCGCGGTGCCTTGGTGGCGGGTGCGCACCTTGCGGGAGTTGTCCCAGCTGGAAGGAGTGCTGCTGGGGTCGATCCTTCTTCTCCTGGCACTGCTGCTGTGGCGGTCCGGCAGTGGAACGGGCGCCATTGTGATCATGGCGGGGGCAGTGGGCAGTGTCACGGTGGTCGGGTGCGCGAGGCATGCCGCGTCCCACGGACTCGCCGACGTCCGCAGGCTTGTTCGGGCGGCCAGGGCTCCCATCTCCGTGGTGAGGCCGTACGTCCTCGTCCACGATCCCTGTGACGGGGCACCGGTGCTGGTGCTGTTCCCCGCTCACGCCCGGCCGGACACCCAGCCCGACGCCGTGCTGGCGGTGCGCGCACCGGGCTCGGACAGGCGACCACAACGGGGGCTGCCCGATCCCGTCGGCACAGCCGACCTGCGGGGCTGGCTCGACGAAGAGTCCACCGTGGTGCCGTGGATCGAGGACCGGGCGTTCTGGCCCCTGCACAGCTGGCGGAAGATGCGTGCCGACGTGACGGAGGACCGGAACTTCCTTCGCCACCTCATGGGCGGCACGGAGGAGTTGTTCGCCTGTCACCGTGCCAACACGTTGTAGTGGTCACTCCGGCAGCCAGAGCGTCACCGCGGCTCATCGGCCGGCCATCTCCCACATCAGCAGCTCCGCGTTGGTCAGTGCCAGCGTCTCGATGTCTCTGGCGGATGTGATGCGGGCCGCGTCTCCTGGGCCCAACTTTTCGGCGCCCAGGCGTACTTCGCCGCGTACGACGTGGACGTACGCGTATGCCGCGTCCGGGATCGCCGTCCGCTCCCCCGCCGCGAGGCGGCGTACGTGGAGCATGGCGCCGGCCTCCGGGATGGCGTAGGGGGTGGAGTCGGCGATGCCGTGGACGAGTTCGTAGCAGGGGATGCCGCCGGGTTCCAGGGGGGCCAGCCAGGTCTGGACGAAGGTCAGGGGGGCGGGGCCCGCGTTGCGCTCCACATGGTGGACGCCGCCCGCGGAGCTCAGGCGCTGCACGTCGCCGGGGCGGACCACCGTCTCGTGTCCTGTGGAGTCGCGATGGGTCAGCTCGCCCTCGACGACCCAGGTGACGATCTCGGTGTGGCTGTGCCGGTGCTCGTCGAAACCGGCGCCGGGGGCCAGGTGTTCCTCGTTGCAGGCGATCATCGCACCGAAGCGGAGGTTGTCCGGGTCGTAGTGCGGACCGAAGGAGAAGGCGTGCCGGGAGGTGATTCCGGCAGCCGGCTCGCCGCCCTCGTAGCGCTCTGCCGCGCGCCGTACTTCCATCGTCACGCGGACCACCGTAGTCCCCGGCCGTGACGGGCCGGAGCAGCCCAGCCCCGACCCGGCGACACGCACGCACGTCCGGATGAGGCAGTCTTGTCCCCGTGCCCGAACCCGAATCCCGCCAGGCCGAAGCCGCGGCCCACTCCGTCCATCCGCACTCCGCGACCCTGAAAAGACTGGAGAAGTCCTCCGGGTCGCTGGCCGCGCAGGCGATCGCGCGGATGGACGAGACGCTGCCGTGGTACCGGGCGATGCCCCCGGAGAACCGTTCGTGGATCGGGCTGGTCGCCCAGGCGGGCATCGCCGCCTTCACCGAATGGTTCCGGCACCCGGACGCGCCCCAGGCGATCTCCACCGATGTGTTCGGGACCGCGCCGCGCGAACTGACACGGGCGATCACGCTGCGGCAGACCGTGGAGATGGTGCGCACCACGATCGAGGTCATGGAGTCGGCCATCGACGAGGTGGCGGCGCCGGGGGACGAGTCCGTGCTCCGGGAGGCGCTGCTCGTCTACGCCCGCGAGATCGCCTTCGCCACCGCCCAGGTCTACGCGCAGGCCGCCGAGGCACGCGGTGCCTGGGACGCCCGGCTGGAGTCCCTGGTCGTCAACGCGGTGCTCAGCGGGGAGGCCGACGAGGGGGCCGTGTCGCGGGCCGCCGCCCTGGGCTGGAACTCCCCCGAACACGTGTGCGTGGTGCTCGGGACCGCGCCCGACGGGGACTCCGAGCTGACCGTGGAGGCCATCCGGCGGGCCGCCCGGCACGCCAAGCTCCAGGTGCTCACCGGGGTGCTCGGGGACCGGCTGGTGGTGATCGCGGGCGGGAGCGACAACCCGCTGGCGGTGGCCAAGTCGCTGATCGGGCCCTTCGCCGCCGGGCCGGTCGTCGCGGGGCCGGTCGTGTCGGATCTGCTGGCCGCGACCCGGTCCGCGCAGGCCGCCGCGGCCGGGCTGAAGGCGTGTTCCGCCTGGCAGGACGCGCCGCGGCCGGTGCTGGCGGACGATCTGCTGCCGGAGCGCGCCATCGCCGGCGACCCGGGTGCTCGGGAGCAGTTGGTAGAGGAGATCTACAGACCGCTGGAGGAGGCCGGCTCCGCGCTGCTGGAAACTCTCAGCGTCTATCTGGAGCAGGCGAGCAGTCTGGAAGGCGCGGCCAGGATGCTCTTCGTTCACCCGAACACCGTGCGCTACCGGCTCCGACGTGTGACTGACGTCACCGGTTGGTCACCCTCCGATGTACGATCCGCGTTCACCCTGCGGATCGCACTGATCCTGGGGCGTCTGGCCGACGGAGATCCCCAGGCCTAGGCTTTTGTCGGGGGCCCACAAAACCCCTTGCCGTTCTTCGTCCCTGTCCCCACGGGCGGCCGCGGCCGTCCCCAAGAGAGAGTGTGAGAGTGCTCGTACTCGTCGCTCCCGGCCAAGGCGCCCAGACGCCCGGCTTCCTGACTCCCTGGCTCGAACTGCCCGGCGCCGCCGACCGTGTGGCCGCCTGGTCCGACGTCATCGGCCTGGACCTCGTGCACTACGGCACGCAGGCCGACGCGGACGCGATCCGCGACACCGCGGTGGCCCAGCCGCTGCTGGTCGCCGCCGGGCTCCTGTCGGCCGCGGCACTGGGTGACACCGGCGCGGATGTGGTCGCGGGCCACAGCGTCGGCGAGATCACCGCCGCCGCGTTCGCGGGCGTCCTGGAGGACACCGCCGCGCTGACCCTGGTCCGCCGCCGGGGCCAGGCCATGGCCGAGGCCGCCGCGATCACCGAGACGGGCATGTCCGCGCTGCTGGGCGGCGACCCGGACGTGTCCACCGCGCACCTGGGCAAGCTGGGCCTGACCCCGGCGAACGTCAACGGCGCGGGCCAGATCGTGGCCGCCGGCACCATGGAGCAGCTCGCCGCGCTGAACGAGGACAAGCCCGAGGGCGTGCGCAAGGTCGTCCCGCTGAAGGTGGCCGGCGCCTTCCACACGCACCACATGGCCCCCGCGGTCGAGAGGCTGGCGGAGGCCGCCAAGTCGCTCTCGCCCGTCGACCCGAAGGTCATCTACGTCTCCAACAAGGACGGCCGGGCCGTGCACAGCGGCGACGAGGTCGTCGAGCGGCTGGTCGGACAGGTCGCCAACCCGGTCCGCTGGGACCTGTGCATGGAGACCTTCAAGGAGCTGGGCGCCACCGCCCTGATCGAGGTGTGCCCCGGCGGCACCCTGACCGGTCTGGCCAAGCGCGCGCTGCCCGGCGTGAAGACGCTGGCGCTGAAGACCCCCGACGACCTCGACGCGGCCCGCGAGCTCATCGCTGAGCACGCGAGCGCCTGACGCCTTTAAGGAGCCGACGAGCATGTCGAAGATCAAGCCCAGCAAGGGTGCCCCGTACGCGCGCATCCTCGGTGTGGGCGGGTACCGGCCCACACGCGTGGTGCCCAACGAGGTGATCCTTGAGCGGATCGACTCGTCCGACGAGTGGATCCGCTCGCGCTCGGGCATCGAGACCCGGCACTGGGCGTCGCCCGAGGAGACCGTCGCGGCGATGTCGATCGAGGCCTCCGGCAAGGCGATCGCGGACGCCGGGATCGACGCCTCGCAGATCGGCGCGGTGGTCGTCTCGACGGTCTCGCACTTCAGCCAGACCCCGGCCATCGCCACCGAGATCGCGGACAAGCTCGGCACGGACAAGGCGGCCGCCTTCGACATCTCGGCGGGCTGCGCCGGCTTCGGCTACGGCCTCACCCTGGCCAAGGGCATGATCGTCGAGGGCTCGGCGGAGTACGTGCTGGTCATCGGCGTGGAGCGGCTCTCCGACCTGACCGACCTGGAGGACCGGGCCACGGCCTTCCTCTTCGGCGACGGAGCGGGCGCGGTCGTGGTCGGCCCCTCGCAGGAGCCCGCGATCGGCCCGACCGTGTGGGGCTCGGAGGGCGACAAGGCCGAGACCATCAAGCAGACCGTGCCGTGGGACCGCTTCCACAGCGGCGACGTGTCCGAGCTTCCCGTGGACAGCGAGGGCAACGTCAAGTTCCCCGCGATCACGCAGGAAGGCCAGGCGGTGTTCCGCTGGGCCGTGTTCGAGATGGCGAAGGTCGCCCAGCAGGCGCTGGACGCGGCCGGGATCACCCCGGACGAACTGGACGTCTTCATCCCTCACCAGGCCAACGTGCGGATCATCGACTCGATGGTGAAGACGCTCAAGCTGCCGGAGCACGTCATGGTCGCCCGTGACATCCGCACCACCGGCAACACCTCGGCCGCCTCGATCCCGCTCGCGATGGAGCGGCTCCTGGCGACCGGCGAGGCGAAGAGCGGCGACACCGCGCTCGTCATCGGCTTCGGGGCGGGTCTCGTGTACGCCGCGACGGTCGTTACCCTCCCCTAGGCACTCCGTGCCGGATCATGCTTCCGGTGCGGGACCGCACACCCCTGCCGCTGACGCGGTGGGCGCCACACCCTCTGGAAATCTACGAAGGAGCGCCGACATGGCCGCCACTCAGGAAGAGATCGTCGCCGGTCTCGCGGAGATCGTGAACGAGATCGCCGGGATCCCGGTCGAGGACGTCCAGCTGGACAAGTCCTTCACCGACGACCTGGACGTCGACTCGCTGTCCATGGTCGAGGTCGTCGTCGCCGCCGAAGAGCGCTTCGACGTCAAGATCCCCGACGAGGACGTCAAGAACCTCAAGACGGTCGGCGACGCGACCGACTACATCCTCAAGCACCAGGGCTGATCGACCGATCACAGCCTTGGGCTGACTGCCCCGCCACCCGGCGGTGGCGCCGTACGAATCCTCGTTCCGTTGGAGAAAGAATTCCCGTGAGCTCGACCAATCGCACCGTGGTCGTCACCGGTATCGGCGCAACCACACCGCTGGGTGGCGACGTAGCTTCTACCTGGGAGGGCCTGGTCGCCGGCAAGTCCGGCGTGAAGCCCCTGACCCAGGAGTGGGCGGCCGACCAGGCCGTCCGTATCGCCGCTCCGGTGGCCGTGGAGCCGACCGAGGTCATCCCGCGGCCGCAGGCCCGCCGTCTGGACCGCTCGGCGCAGTTCGCGCTGATCGCGGCCCAGGAGGCCTGGAAGGACGCCGGTTTCACCGGCAAGGCCGGTGAGGACGGCTCCGTCGACCCGGACCGGCTCGGCACGGTCGTCGCCTCCGGCATCGGCGGCGTGACCACCCTGCTGGACCAGTACGACGTGCTGAAGGAGAAGGGCGTCCGCCGCGTCTCCCCGCACACCGTCCCCATGCTGATGCCGAACGGCCCCTCGGCCAACGTGGGCCTGCTCGTGGGCGCCCGCGCGGGCGTGCACACGCCGGTCTCCGCGTGTGCCTCGGGTGCCGAGGCCATCGGCTACGCCATCGAGATGATCCGCACCGGCCGTGCCGACGTCGTCGTCGCCGGCGGTACGGAGGCGGCGATCCACCCGCTGCCCATCGCCGCGTTCGGCAACATGATGGCGATGTCGAAGAACAACGAGGACCCCGAGGGCGCCTCGCGCCCCTACGACGTCGACCGGGACGGCTTCGTCCTCGGCGAGGGCGCGGGTGTGCTCGTCCTGGAGTCCGCCGAGCACGCCGCCAAGCGCGGTGCCCGCGTCTACGCGGAGGCGGTCGGCCAGGGCATCTCCGCCGACTCCCACGACATCGTCCAGCCGGAGCCGGAGGGCCGGGGCATCTCGCACGCCCTGCAGCACCTGCTCGACAGCACCGGCCTGGACCCGGCGGAGATCGTGCACGTGAACGCGCACGCCACCTCGACGCCGGCGGGTGACATCGCCGAGCTGAAGGCGCTGCGCAAGGTCTTCGGCGACCACGCCGACCACATCGCGGTCTCCGCTACCAAGTCGATGATCGGCCACCTGCTCGGTGGCGCGGGCGGTGTGGAGTCGGTGGCCACGGTGCTGGCGCTGTACCACCGGGTGGCTCCGCCGACCATCAACGTCGAGAACATCGACCCCGAGGCCGAGGCGAACGCGGACGTGGTCCGCGGGGAGGCGCGCAAGCTGCCCGCCGAGGGCCGTATCGCCGCGCTGAACGACTCGTTCGGCTTCGGCGGGCACAACGTGGTGCTGGCGTTCCGGACGGTCTGAGAACGCCCGGCAGCGGATGTCCGAAGGGCCCCCACCGATCGGTGGGGGCCCTTCGGCTCTGCAAGGAGCGTCGTCGTTGTGGGAGCCTCGGATCCGGGAGTGGTCCGAAGCCGTCAGACCACCTGGTGCAGCCAGCGGACGGGGGCGCCTTCACCCGCATAGCGGAACGGCTCCAACTCGTCGTCCCAGGGCTTGCCCAGGAGCTTGGCGAGTTCGGCCTCCAGGTCGGTCTCGCCGCGCTGGGAGCGCAGCAGGGCGGCGCGCAGCCGGTCCTCGGGGATGAGGATGTCGCCGTGGATGCCGGTGACGGCGTGGAAGATGCCGAGGTCGGGGGTGCAGCTGTAGCGCTCGCCCTCGGCGGTGGTGCAGGGCTCGGCGGTGACCTCGAAGCGCAGCAGTTGCCAGCCGCGCAGCGCGGAGGCGAGTTTGGAGGCGGTGCCGGGCTGGCCCTGCCAGGAGAACTCCGAGCGCCAGGTGCCGGGCGAGGCGGGCTGCCGGATCCAGTCCAGGCTGACGCGCGTACCGAGCACCCCGGCGACGGCCCACTCGACGTGCGGGCACAGCGCGCGCGGCGCGGAGTGCACGTACAGAACTCCACGTGTCGTCACCGGGACCTCCGGACAGAGCGGGACATGGTGCGGGCGGGCGGACAGCGGTGGCGTTGAGGCCACGTTGATGGCGAGGCTACCGTGAGACGGGGCAAGGAGTGTGACGTACCGTCGGTCCCAGTGCCAGGAAACGCCCTCCATTCACCCAGGGGGACGCTTGTACGGGTGCGAGCCCCCACTCGAGTGGGGGCGGGAACCCTCGCGCGTTCTCATGGAGGGGAGCACTTCACGACGATCGAGGGGATCACCAGGGCATGCGGAAACGACGTCACCGTACCCGGGCCGCTCACGCCGTCGTGGCGGCGGCCGTACTGGCCACGGCGGGCTGCAACGCCGTCGGACTGGAGGCCGGGGCCGGAGCCTCCCGCCCGCCCGCGGCACCGCCACCCGTCTGGAACACCAGCCCGGACTCGATCGCCGCGGTCGGCGACTCCATCACCCGCGGCTTCGACTCCTGCATGGTGCTGACGGACTGCCCGGAGGTGTCCTGGGCGACGGGCAGCGACGCGTCGGTCAACAGCCTGGCGGTGCGGCTGCTCGGGTTGACCGGGGCGGCCCAGCGCAGCTGGAACTTCGCGGTGACCGGGTCCCGGATGGCCGATCTGAACAGCCAGATGGCGCAGGCCGCGCAGAAGAAGCCGCAGTTGGTGACGGTGATGGCCGGAGCCAACGACGCCTGCCGTGACTCCCTGGACGCGATGACGCCGGTGGCGGTCTTCCGGGCCGAGCTCGAGGCCGCGATGGACACACTGCGTCAGGCCCTGCCCAAGACACAGGTGTACGTCTCCAGCGTGCCGGACCTGAAGCGGCTGTGGTCCGAGGGCCGGACGAACGCGCTCGGCAAGCAGATCTGGAAGCTCGGCATCTGCCCGTCCATGCTGGGCAACGCCGACGCGCTGGACGCGGCGGCCACCAAGCGGCGCGACACGGTGCAGGCCCGGGTGCGGTCGTACAACGGGGTGCTGAAGGAGGTCTGCGCGAAGGACCACCGCTGCCGCTTCGACAACAACGCGGTCTTCGACTACCGCTTCGGCACCGACCAGCTCAGCCACTGGGACTGGTTCCACCCCAGCCGCAACGGCCAGGCCCGGATCGCCGAGATCGCCTACCGGACCGTCACCGCGAAGACCCCCTGAAAGGCCCCTGCAGAGCCCCTGAATGCCTCCTGACGACAGGACTTAGGGTTTTCCCCATGAGCGAACTCTTCGGCACGCTGGCCGACGGCACCGAGGTGCACCGCTGGACGCTGGAGCGGGCCGGGGTGCGGGTACGGGTGCTGTCGTACGGCGGGATCGTGCAGTCGGTGGAGGTCCCTGACCGGGACGGGCGCACGGCGGGCGTGGTGCTGGGGTTCCCCGGCCTGGACGGCTATCTGGCCCACCCCGAGCCGTTCCTCGGCGCGCTGATCGGGCGGTACGCCAACCGGATCGCCGGGGGCCGCTTCCCGCTGGACGGGCGGACGTACGCGCTGGAGCAGAACGAGGGCGGAAACACGCTGCACGGCGGTGACGGCGGCTTCGACAAGCGGATGTGGGAGGCGGCGCCGGTCGAGCACGGTGTACGCCTCAGCCGGGTCAGCCCGCACGGCGAGGAGGGCTTCCCGGGCCGCCTGGAGGTCTCGGTGACGTACACCCTGGACGAGGCGGGCGCCCTGCACCTCGCCTACACGGCGGTCACCGACGCGCCGACCGTCGTCAACCTCACCAGCCACTCGTACTGGAACCTCGGCGGCTTCGGCGGCGCGGGCAAGCACGAACTGCGGCTCGCCGCCTCCCAGTACACGCCGGTGGACGAGGATCTGATCCCGACCGGTGCCCTCGACGAGGTGGCGGGCACCCGCTTCGACTTCCGGGAGACGCGGGAGGTGGGCTCCGGCTACGACCACAACCTGGTCCTCGACAAGGGCGTCACGGACGAGCCGGTGCAGGTCGCCGAGCTGCACGATCCGGCGAGCGGCCGGGTCCTGACGGTGGCGACGACCGAGCCGGGCCTCCAGCTCTACACCGGCGACCATCTCCCCGCCCCCTTCGCCCCGGGCGACGGGATCGCCCTGGAGACCCAGCACTTCCCGGACTCCCCCAACCGCCCCGGCTTCCCGAGCACCGAGCTCAGGCCGGGCGAGGTCTTCCGCTCGCGGACGGTGTACGGCTTCTCGGCGCGCTGAGCGCGCCGGCCCAGCCCCGGCCCAGGGGTCAGGTCCCGGACCGGGGCTGCCGGTGGGCAGACTCGGCCCGGACCCGACGTTAACCGCCTGAGGGAGAAGCCGGCCGGTCATCGGGCACTGTGCCGCGATCTCGTACGAACCCTTCACAAACACGGGCGGCCTCGCCCGGCTGTGCCGTAGCCCCGCGTCAGGCGGGCGCCGGCGACTGCGACGGCGTCCGGGGTGCCGGGGTGACCGCGTCGCCGGTCTCCTCGTCCAGCAGCTCACGGGCGAGCAGGGTGGCGCCCGCGACCGCGCCCGGCATCAGGAACACCGCCACGAAGGGCACCAGGAAGGCCAGGCCGAGCGGGGCGCCGAAGCCCCAGACCAACAGCTTGCGGGAGCGCAGCAGAGCCAGACGGTCACCGAGCCCGACGCCCCGGCGCTGGAGGGCGACGGCGGCGAGCTCCTCGGTCAGGAAGAAGCCGGTGACGAAGAAGCCGAGCACCGGCACGACCGTCTGCCCGACGAACGGCAGGAAGCCCAGCACGAAGAGCAGTACGCCCCACAGCGCGGCCCGCACGACGATGCGCAGGCTGTCGCGGGCCGAGATCCACAGATCGCGCCAGAGCGGCAGGCCGGACTCGGGCGCCGTGCCGTCGGGCGACACGTCCCGGTCCACCTGTTCGGACAGGCTCTCGTAGAAGGGCTGGCCGATCAGGAGGGTGACTGCGGTGAAGGTGACCACGGCGAGCAGCAGCCCCAGGGCGAACAGCACGGCGGTGAGCAGGCCGCGGAAGAGGCCGGTCCAGGGCCCCGGCCAGTCGTCGGCGAAGGGGGTGGCCCAGGTGACGGCGTCGCCGCCCCACAGCGCGAGCGCGGTGAGCGCCGCCGCGTACAGCACCAGCGTGATCAGCCCCGGGAGCAGTCCGAAGCGGTACGACTGCCCGTGCCGGGCCATCCAGCGCTGGCCTTTGAGGAGATGGGCGAAGCCGGCCCCGAGGTCACGCATGGGAAAACTGTATGCGGGGCCCACGCCCGCCCAACCTCCGGGTACGCGCCCGCTCGTCCTCCGGGTACGCGGCCCGTTGAGTCGAACGGCCGGGCGCCGCCGTACCGATCTGCGGGACGCACTGTGTCGCCGGCGAGCACCGGTCAGGTTGAGGAGAGCGGATGACCCAGGAGATCCACGGCACCGTCGCCGACGGCTACGAACCGGTGCGGGAGGAGTTCGCCGCGTTCGTGGCGGCTCAGCGGCCGGACTACGAGGGGCAGTTGTGCGCGTACGTCCACGGGCGGCGGGTGGTCGACCTGTGGGCCGGACCGGACGGCGCCGACGGCGGCTCGCTGTACGGGGTGTACTCGTCGACCAAGGGCGCCGCGCATCTCGTGGTCGCGCTGCTCGTCCAGGACGGCACCCTGGAGCTGGACCGCAAAGTGACGTACGACTGGCCGGAGTTCGCGGCCGAGGGCAAGGGCGCGCTGACCCTGCGGGACATGCTCGCGCACCGGGCGGGCCTGGTCGGCGCCGACGGCGGTTTCACGCCCGCCGAGCCGGCCGACGACCGGGCCGTCGCCGACCCGGCGAGTGGCCTGGCCTACGGCTACACCCGCCGCCGCTTCGCCTTCCCGGGCGGCGCGGCCCCGGAGAACGACCGCCTGGCGAGGGCGGTGCACCGGGCGGCACTGGCTGGCTGAGCACCACGGGCGAGGCGCGGTGCCAGGGCCCGCGAGCCCGGCATGATCCAAACGAGCGGGCCTAGGCCTGCACCCGGAGCAGGGGTACTGCCAGTTCGTCGGGGGTCATTGCGCCGTGGAGGCCGGTCATGGTGCTGGCGCCGGGCTCGGTTCGGCCGGCGATCACCGCCACGTCGGTCTGTGCGACGGCGATCACGTCGCCGATGCGTTCGCGGACGCGGTCCTCGACCTCCGGGCCGAACCAGCCCGCCTCGATCGCCTCGTCCCGTGTGGCGATCCACATGCGCTCGCCCAGCCTTTCGGACCAGGCGGCGTGGACGTCGGCGGCGGCGTCGGGCGCGGTGTAGACGTGGCGGGCACGGGCCTCGCCACCGAGCAGGGCGACGCCTGCACGCAAATCCCATTCGTCGTCGTAGTCGACGCGGTCCTGGGGCGCGACGTCGACCATGCCGTGGTCGGAGGTGACGTACAGGGCGGAGCGGGCCGGCAGGCGGTTGGCCAGGCGTTGTGCGAGCCGGTCGGCGCGCATGAGCTGTTCGCGCCACTCGTCGGAGTCGACGCCGAAGGTGTGGCCAGCGGCGTCGAGGTCGCCGAGGTAGGTGTAGACGAGGGCGCGGCCGGCCAGGGCGAGTTCGGCGGCGGCCCGGTCCATCCGGCGGTCGGCGTCGTCCTCCGGGATGAAGCGGCCACCGGAGACGGCGATGCGGGTGAGCGCCGTGGTGGCGAAACGGGTGGGCAGGACCTGGGCGGTATGGATGCCCTGGGCGTGCAGGGTGCGGAAGAGGGGCGGGTGCGGTTGCCAGTCGGTGGGCTCGGTCCACGGCTCCCAGCGCAACTGGTTCATGAGGACGCCGTGGCCGGGAACGGCGACGGTGTAGCCGGCCAGGCCGTGGCGGCCCGTGGGCAGGCCGGTTCCGAAGGAGGCCAGCGAGGTGGCCGTGGTGGAGGGGAATCCGGCGGTCAGCATGGGGGCGGGATTGCCGTCGGCCGGCGCGGAGTCCGCCAGTGAGGCGAGGAACGGTGCGTAGGGGGCGTGCTCACGCAGTTGGTGATGGCCCAGTCCGTCGATGAGGAACACGCACACCCGGTCGGCGGGAGGCAGCCGCAGCCCGGTCGCCGGAATGGGCGGGGGTGCGCTGTTCTTCAGGCCGAAGCCCGCGGCGACTGCCGGCAGCAGGTCGCAGAGGGAGCCGGTGCCATAGGCGGGAACCGGGGCGTCGAGGGGATCCAGGACGGGGGAAAGAGGCATGAGGGCGACCTAGCGGAGGAGGGGGGATGTCGCGCAAGTCCTCGGTGTCGATGACGTGGTCGGCGACGTCCCGTAGAGGCCGAAGGGGCTCACGGGGTGGGTGCGTCTCATGGCCGGCTTCCGCTCCTGGCACCGTTCTCGGACAAGGGCTCTTGCGGGGACTGCGTCGTGATCGGGTCGTGGCGGATCCATGGTCACGACCAGCCCGTGCGCCGGGCCGGCCATGTGCGGCACAGTCTGCCGTACCACGCCTCGTGGGTCCGGATGTGCGGTGACCAGCATGGCGCCGGCAGGCGTGCGCTGCGGGTGTAGAACCCGGCCAGGGCGCATTCGAACGCGTCGGTCGCCGTGGGATCGGCCCGGCGTGTCAGCGGGTGGCCCGCGGCGCTCTCCTCCGGGTCGCCACCGGCCGTCGCGACCGCCGGAAGGAGCTACGCGAGTTCGACCCGGAAGGGAAAGGCCCCCACTGCGGTGGGGGCCGGACCGGGCGAACGGGCCGTCGGGGTCAGGCCAGCGTCACCGTGATGTTCCCCCGGGTCGCCTTCGAGTACGGGCACACCTGGTGGGCCTTCTCCACCAGGCTCTTCGCCGTCGCGGCGTCGACGTTCGGGATGTCGGCCGAGATCTCCACGATGATCCCGAACCCGTCCTCGTTCTTGCCGATGCCGACCTTCGCGGTGACGGTGGAGCCGGAGATGTCGGCGCCCTCCTGGCGGGCGACGACGCCGAGGGCGCCCTGGAAGCAGGCGCTGTAGCCGGCGGCGAACAGCTGCTCCGGGTTGGTGCCGGCACCGCTGCCGCCCATCTCCTTGGGCGGGTTGACGACGACGTCGAGCTTGCCGTCGTCGGTGGCGACCCGGCCGTCACGGCCGTTCTCGGCGGTGGCGACGGCGGTGTACAGGACGTCAGAACGTCGGATTGCAGAGCTGGGCATGGGGTTGCGTTCCTTCCTTCGTCCGCCGCGACTCGCGCCCACGGTCGCACCTGGCGGTTTCGGGTTCCGGAAAGAAGTTACCGCATACCGAAACTCCAGGGAACGGCCACCGGGAGGGGTCAGAGCTTGACGATCATCTTTCCGGTGTTGTCGCCGCGCAGCACGCCGAGGAAGGCCTCCAGCGTGTTCTCGATGCCTTCCACGACGGTCTGGCGGTACTTCAGCTCACCCGAGCGCACCCACGCGCCGACCTCCCGCACGAACTCGGGCTGGAGGTCGTAGTGGTCGCCGACGAGGAAGCCCTCGATGCGACCACGGGTCTGGATCAGGCGGGCGAGGTTCTTCGGGCCCGGGGCGGGCTCGGTGTTGTTGTAGACGGAGATCATTCCGCAGATCGCGATGCGGCCGCCCAGGTTGAGGGAGCCGATGGCGGCTTCCAGGTGCTCGCCGCCGACGTTGTCGAAGTAGACGTCGACGCCGTCCGGGGCGGCGGCACGCAACTGCTCGGCCACCGGGCCGCTCTTGTAGTTGAACGCGGCGTCGAAGCCGTACTCCTCGGTCAGCAGCCGGACCTTCTCGTCGGAGCCGGCGGAGCCGATCACCCGCGAGGCGCCCTTGAGCCTGGCGATCTGCCCGACCTGCCCGCCGACCGCGCCGGCCGCGCCGGAGACGAAGACGGCGTCGCCCTCCTTGAAGGAGGCGGTGCGCAGCAGACCGGCGTAGGCGGTCAGCCCGGTCATGCCCAGCACGCCGAGGTACGCCGGCAGGGGCGCGGCCGCGGGGTCGACCTTGACCGCGCTGCGGGCGTTCACGGCGGCGTACTCGCGCCAGCCGCCGAAGTGCAGGACGTGGTCGCCGACGGCGATCCCCTCGGCCTCGGAGGCGACGACCTCGCCGACGGCGCCGCCCTGCATGGGCCTGCCCAGTTCGTACGGCGCGGCGTACGACTTGGCCGCACTCATCCGGCCCCGCATATAAGGGTCGACGGAGAGGTACTCGTTGCGTACGAGGACCTGGCCCTCACCCGGCCGCGGGACCTCGGTCTCGACCAGGGCGAAGTCCTCGGGCTTCGGCCAGCCGACCGGACGGCTGAGCAGGTGCCATTCTCGGTTGATCACGACAGCGACCTTTCAGTTACTTCAGTTACTGAAACAACCATGCGCCTGAATATTTCATGAAGTCAAGTAAGCCGGTACGCTGGTCGCATGGCCGCTGCACCGAACACCCGCCGACCCGACGCGCTGACCCTGGAGGTCGTCGAACTGATCGGCGACGTCGTGGCCCGGTTCTACGAGGACTACGAGGAAGCCGCCGGGGAGCACGCGCTGACCGGGGCGCAGGCGCGGCTGCTGAGCCTGCTGTCGCTGGAGCCGCTGCCGATGCGGAAGCTGGCGCAGAAGCTGAAGTGCGAGCCGTCGAACGTCACCGGGATCGTGGACCGGCTGGAGACGCGGGGACTGGTGGAGCGGCGGCCGGATCCGGGTGACCGGCGGGTGAAGCTGGCGGCGGCGACCGAGGAGGGGCGGCGGGTGGCCCGGGAGCTGCGGGAAGGGCTGCGCTTCGCGCGGGAGCCGCTGGCGGGCCTCTCCGAGGGGGAGCGGCTGGCGCTGCGGGACCTGCTGCGGCGGATGGTGGACCAGGGGGAAATCGGCTGACCGCAGCCGCCGTCACGGGGGCGTGGAGCCCGGCGCCGACGGGGCGGCCCGCAGGCACGTGGATCGCGCCCTACGTGCACCACCACAGGAAGCGGTCGCACGTGCGCGTCGGCGTGGGGGTCGGATCCGGATGAGGGGGCGGTGGGGCGGGGTCCGTCGTCGGCGGGTCCGCGGGCCGGGGCGCCTCCGAGGTCGCCGGGTCCGGCGCACCCGGCCCGTCCGAGCCGCCGCCCGTGCCGTCCTGCGCCGTCGCCTCGGCCGACTCCCGGGGGCTGCTCGCACCGCTCGCGTCCGGTTTCGGCTTCCCGCCCTTCGCGGAGGCGGAGGGCGAGGCCGACTTGGAGGCGTCCAGTGAGGCCGTGCCCGTACCGGTCCCCGGAGCACCGTCAGCCGGCGCGGTCGTCCCGCCGGTACCGGTGGGGGACGCGTCGCCCTCCCCCAAGTCGTCGCCGACCGCCGCCGGCTCGGGGTGCGAGAAGCCCGGCAGGCCCGGTGCGTCGACGCCGAGTTCGGCCAGGCTCAGACCACCGCCCGCCAGTACGAAGCCGGCGGCTATCAGCAGGACCCGGCGGCGGCGCCTGCGGTGAGCCGCGGCCTTGCGGTCCCGCCGGCTCGCGCCCCGGCGCCCCGCGGACTCCGCGTCCTCGACGTCCTCGCCGTTCTCGACGCCCTCGGCGTCCGTCCGGGCCGCCTCGGCGGCTCCGCCCCGGCCCCGGCCGCGGCCGCGCGGGCGGCGCCGCCCGGCCCGCCCCTCCGGCTCGGCAGGGCCGCCGTCGAGGCCATCCCCGTCGTACCCGTCGCGGCCGTCGTACTCGTCGCGGCCGTCATGCCCGCCGTGGCCGTCCCGCCCCTCGTCGAGGTGGAACCCCCCGCTCTCCTGCGGGACTTGGGCGGTCGCCGGCTCCGTGCCCATCCCCGGATCCTCCGCGTACGAGGGAAGGGTCTCCACTGGGGTGCCGCACCCCGGGCAGGCGAGGGCGCCGTTGAGGTGCCGTCGGCACGGGTGGCAGTAGTTCATGACGCGGGAAGAGTAAGTTCCGGATGGGCGCGGTTCCTAGGCACCCCTGTGAAGGTTCTGTGCGGGATCGAAAGAGTGGTCGAAAGTCTCGCCGAAACCGTTATCTGTCGGACCCATTGACACCCTCACCACCCCCTCCTTACTGTCTCGCCAGCATTTCGAACGTCTGACGAAATCTCGAACAACGACATCGATGTCGAGCAGCCGAGGGGCGGGCGCCGTGCGCATCACCGGAATCAGCACCCATGTGGTCGGGACGCCGTGGCGCAACCTGACCTACGTCCAGGTGCACACCGACGAGGGCATCGCGGGGGTCGGCGAGACCCGGATGCTGGGCCACACCGACGCGCTCATCGGCTACTTGAGGGAGGCCGAGGCCAACCACATCCTCGGCTCCGACCCGTTCGCCGCCGAGGACCTCGTCCGCCGGATGAAGTACGGCGACTTCGGCCGCGCGGGCGAGATCGTGATGTCCGGCATCGCGGTGGTGGAGATGGCCTGCTGGGACATCAAGGGCAAGGCACTCAACGTCCCGGTGTGGCAGCTGCTCGGCGGCAAGGTCACCGACCGGGTCAAGGCATACGCCAACGGCTGGTACACCACCGAGCGCACCCCGGAGGCGTACCACAAGGCCGCGCGGGGGGTCATGGAGCGCGGTTACCGGGCGCTCAAGATCGACCCCTTCGGCACCGGGCACTTCGAACTCGACCACGAGAAAACCCTGTACGCCGTCTCGCTCATCGAGGCCGTACGGGACGCCATCGGCCCGGACGCCGAGCTGATGCTGGAGATGCACGGCCGCTTCTCCCCCGCCACCGCCGTCCGGCTGGCCAGGGAGATGGCGCCCTTCGCCCCGGCCTGGCTGGAGGAGCCGGTGCCGCCGGAGAACCTGAAGGCGCTGCGGAAGGTCGCCGCCAAGGTGGACGTACCGGTCGCCACCGGAGAGCGCATCCACGACCGGATCGAGTTCCGCGAGCTCTTCGACGACCAGTCCGCCGACATCATCCAGCCGGACGTCGGCCACATCGGCGGCATCTGGGAGACCCGGAAACTGGCCGCGACCGCCGAGACGCACTACATGCTCGTCGCCCCGCACAACGTGGGCGGGTCCGTGCTCACCGCCGCCTCACTCCAAGTCGGCTTCACCACACCGAACTTCAAGGTTCTGGAGCACTTCAACGACTTCGCGGACGCGGAGATCAAGAAGGTGGTCAGGGGCGCGCCCCGGGTGGATCCGGAGGACGGCTGCTTCCACCTCTCCGACACGCCCGGTCTCGGCGTCGAGCTGGACGTCGACGCGGCGGCCGAATTCCCCCAGCAGCAGGCCCGGTTCGACCTGTGGGCCGAGGGCTGGGAGCAGCGCAGGCCGAAGGGGGCGAAGTGAGCACCGAGGTCGTCGTCGAGGCCCCGGGCGCGCACCGGATCGCCGGGCACACGCCGCGCGACCCGGGTCCGGGCGAGGCGCTGGTCGCCGTGCACGCCGTGGGGATCTGCGGCAGCGACCGCGAGCTGTACCAGGGCAACCGGCCCGACGGGTACGTCCGTTACCCGCTGACGCCGGGCCACGAGTGGTCCGGGACGGTCCGGCGGGTGGGCGCCGGGGTGCCCGGCGGTCTCGTGGGCCGCAAGGTGGTCGGCGAGGGTTTCCGCAACTGCCAGGTGTGCGACCGCTGCCACGCGGGCGAGACGACTCTGTGCACGGCAGGGTACGAGGAGACCGGCTTCACCCGGCCCGGCGCGATGGCCGCCACGCTGACGCTGCCGGCCAGGCTGCTGCACGTGCTGCCCGAGGGCGCCGACCTCACCGCCGCGGCCCTGCTGGAGCCGGCCGCCTGTGTCGCGGCCGCCGCGCTGAAGGCGGACGCCCGGCCGGGCGAGCGGGTCGCCGTGGTCGGCACCGGCACGCTCGGGATGTTCGCCGTGCAGTTCCTCAAGGCCCTCTCCCCGGCCGAGCTGCTGGTCGTCGGCACACGCGACGACCGCGAGGGCCTGGCCCGGCGGTTCGGTGCCACCGGCTTCTCCACCAAGGACCGGCAACTGCCCGGCGGCTTCGACGTGGTGATCGAGACCGCCGGGTCCGCGGACGCGGCGCGGACCGCCGCCGCGCTGCTCAGACGCGGTGGGCGGCTGGTCCTGACGGGCATCCCGGCACCGGGTGCCGAGGGACTGGACCCGACCGACCTCGTCGTACGGCAGTTGGAGGTGCGCACCGTCTTCGGGGCGCCGCCGCACGCCTGGGCACACACGGTGCGGGTGTTCGCGGCCGGGCTGCTCGATCCGCTCCCGCTCGTCACCCACGAACTCCCGCTCGCCGAGTTCTCGCACGCCATCGACCTGGTCGGGGCGGGCGACCCGAAGGTGGGCAAGGTGCTGCTCCGCCCGTGACCGTGCGCCGCTCACGGCGTGACCCGACGACGCCGTGAGCGGCGCACCGGGGCCCGGATCACCGGCCGCGGTACGCCGGGCCCGGTTCACCGCCGGTCTCCGTGCACGGCCCGCCACACCCGAAGTCGCGAACCTTGTCCGAGATACCGAACACGAAGGACTGCCCGTGACCGACGCTTCCGCCACGGCCGCCCGCAGGCCCGGTGAGCAGACGCTCACCGCACTCGGCCTGGGCGCCCCCGCCCTCGACCCCGCCGACGCCTCGTCCCACGCCTTCCCGGGCGGCGGCCGCTGGCGCACCGAGATCCCCTCGTGCGAGGGCCCGGAGGCGCTGGCGGTAGTCCTCGACGAGGCCGCACGGCTCGATGTGCCGATCCACCGGATCAGCCAGGGCAGCGGCGTGTGGATGCTGACCGACGCCGAGATCACCGAGATGGCCGGGGCAAGTGCCGCACACGGCATCGAGCTGTGCCTGTTCACCGGCCCGCGCGGCACCTGGGACACCGGCGGCTCCGTGCGCTCCGACTCGCGCGGGGCGGGGCTGCGCGCCCGCGGCCACGACGCGGTCGCCGGATGCGTCGAAGACGCCGTACGGGCCACGGAGTTGGGCGTGCGCTGTCTGCTGGTCGCCGACGAGGGGGTGCTGTGGACGCTGCACCGGGCGCGTACGACGGGACTGATCCCGGCCGACACCACCCTGAAGGTGTCCGCGCTGATCGGCCCGGTGAACCCGGCGTCGTACGCCGTCTTCGAGCGGCTGGGCGCCGACTCCGTGAACGTGCCCAGCGACCTGACGCTCGATCACCTCACCGAGATCCGACGGGTGTCGGGCGCCCCCATGGACATGTACATCGAGGCGCCCGACGACCTCGGCGGCTATGTGCGGATGTACGAGGTCGCCGAGCTGATCCGGCGCGGCGCACCGCTCTATCTGAAGTTCGGCCTGTCCAAGGCGCCCGGCATCTACCCGTACGGGCACCATCTGCGCGAGCTCACCCTGGCCACCGCCCGGGAACGGGTGCGGCGCGGCCGGCTCGCCCTGGACCTGCTCGCCCGCCACGGCGCCGCCGGTGACATGGCGCCGCTCGGCTCCCGGCTGCCGGGCCCGCTCCACCGCTTCCCCACCGGCGCCTGACGGGCGCCGCGAGCACCTCCCCACACCCCACCCCGACCAGACGGACAAGGACTGATCCCCATGCGCAACCGCAGAGCCGCCCTCGCCGCCACGGCCGCAGCAGCGTCCCTCGCCCTGACCCTGTCCGCCTGCGGGCAGAACAGCGAGGGCGGCAGCAAGGAGAAGGCGGGCAGCACCAAGGGCGCCACCATCGGCATCGCGATGCCGACGAAGTCCTCCGAGCGGTGGATCTCCGACGGCGACAACGTCGTCAAGGACCTCCAGGCCAAGGGCTACCGGACCAAGCTGGTCTTCGGCGAGGACAACCCCGACACCCAGGTGTCGCAGATCGAGAACCTGATCACCCAGGGCGTCAAGGGCCTGATCGTCGCCGCCATCGACAACAAGTCGCTGAACAACGTGCTCCAGGAGGCGGCCGACGCCGGCATCCCGGTCATCGCCTACGACCGGCTGATCCTCGGCACGGAGCACGTCGACTACTACGCCTCCTTCGACAACGAGAAGGTCGGCCGGCTCCAGGCCGGCTACATCGTCGACAAGCTCGGCCTGAAGGACGGCAAGGGCCCGTTCAACATCGAGCTGTTCGCCGGCTCCAACGACGACAACAACACCAAGTACTTCTTCAACGGCGCGATGAGCGTCCTGAAGCCGTACCTGGACAGCGGCAAGCTGAAGGTGAGGTCCGGCCAGACGCAGCTCACCAAGGTCACCACCCTGCGCTGGGACGGCGCGACCGCGCAGCGGCGCATGGACGACATCCTCACCTCCTCCTACAAGAGCGGCCGGGTCGACGCGGTGCTCTCGCCCTACGACGGCATATCGATCGGCATCCTCTCCGCGCTGAAGTCGGACGGCTACGGCTCGGGGAGCAAGCCGCTGCCCGTCGTCACCGGTCAGGACGCCGAGCTGGCCTCGGTGAAGTCGATCATCGCGGGCGAGCAGACGCAGACCGTCTACAAGGACACCCGCAAGCTCGCCGAGGTCGCCTCGGCGATGGTCGACGACGCCCTGAAGGACAAGAAGCCGCAGGTCAACGACTCCAAGACCTATGACAACGGCTCGAAGGTGGTGCCCGCCTACCTGCTGCAGCCGGTGAGCGTCGACAAGAGCAACTACGAGGAGGTCCTGGTGAAGGGCGGCTACTACACCGACGCCGAGCTGAACAAGTAGCGGGAAGCGACCGCCGCATCCACCGACCCCAACCGACTGGAAGGCACGACCATGGCGGGACCCGTCCTGGAAATGCGCTCGATCGGCAAGACCTTTCCCGGTGTCAAGGCGCTGTCGGACGTCACGCTGACGGTTCGCCGGGGCGAGGTGCACGCCATCTGCGGGGAGAACGGCGCCGGCAAATCCACCCTGATGAAGGTGCTCTCCGGCGTCCATCCGCACGGAAGCTACGAGGGCGAGATCCTCTTCGAGCAGGAGGTCTGCCGTTTCAAGGACATCCGGGCCAGCGAGCGGCGCGGCATCGTCATCATCCACCAGGAGCTGGCGCTGGTGCCGTACCTGTCCATTGCGGAGAACATCTTCCTCGGCAACGAACACGCCACCCGCGGGTTCATCAACTGGAACGACACCCTCCGGCACGCCACCGAACTGCTGCGCCGCGTCGGCCTCGACGAGCACCCCGAGAGCCGGGTCGCCGACATCGGCGTCGGCAAGCAGCAGCTCGTGGAGATCGCCAAGGCACTGTCGAAGTCGGTGAAGCTGCTCATCCTGGACGAGCCGACGGCCGCCCTGAACGACGAGGACAGCGGGAAACTCCTGCGTCTGATCCTGGAGTTGAAGAAGCAGGGCATCACCTCGATCGTCATCTCCCACAAGCTCAACGAGATCCGCCGGGTCGCCGACTCGGTGACGATCCTGCGCGACGGCCGCACCATCGAGACCCTGGACGTGAAGGCGGCCGGCACCACCGAGGAGCGGATCATCGCCGGCATGGTCGGCCGCGACCTCGACCACCGCTTCCCCGAACGCACCCCGCACCAGCCCGAGGAGGGCTCGGCCCCAGCCCTGGAGGTCCGGGGCTGGACGGTGTTCCACCCGATCGACCGGCAGCGCCGGGTCGTCGACGACGTGTCGGTCCGGGTGCGGCGCGGGGAGATCGTCGGCATCGCGGGCCTGATGGGCGCCGGCCGCACCGAACTGGCGATGAGCGTCTTCGGCCGCACCTACGGCCGGTACGCGGCCGGCACGGTCCTCAAGGACGGCCGGGAGATCAGCACCAGGACCGTCGCGGAGGCGGTCGGGCACGGCATCGCCTACGTCACCGAGGACCGCAAGCACTACGGCCTGAACCTCATCGACACCGTCCACCGGAACATCTCGCTGACCGCGCTGGGCAAGGTGGCGCGGCGGGGCGTGGTGGACGAGCACGAGGAGCGGCAGGTCGCCGAGGGCTTCCGCACGTCCATGAACATCAAGGCGCCGACCGTCTTCGAGCCGGTGGGCAGGCTGTCCGGCGGCAACCAGCAGAAAGTCGTCCTCAGCAAGTGGATCTTCGCCGGTCCGGACGTGCTGATCCTGGACGAGCCCACGCGCGGCATCGACGTGGGCGCCAAGTACGAGATCTACACGGTCATCGACCGGCTGGCCGCCCAGGGCAAGGCGGTCCTCTTCATCTCCTCCGAACTGCCGGAGCTGCTCGGCATGTGCGACCGCATCTACACGATGGCCGCGGGGCGGCTGACCGGTGAGGTGCCGCGGGCCGAGGCCACCCAGGAAGTGCTGATGCGCCACATGACGAAGAACACGAAGGACGAAGAGGTGACGCGATGAGCACGGACGTGACCGCGCAGACCCCGGCCCCGGCGCCACCGGAGCGCGGCGCGGCGGCCGCCGGCCACGGTCTGCTCCGGCTGGTGCTGAACGGCCTGCGCCGCAACATGCGGCAGTACGGGATGCTGCTCGCGCTCGGCCTGATCGTCGTCCTGTTCGAGATCTGGACCGGAGGGGACCTGCTGCTGCCGCGCAACGTCTCCAACCTGGTGCTCCAGAACAGCTACATCCTGATCCTGGCCATCGGCATGATGATGGTGATCATCGCGGGCCACATCGACCTGTCGGTCGGCTCGCTGACCGCCTTCGTCGGCGCGGTGGCGGCGGCGCTGACAGTCAGCCACCAGGTGCCGTGGCCGGTCGCGGTGGGCCTGTGCCTGCTGGTGGGGGCGGCCGCGGGCTCACTGCAGGGGTTCATGATCGCCTATCTGGGCATACCGTCGTTCATCGTCACCCTCGCCGGGATGCTGCTCTTCCGCGGTCTGACGGAGATCCTGCTCAAGGGCCAGACCCTCGGCCCGTTCCCGGGCGGGCTCCAGAAGATGGGCAACGGCTTCCTGCCCGAGGTCGGGCCGCACACCAACTACCACAACCTCACCCTGCTCCTCGGCGTCGTCCTGATCGCCTCCGTGGTGTGGCAGGAGGTGCGCGACCGGCGCCGGCAGCAGGAGTTCTCCCTCGACGTGCCGCCCGCGCGGCTGTTCGCGCTCAAGCTCGTCGCCCTCGTCGCCGCGGTCCTGGTCGTCACGCTGCTGCTCGCCAGCTACAAGGGCGCGCCGATCGTGCTGATCATCCTCGGCGTGCTGGTGGTCGGCTACGGCTATGTGATGCGCAACGCCGTCTTCGGCCGCCACATCTACGCCATCGGCGGCAACCTGCCCGCCGCGAAGCTGTCCGGCGTCAAGGACCGGCGGGTCACCTTCCAGGTGTTCCTGAACATGGGCGTGCTGGCGGCCCTGGCGGGCCTGGTGGTGGCGGCCCGCCTGAACGCGGCCTCCCCGAAGGCGGGCGTGAACTACGAACTGGAAGCGATCGCCTCGTCGTTCATCGGCGGCGCGTCCATGAGCGGCGGGGTCGGCACCGTGCTCGGCGCGATCATCGGCGGCCTCGTCCTCGGCGTGCTGAACAACGGCATGAACCTTCTCAGCGTCGGCACCGACTGGCAGCAGGTCATCAAGGGCCTGGCTTTGCTGGCGGCGGTCGGGTTCGACGTGTGGAACAAACGCAGGTCCGGTTCGTAGGCCCGGCCCGCGCCGCACCCGCGGGGGCCCGTGGGTACCCGGAAATCACACTTCCCACACATGAGTTGAACAACACCGCCTCCCTCTCCGTATCCATGGGTGGCCCGTGCTCCCCCGCGCGGGCCACCCCAGGACGACGGGCCCGGTCGTCCCCGCCGGGCCCGCCACACACGGAGGATCCGTGACTCCACCCACGCGTGAACGCGCGGGCTTCCTGCGTCAGTGGCTAGGCCACGTCGCAGAGGACCAGCCCGGCCCTGCTGAGGACGTTCATCGCGCCGACGTGGTCCGCGTTCGCGCTGCGACCACACGCCGTGCAATGAAACAGCGCCTGGGTGACACGGTTCTCCTTTGCGACGTGCCCGCAGGAGGGGCACGTGCGGGAGGTGTTGCGGGCGTCCACTTCGATCACGAGGCGACCGGCGCTTTCAGCCTTGTTCGTCATGATCGTCAGGAAATGCCCCCAACCCGCGTCGAGAATACTGCGATTGAGTCCGGTCTTCGCAGCAGCCCGGTTCTGCAGGAACACGCCGGGCGCTTCAGGGTCGGGCTTGGGTTTGGGTGCGCGGGTCATACCCGTGATGTTCAGCCGCTCGTGCGCGATCAGGTCGTGGTCGCGAATCAGCGCGTGCGCGGCCTTGTGATGGAAGTCGAGCCGCTGCCTGCGGATCTTGGTGTGGATCTTGGCGACCTTCCGGACGGCAGCCCGATGCCTCTTGGTGCGTCGGCGGGTGCGCTTGGGGAACGTCGCCAGGTGCCGTTGGGCGTTGGCCAGTTCCTCGGCCATCGCTTTGAAGAACTTCGGGTTGGCGACGTGGGCGCCGTCGGAAGTGGTCAGGAAGTGCACGGTCCCCATGTCGATACCGACCACAGCACCGCTGGGCGGCAGGAGCTCGGCTGGCACCTCGTCGCAGGACAGGACGACGTACCAGCGGTTCCCCTCACGTTTGATGCTGATCGTCTTCACTCGGCCCTTGACGGGCCGGTGCCGGTGCACACGAACGTGGCCGACACTCTGGAGGCGAACCCGCATCTGCGGATCCTGTGGGGTGGAGTCCCAGCGGCATCCGTCGCCGTCCTTGGGGAAGACCACGGTGTCGAAGTGTCCGACGCCCTTGAAGCGCGGGTAGCCGGGCCTCTCCCCGGCTCTGACCCTGCGGAAGAACGCGGCGAACGCCCTGTCCAGGCGGCGCAACGTGGCCTGCTGAGAGGAGTACGACCAACGGCCCTGCCGCTCAGGGTCGAACGCCCGGATTTCCTTGAGCTGGGCGGACTGGTCGGCGTACCGGACGGCGGTCCTCGATGCATGCCGGTAGGCGTCCCGGCGCTCTTGGAGTGCCCCGTTGTACAGCGAGCAGTGGTCCCGCACCATCTCATCCAGCGCAGCCGTCTGACGCACGGTGGGGCGCAGGAGGAACTTGTACGCGCGGATCACCCTTGGCCCCTCCGTTCACGGCGCAGGGCTTCGGCGACGGCAGGGTTCTGCGATTCACGGCGGTCGCCTCTGGCTACAACCACGATGCCCCCGATCAACCCCAGCCCGAAGACCTGCTCACCCCACATTCAACGAGCACCGCCCGTAAAGGTCACATATTCGGCAGACGAACTCTCATTCCCCACCGGCTGCAGTCGACGGCCCCCTCGAAAGGAATCTGATGGCTGACAACGTCACCTCGCTGTTCCGCAGCACCGCGGCGCACAGCCCGTCGATGGCGGCGCTGACGCGGGAGGGCGGCGACGGGGCCGGGCCGGTGGACTTCTGCATTCCGTGCAACCCCTACTTCCCCACGTCCGCCATGTTCCAGGACATGGCGACACGGCTGCGCGAGATCGTCACGTACTACCCGTCCAGCGCCGACACGATCACCGCCGAGCTGTGCAGCCTGCTCCAGCTGCCGCCGCAGTGCGTGGCGATGGGCAACGGCTCCACCGAGCTGATCACCTGGATCGACCATCTGCTCGTGCGTGAGTCCCTGGCCGTCCCCGTCCCCACCTTCGGCCGCTGGACCGACCAGCCCATGGAGACCGGCAAGCGGGTCGACATGTTCCCGCTCCAGGAGTCCAACGGCTTCGCCCTGGACCCGGCGCAGTACGTCGAGTTCATCCGGAGGCGGGGGACCAGGGTCGCCGTGGTCTGCAACCCCAACAACCCCGACGGCGGCTTCGTGCCCAAGCACGCCCTGGTGCAGTTCATGGACGCCCTGGCCGACCTGGACCTGGTGGTGATCGACGAGTCGTTCCTGGAGTTCGCCGACGCCGAGGCCGAACCGAGCGTGGTGCAGGAGGCGATGCTGCGCCCGAACGTGGTCGTGCTGCGCAGCCTGGGCAAGAACTTCGGCCTGCACGGCATCCGCTTCGGATACCTGGTCGCCAATCCGGCGCTGGCGGGCAAGGTCCGTTCGATGCTGCCGAAGTGGAACCTCAACTCCTTCGCCGAGCACGTGGTATTCATGCTCAAGGAGCACGGCGCGGAGTACCGGCAGAGCCTTCAGCAGGTACGCCGCGACCGGCTGGAGATGGCCGCCCACCTCTCGGCGCTGCCCGGTCTGACGGTCTACCCGTCCCAGGGCAACTTCCTCTTCGTGCGCCTTCCCGTGGGCGCCGAGGGCACCGTGGTCCGGGACCGGCTGCTCACCGAGCACCGGATCCTGGTCCGCGAATGCGGCAACAAGATCGGCTCCTCCAGCCGCTTCCTGCGGCTCGTGGTGCGCCCCGAGGTGGACGTTCGCCGTCTCGTCTCCGCCTTGGAACAGGTGCTCTACGGGAGCGGGAGGGGAGCGGCCGTGCCCGAGCTGGGTACAGGGACCAACTACAGCTCGGGTACGGCCGCGGTGGACCGGCTGGTGAGCGAGACCAACGGGGGCGGGATGCGGCTGCCGGCCGCCGCACAGGCCGCGGTGGCCGCCGCCCCGGGCATCGCCGCCGTTCCCGGCATAGCCGCCGCCCCGGGTATCGCCGCCGCCCCGGGAACAGCCGCCCCGGCCGCCGGCACCGCGATGCCGCTCCCCGTCACGGCGTCGGTGGCCCCCGCCCCGCAGCCGCCCGCCCCCGGCACGTCCCTGCCGGCGGCCCCCGCTCCGCCGCCGGCCCCCGCACCGGCCCCGATGCACCCCCTGGCACCGGCGGCGCAGCAGGTCCCGGCCCCCGCTCCCGCCCCCGTACCGGCGCCCGCGCCCGCGCCCGGACCCACCCCGCCGGGTGTCCCCGCCCGCGGCGGGCTCACCGCCGCCCAGGTGCGCGGCATGACCGCCCCGCCTCCCGGCGCCCCCGGCCTGACCCCGGCCCCGGCGACCGGCTGGCCCAGCCCCCAGAACTGGCCGAACGCGGCAGGCATGGGACAGGCGGGCTAGGCCCTGTCGTCACATTCCCGCCTGCCCCGCGACGCCTGGCACGCACTCTCGCCACACCGGGCGAAAGCCCAAGTACGTCCAGTACGAGGACTTCCGCCCGGCACGCCGAGAGCACGCACCAGACGCCGCGGAGCCGCCCTTCGGGCGACGACGGGAATGTGACGACAGGACCTAGCGGCAGAGCAGGCCCCCGCACCGGCACCGGCGCCCGCCCCCGTACCGGCGCCCGCCCCCGGGCCCGCCCCGCCAGGTGTCCCCGCCCGCCGCGGCCTCACCGCCGCCCAGGTCCGTGGCATGCCTGCCCCCTCGGCCGGGCGCGGCGGGCATGGGACAAGCGGGGTGGCGGCGAGGCCGGGGCGCCTCCTCCGCAGGGCTCCGGCGGCGCTCGTACGGCGTCGTGCGAGCGCGCCGAGTTCCGTGTGCGTGCGGGGCGCGGGCCCGCCTCCGTGCAGAATGGCGGCACCCGCGCCCCGTAAGATCGCCCCGGAGGCACACCCTTGGCGCTCAGCAGACGTTCATTCAGCGCCCTCGCGGGCGCCGCCGCGCTCGGACTGGCCCTGGGCGGCAGCGGCGGACCGGGGGCGCCGTCGGCCTACGCCGCCCGCTCCGTGCCCACGGGCCCGCCGCCGCCCCCGCCGAGCGCCGATGGACGGCGGCACAGCGTCGGCTTCGACCGCTACTCGCTGTTGGTCGACGGCCGGCGGCTGGTGCTGTGGTCGGGCGAGATGCACCCCTTCCGGCTGCCGAGCCCCGCCCTGTGGCGTGACGTTCTCCAGAAGATGCGCGCGTACGGCTACAACGCCGTCAGCGTCTACGTGGCCTGGAACTACCACTCCCCCGCCCCCGGAAAGTACGACTTCACCGGGGTGCGGGATCTGGACCTGTTCCTGCGCATGGCCGCCGAGACCGGCCTCTACGTCATCCTGCGCCCCGGCCCCTACATCAACGGCGAGGTCGACGGGGGCGGCTTCCCCGGCTGGCTGACCACCACCGAGGGCACCGCGCGGACCGCCGATCCCACGTACCTGAAGCACGTCGACGAGTGGCTGAGCCACGTCGACGCCATCGCCGCCCGGCACCTGTTCACCCGGGGCACCGGCACGGTTCTGCTCTACCAGATCGAGAACGAGTACGACGCCCACGTGGGCGAGCCGACCGGGCGCGCCTACATGGCCCACCTGTACAAGAAGGTGCGCGCCGACGGAATCGACGTCCCCCTCTTCCACAACGACAAGGGCAGGAACGGCCACTGGATCCCCGGCTCGTTCGACACCGGCGGCGAGAAGCGGGGGTGGCTGTACGGGTTCGACGGGTACCCCTCGCCGTCCCAGACCCCGCCCGACTGGGGGTACTTCGGGAGCGGCGGGAAGACCGGCGGGGCGAGCGCCAGCCCCCGTACGCCCGGCTTCATGCCGGAGTCCGGCGGCGGCTGGTTCGATCCGTGGGGCGGTGCCTGGTCCAAGGGCAAGGGGTACGCGGAGTCGCGGCGCACCCGGGACGCGGCGTTCGAGCGGCGTTTCTATCTGACCCACCTCGCCAACGGCATCACCATGCACAACGTGTACATGGCCTTCGGCGGCACCTCCTGGGGCTGGCTGCCCGCGCCGGTCGTCTACACGTCGTACGACTACGGTGCGGCCCTCGACGAGGGCCGCCGGCCCACCGACAAACTGGCGCCGATGCACCAGATCGGGCACATGCTCCAGCGCATCCCGGACTTCGCCAGGCTGGACCGTGCGGCCGATGTGAAGGTGCGCGGGCTGAGGACGTACCACCTGAAGAACCCGGACACCGGCGCCCACGTCTACGTCCTGCGCAACGACGGCGACCAGGAGGTCTCCTCGACGCTGCGCGCGGCCGGCGCCGACCTGCCGGTGACCGTGCCGGCCCGGGACGCCAGGCTGATGGTCACCGGGCTGTCCCTGGGACGGCGCAAGGTGCGGTACTCCACCGCGCAGCCGATGCTGTTCCTCACCGCGGGACGGCAGGACGTCGCCGTGTTCTGCGGGCGGCAGGGCGACTTGGCCCGCGTGGTGCTGGAGGCCGCCGAGGAGCCGCTGGTCACCCGGATGAGCCAGGAGGCCGCCTACGCCTACGACCGGGGCCTGCTGCGCCTGACCGTCCCGCTCGGCGCCGGCGGGCTGATCGGGGTCCGGGTGGAGGGCGACGAGAACGACCGCCCGCTGCTGCTGCTCTTCGCCGACGAGGCGACCTCGATGCGCCTGTGGCCGTACGACACCCCGTCGGGCTCCCTGCTGGTGCACGGCCCCGCGCTGCTGCGCACCGCCACCGTGCGCGGCTCCACGGTGCACCTCACCGGCGACACCGTCGAGGAGACCGGGCTGGAGATGTGGGGGCCGCGCGGCATCGACGGTGTGACGTGGAACGGCCGCGCGGTGCCGGTGTCGGCCACCGGCTCGGGGAGCCTGCGGGCCGGCGCGCCGCTGCCGGGCGTGCCCGAGGTGACGCTGCCCGCGCTCGGCGGCTGGCGGACGCGCACCGAGAACCCCGAGTCCGGGCCGGGCTTCGACGACTCGGCGTGGAAGGCCGCGGACCGGACGTCCTCGCACAGCACGACCCCCGTGCCGAAGGGGCAGCCGGTGCTGTTCGCCGACGACTACGGCTTCCACTACGGGGACGTCTGGTACCGCGGCACGTTCACGGACTCCACGAGCCTCGAGTCGGTCTCCCTCTCCTACAGCACCGGCACGCAGGGACTGCTGATGGCCTGGATGGACGGTGAGCCGCTGGGCACCCACCGGATGCCGGTGCTCGACAACAGCACCATCCGGCAGGGAAGTTGGTCGGACACGGCGGTCTTCCCGGTGCACGGCCCGCAGCGCGGGCCCGGCCGGCGCGTGCTGTCGGTCCTGGTGCGGCGGATGCAGCACGACCAGGACGGCGCGGCGCGCGACACGCACAAGGCGGCGCGCGGCCTGACGGCGGTCACCTTCACCGGGGCCGCGCCGAAGGTGCGGTGGCGGATCCAGGGCGAGACCGCGCCCGACCCGGTGCGCGGGCCGCTGAACAACGGCGGGCTGTACGGGGAGCGGGAGGGCTGGCACCTGCCGGGCTTCCCGGACCGCCACTGGGAGCCGGTGACGTTCCCGCGCGCGGCGCGGCGGCAGGGGGTGACCTGGTACCGGACCACGTTCCGGCTGGCCGTGGAGCAGGGCGTCGACGCCTCGATCGGGCTCACCCTGGACGACGACCGGAGCCGCTCCTACCGCGCGCAGATCTTCCTCAACGGCTGGAACATGGGCCAGTACATCAACGATGTCGGTCCGCAGCACACGTTCGTCCTGCCGAACGGGATCCTGCGCACCCGGGGCACCAACACCCTGGCCCTGGCGGTGCTGTCGGAGTTCACCACGCTGTCGGGTCCGGGGCAGGTGCGGCTGACGCTGCTGGGCGCGGCGGCCGGCGGGGTGCCGGTGACACCGCTGCCGTCGCCGGGGCGGTGACATGGCAACCGCGCAACCAGCCGAAAAACGGCGGTCGTTCACGGTCGCACAACGGTCGCCGGATCGCATGACGCGGGCAACTCCCGCCGCGTAGGCTCGGACGGCCCTCTCTGAAGTCCTTCCGCCACCGCGGACGGCGCGGGGATGATGGGGGCAGGCCTGGGAGATGCACGGGGGAACATGGTGCGTAGGAAACGGGAGATGCGGCGCCTCGCCGACGCGCTCATCGACCCCATCCAGGTGCCGGTACCCGCCGACCCGGAGGTGCTGTTAACCGCGCTCGTCGACTCCGTCAGCGCCTGGCGGGGCCGCCGGGTCGTCGTCCGGCGGGAGGTGTTCCCGCCGCACACCGCCAGCGGGCTGTGGCTGGAGGGCGAGACCCAGGACGTGGTCGTCGTCGACCAGCGGGCCGCCGTGTGGCACCAGATCGTGATCTTCTGCCACGAGGTGTGGCACATGAGCCGGCGGGAGGCCGACGCGGACGCCGCACCCGCCGCGGGCCCGCCCCGGCCGGTCGCGGCGCGCACCGACTTCAGCCTCGCCGACGAGCAGGAGGCCGACCAGTTCGGCATGCTGATGGGCCGCCGGCTGCGGACCTGGCTGGAGACGCCGGCGGACCCGGCGTTCGGCGACGGCGCCAACCACGGCCAGGGCCTCGCCGGACGTATCGGGGCGGCGCTCAACTACCGGGGGAACCGGGGAACATGAGCGGCCTGATCAACTACGCCAGCTGCGGTGTGCTGTGGCTGGGTCTGGCCGTGAAGGCCCCCGATCTGGCCCGCCACCGCAGCGATCCCTATCTCCGCGCGATCTGCGCGGTGCTGGGTCTGGGCGGCTTCTGCTTCCTCCTCGGGGCCCCGCCGACGGTAGGCGCGATCAACCGGCTCAGCGGTGTGCCGAACCTCGCCGCGCCGCTCACGTACGCGTCGATCACCGCGTACAGCGCGGCCTCCCAGGTCCTCGTCGTCTACTGGCGGGGCGGCGAGCACGTGCACCGGGTGGCCCGGCGCTGGATCGTGGCCTACACGCTGGTGCTCGTCGGCATCGCCACCACGTTCGCGCTCGGCGAGGCGCCGGTGGAGCGCCGTACCGACCTGGACACCTACTACGCGACGACGCCGTTCGTGGCCGAGATGATCGTGCTGTACCTGGTGGGGCATCTCTACGCCGTCAGCGTCACCACGGTGTCCGCGCTGCGCTGGGCGCGCGAGGTGGCCGGCTGGCTGCGTGCGGGGCTGGTGGTCCTGGGGGTGGGGTCGCTGTGCGCCGGCGGGTACAGCGTGACCAAGCTCGTGGCCGTGGTCGCCCGCTGGTGCGGGCGGGACTGGTCGGCGCTCGGCACGAACGTCTCGCCGGCCGCCGCCGGGTTGGGCGCCCTGCTGACGTCGGCGGGCATCCTGGTGCCGCTGGCCGGGCCCCGCCTCACCGAGTGGCGGCGGTCCCGGCTGGCGTACGCGCGGCTGGAACCGCTGGAGCGCGAGCTGGACGACCTGCTCACCCGCCGCTGCCTGCGGCTGCCGCGGCCGCGCTGGGCCACGCCCACCACCCGGCTGATGTGGCGTCAGACCAGCATCCACAACGCGCTCAGCTATCTGGACGCGTCCTTCGACCGGTCCCTGTACGAGCGCACCCACGAGGCGGTGCTGGAGGCCACCGGTGACACCGAGCGCGCCGAGGCCGCCGCCTGGGCGGCGGTCATCGCCGCCGCCGTGCGCGAGCCCGGCGAGCCGCTGCCCGGCGAGGCGGACCGGCTGACCGTCCGCGTACCGGGCCCGGCCGCCCTGGTCCGCGTCGCGGACGCCCTGGCCACCCCCACCCCCGCAACGGCCACCCGCGTCACGACCCCCACGACCACACCATGACCGACTCCCACGCGGCCCGACGACCGCAACGCGAAAGCCCCACAGCGGAATCCGCGGCCCACACGACGACATTGCCCCGGGCGGTCGTCCGTGAGGCCGATGCGATCGAGGGTGTTTCGGGTGGAAGGGACCTCGGACCGGTCGGGCGTGTGGGGAGGTGGTCGTCATGAGTCTTGTCGTTTATCTGGCGGCCGGGATCTTCGGGCTGTCCGCGACCGTGTTGCTGCGGCGGCCGCGTACCGCGGTGCGGAATCCGCTGACCATGTCCACGTGTGCGGCGATCGTCCTCGGCTCCCTGGTGTTCGTCTGCTCGGCGCCGCTGACGCTGGCCACCGTCAACGACCTCACGGGCATCCCCAACTTCGGTGCCCCGCTGACCTACGGGATGCTCTCCGCGTACAGCTGCTCGCTGCTCATCCTGCTGATCAACTGGCGGGGCGGCCCGCGCGAGCGGGTGCGGCGCACGGTGCTGCGGAGCATCGCCGCCTACGCTCCGCTGATCGTCGTCATCGTCGTGCTGTTCATGCTGGGCGACGCCCGCACCGAGCGGCTGACCGACCTGGACACCTACTACGCCAACACGCCGTACCTGCGCGAGATGATCCTGCTCTACCTGCTCGGGCACAGCGCCGCGACACTCGCGGCGTGCGCGATGTGCGTCAAGTGGAGCCGCGAGGTCACCGGGCTGCTGCGGGCCGGGCTGCGGCTGATCCTGGCCGGCTCGGCACTGGACGTGGTGGGCTTCCAGCTGACCAAGTACACGGCCATCGCGGCACGTTGGACGGGCCACGACCTGGACGTGCTGTCCACGAAGGTCGCCCCGCCGATGGCCTCGCTCGGCGCGCTGCTGTGCTCGGCCGGCTTCGTGCTGCCCAGGCTGCTCCCGGCGGTCCTCGCCCAGGCGCGCGGCCTGCGCGACCACCGGCGGCTGGGCCCGCTGTGGTCGCGGGTGCGGTTCGTGTCCACCGCGCCCAAGCCGCCGAGCCCGTGGTGGCAACTGCCGCTCGCGCGCCTCCAGTGGCGGGAGGTGTCCATCCACGACGCGCTGCTGGGGCTCGCCCCGTACTTCGACGACGAGGTCCGCGAGCGGGCCCTGGCCGCCGCCCGGCGCGCGGGCCACGGTGCCCACGAGGCGCGGATCGCGGCGGAGGCGGCGATGCTCGCCGACGCCGCGCGCCGCGCCGCCGCCCGCGAGGAGCCGCTCGCGGCGCCGAGCGGATACCGCCTCCACGCCACGGAGGTGTCCGGAACCAGCGGTCTCGTGGAACTGGCGCAGGCGCTGGTCCCCACACCCGCCGAAACCACCGTACGAGCAGGAACGGTGAGGACCTCCCATGGCTGAGGCCATGGCCGACTCCGAGGAGCCCCATGCCCCGTAGAGCTGTCGTCATCGGTGCCGGACTGGCCGGCATGCTGGCCGCGGCGGTGCTGTCCGGCGTCGTGGACGACGTGGTCGTAGTGGACCGCGACGACCTGCCCGAGGGGCCGGAGCACCGCCGGGGGCTGCCGCAGGGGCGCCACGCCCATCTGCTCATGGCCGGTGGCCTGGCCGCCATGGAGGAGCTGATACCGGGCGGGAGCATCCGGGAGCGGCTGCTGGCCGCGGGCGCCCGGGAGATACCACTGGGCCACGGCATGGTGGCCCTGACCCCCGAAGGCTGGCTGCGGCGCTGGCGGCACGACGGACCGCGGATGCTCAGCTGCACCCGCGCCCTGCTGGACTTCACGGTCCGCTCCACCGTCCTCGCCCACACCGGGACGGTGATCCGCAAGGCGCAGGCGGTCGGCCTGGCGGGCGACGCGGGGCGCGTGCGCGGTGTCCGCGTCGCCACCCCCGCCGCCGAGGAGGTGCTGGCCGCGGACTTCGTGGTCGACGCGAGCGGGCGCGGTTCACGGGTGGTGACCTGGCTCCGGGAGCTCGGGATCTCCGGGGTGCGGGAGCGCGGCGTGGACGCCGGGCTGGTCAACGCCACACGCGTGTACCGCACGCCCGCCGGGGCCGAGCAGTTCCCGCTGACGATGGTGCAGGCGAACCCGTACGCGGGCCGGCCGGGCCGCAGCGGCATGGTGCTGCCGATCGAGGGCGACCGCTGGATGGTCAGCCTCGCCGGCACGCGGGGCGGTGAGCCGCCGGCGGACCCCGACGGGTTCCTGCGGTACGCCCTCGATCTGCCGTCCCCCATCGTCGGCCGGCTCGTCTCCGGCGCCGAACCCCTCACCGACGTGCACATCAGCCGCAGCACCAGCAACGCGCGCCGCTACCTGGAGAAACTGCCGCGGTGGCCGGAGGGCTTCGTGGCGCTGGGCGACGCGGTGGCCACCTACAACCCGGCGTACGGACAGGGCATGTCGGTGGCCGCGCTCGGTGCCCGGCTGCTGCGCGACGAACTGCGCCGCTCCGGCCCGGACGCGCCCGGCCTCGCCCGCCGTGTGCAGCGCGGCGCCGCCCAATCGGTCGACGCGGCCTGGGCGGCCGCGGTCGGCCAGGACGTCTGGTACCCGAACAGCCGCGGCGCCTCGCCCGGAGCCGCCGACCGCCTGGTCACCTCCTACAGCCGCCGTCTGACACGGGCGGCCACCGGCTCCTACCGGGCCGCGGCCGCCCTCTGGGAGGTCACCAGCCTCCGCACCGGGCCGCAGCGCCTCCTCCGCCCTGACACCCTCCTCGACGTCCTGAACGGCCCTCTGCTCCCCCCGCTGGCGGGTCCCCCGCTGACCCCGGCCGAGCGCAAGATCCTGGAGGGACTGGACCGGACGAACACCTGACCAGGCCCGACCGCCGAAGCGGGCCGACGGGATCAGCCCGCGAAGGCGGGTTGGACCAGGCCCTGGCCCGCGTCGGGGACGACGAGGAGTGAGCCCGCCAGCGGGTGGGGGGCGGCCAGGCCCGTGCGGGCCGTGGTGACGTAGAGGTCGGTCAGGCCGGGGCCGGCGAAGGCGCAGGCCGTCGGGCGGGAGACGGGGAGGGCGAGTACGCGGTCCAGGGTGCCGGCAGGGGTGTACCGGCGGATCGCGGCGCCGTCCCACAGGGCCACCCAGACACAGCCGTCGGCGTCGACGGTGAGGCCGTCCGGGAAGCCGGCGCCCTCCTCCACCTGGGCCAACGGCCGCCTGCCCGTGATCCGCTGGCCGTCGAAGTCGAAGACGTCGACGCGGCGGGTCGGTGAGTCGACGTAGTACATCAGGCGGCCGTCGGGGCTCCAGCCGGTGCCGTTGCTCACCGCCACGGCGGGCAGCACCACCTCGGCCGTGCCGTCGCCGGTGAGGCGGGACAGGGTGCCGCCGCCCGGGGCCTCGTCGTAGCGCATGGTGCCGGCCCACAGGGAGCCGTCGGGTGCCACGGCGGCGTCGTTGCCGCGCCGGCCGGGAACCGGGTCGTGGTGCAGCCAGCGGAAGGCGCCGTCGGGGTCCGCCAGGCCCACCCCGTCCCGGAGGTTGAGGACGAGCCCACCGCCCGCGCGGGGCTTCGCCGCGCCCACGTGCTGCCCGGTCGTACGGACCGTGCGCCGGCCCGAGGAGGGGTCGTAGCCGTGCACCCGGGAGGAGAGGATGTCGACCCAGATCAGCCGCCCGGCCTCCGGGTCCCAGGTCGGGCCCTCGCCCAGTTCCGCCCGCGCGTGGACGGCGACCTCGTACCCCGTCATGCCGCGCCCCGGTGGCCGAGCCGCTCCGACAGCTCGGCGGCGCCCTTCGCGGCGAGCTGCTCCAGCTCCGCCCGCCGCTCCTGGCTCCAGCGGATCATGGGCACCGAGATGGACAGGGCCGCGACCACCTGCCCGGTGCGGTCGCGGACCGGCGCGGCCACACAACTGACGTCCGGGTTGGACTCGCGACTCTCCACCGCCATGCCCCGCCGCCGGATCTCGCCCAGGGCCTCGCGCAGCGCGGCCGGGTCGGTGATGCTGTTCGGCGTCATCGCGGTCAGTTCGGCGTCGTCCGGGACGCGCGCGCCCAGCTCCTCCTCGGGCAGGGAGGCGAGCAGCATCTTGCCGACCGAGGTGCAGTGCGCCGGGAGGCGGCGGCCGGCGGCGGAGACCATGCGCACCGCGTGCGTGGAGTCCACCTTGGCGATGTAGATGACGTCGGTGTCCTCCAGAATCGCCACGTGCACGGTCTCGTCGCAGGTCTCCGCGACCGAACGGGCGACCTGCTGGCCCTCGGCGGCGAGGTCCAGCTGCTCGGCGTAGCGGCTGCCGAGCTGGTAGGGGCGTACGCCCAGCCGGTAGCGTCCGGGCTGCCCGGTCACGGGGACGATGTACTGGCGGGCGGCGAGCGTGGTGACCAGCTCGTGCACCGTGGTGCGCGGCAGTCGCAGCCTGCGCACTATGTCGGGGGCGGAGAGCGTCCCGTCCCCGTCGAGGAAGAGCTCGAGGATGTCCAGAGCCCGGGTCACGGCAGGTACGAGGCGTCCCACGACCGGCCCCCTCTCTTGATCCAAGTGATCCGAGTGATCCAAGTCTGTGTTCGACATATCAAAAGGCGGTCGGAATGACGAACACAGGCTAGTCACCGCGGATTGCGCGGGCAATGGGTGGGCGCGTGGGCAATTGGGCGGGAAAAGGCCGGGCGGAACGGGGTGGGCGACGATGGATCCCATGACCACGCCCTCCGGAAAGCGCCCCGCCGGCCCCTTCACCCCGCTGGACTTCCAGTTGGTGCTGCTGCGCCGCATGGCCGACCACAACCCGGACCTGGTGGAGGACGCCTGCCGCACGCTGGGCGCCTCCCGCGCGCAGATGCGCGAGGCCAACAAGCGCTGGCAGGCGATGGTCCGCTCACCACGGTCCCGCTCGGCGGCGTCCCGGTACCGCTCGATCCTCGGCGAGCCCGAGTCGACGACCGCCCGCCGTATCGGCGACCTGGACTGCGAGGCCCGCAGCTGGCCCGTCCCGCTCTGGCCCGATCTGCGCCTGGAGGTGCTGGCCGCCCCGGACGGCCGGGTCTGGAACGAGTGGCTGGTGCGCGCCCCGGGGGCCGAGGGACCCGACCTGCGGACCGCGGCCGACCTGACCCCCTGGTCCTGCACGGTCGACGAGGCCGCCCGCGCCTTCGCCCCGGCCCGCCCCCTGGAGGGCACCGCCCCGACCCGCTGGGGCCTGTCCTTCCAGGCCCCGGACGGTCAGGGTGTCCGCCGGGAGGTCGTGGCCGAGTTCACCTGGGGCCTGCTGCAACGGACGCGGATCGGCGGGTGACCCCTCGGGGGCCAGCCGCCCGGCAGCGGCTCAGCCCGCCGCGGCCAGGATCGCCTCTGTCACCGGTGCCACCGACTCCGGATGCAGCCACAGGAACAGGTTCGGCTCCACCAGCTCCAGCTCCATGAGACGGGGTTCGCCGTCCTCCCCATCCACCAGGTCGACCCGGGCGCAGAGCAGCTCGGGAGCGCCGGGCACGGCGGCCAACGCGCGCTCGGCGACGGAGAGTTCGGCCGGAGTCGGGGTCCAGGGCGCGATGCCCGGGTGGGCCGCCTTGCGCTCGTCGTAGGCGACGCCGGGGGCGAGGACGGCGCTCTTGCGGCCGGCGTGCAGCAGGCGTCCGCCGAAGAACTGGAGCGTCCGCTCCCCGCCCGCGTCGATGCGCCGCATGTACGGCTGGACCATGGCCGTGAGCCCTTCGCCGTGCATCCGCGCGAGCTGCCGTACGGCGGTGTCACGCTCGTCGGGCGTGTACCGGGCGGCGAACCGCGCTCCGGCCCCGGACGCCGGTTTGATCACGTACTCGTGGTCGTCGGGCAGATCGGCTGGGTCCCCGGGGGCCAGGTACCGGGTCGGCACGACGGGCACGCCGGCCGTCCCGAGCTGCCCGAGGTACCGCTTGTCGACGTTCCACCGCACGACCTCGACGGGATTGGCCAGCCGCGTCGCCTTCGCGCACCGCTCGGCCCACTCCGTGAACTCCCCCACCCGCCAGCTGTAGTCCCAGGTCGACCGGATCACGGCGAGATCGAACCCGCCCCAGTCGGCCCCGGGGTCGTCCCACGCCACGACCCGCGCCTCGGCCCCGGCCTCCTCCAGCGCCTCCACCAGCACCGGAAGGTCCGGGTCGTCGCTGATACCGGGCGCGGGCCGGCAGGTGACGAGCGCGATGCGGGGCACGGCGGGGCTCCATCCGCGTAGTTCCTCGTGGATCCGCGCAGATCCGCGCAGATCCTGGTACGAGGCTTCGAACAGTGACGGGCCCGCAGGCTAACAACCTCCCGCGTCGGCGCGTACGGTCGCCCCTGGTGCAGGAACGGGGTCACCGGCGCCGGCCAGTCGATCCGTACGAGAGTCGCAGAGTCGCAAGGAGTCCCTTACGTGTCCAATCAGGACGGGGGACGGTCCTCCTGCCCGACCCCCACCGCCCGGACGACCTCCTGCCGTACCGAACCGCCCCGGTCGTCGCCCGCGGTGGCCCGCAGCGAGACGGAGGCGGCTCCGCGCGGCACCGACAGGGTTCCGCGCCAGGAGGCGTGCCCGCCGGTGAGCGGGACCGGCCGCCAAGTCGCGCCCTCGTCGTAGGACACCTCGAGGCCGGCGTCGTCGACGGTGCCGGTGCCGGTGGCGCCCGCCACGTACCGCGCGCGGACGCCGACCGGCACCCGGCCGCCGCCGCGCAGGTCGCCCGCGAGGTCGGTGCCGATGTCGAAGGCGAGGTTGATCAGGGGCAGGGTGGTCCAGTGGTCCTCGGGGGTGGCCGACGAGCGGAACGTCCACTCGGCGTGCCCCCGCGTGGCGAGCCGCCACCTGCCGGCGTCCAGCGCCGTGTCCGTGACAAGCCGGTACGTGTGCTCGTCCGGGGCCGCGTCCGCCACGTACCCGGCCGCGCCCGTGCGCCGGTCGGCCAACTGCCCGTCCAGGTAGACCGCCGTCGTCTGGGACATGCCGCTGTCCGCGCTCCACACGTCCCCGAAGCCGGTGTGGTCGGGCCCGGAGTCGCCCCAGCCGGGCACGTTGAACTGGAGTAGGCCGCCCGCCCGTTGCTGTCCCCAGTCGAGTCCGGTACCGAGCCAGGGGTGCCAGACCGGCTTGAACCAGTCGAGCACGGGGTGCGTTCCACCCTCGTAGCGGACCTGGCCGCCGCGCTGCTCCAGCGTGCCGTCGCCGACCGTCACCGACTCCTGCCAGTGCTCGCCAGGCCCGGTGGAGACGTAGTCGGTGCGCTCGGCCGGGAGGTCGATCCGCTCCTGGAAGCCGATGCCGACGGGGAAGGTGTCGGTGAGCGCGTACCGGAACTCGCCACCGCTCGTCGGCCGCGCGGCGTGGAACCTGGTCCGGATTGCGGCCAGTTGGCGAGGCCTGGGCGAGTACGTCAGTTCCGTGTCGGGGATCGCTCCGCGATGCCCCTGCGAAAGGTCGTACACGTACGGGGTGTTCCGCGTCCCCGTCATGTCGACGCGACCCGCCGTCCGCAGCCGTGCCGCGTCGGCGGCGTCGACCGTGGCGATCTGGAGGGGGCGGTCGGTGTTGTCGTCGGTGCCCCACCAGGCGCTCAGCCGGCCGGGCAGGTCGTCCGTCACGAACAGGGCCTTCACGCCCGCGTCCTGGGCGGCCCGGGCCAGCGCGGCCGGTTCGGCGGAGTCGGTGAGCCGGGCCAGGACCGCCTTGCCGCGTACGTCCCTGCCGGTGAAGTCCCCGTCGCCGACGTCGACGAGCGGCAGCCTGCTGCGGCCCTCGATCAGCGTGCCGCCGGACTGGACGAGCGCCTCGGCGATGCCCTCGACCTCCAGCGGCGGCTTGCCGAGCCGCCACACGGTCCGGTACTCGAAGGTGCCCCGTGTGACCGGCTCGGTCGGCGCGGCGAAGACGCTGTCGTACGCCACGGGCACCTGGACGGCGCCGAACAGGTCGGAGCCGTCCGCCGTCCGGTCGTACTCCATGAGCAGTTGCCGGGTCTCCGTGCGCCGTCCGGTCTCGGCCCTGATCTCCCGCAGCCGGCGCCCGTCCAGGGTGACCTCGCGGTCCCGGTCCAGCGTGATCTCGGGCGCCGCGAGGAAACCCAGGCCGAGGGAGTCGGCGCCGTGACCGCCGCGTACGTCGAGGAAGGAGGTCAGGCTGTACGTGCCCGGCTCGAGGCGCAGGCGCAGGGTGCCCGAGTCGCCGACGTGCGCGGGGTATTGATCGGCGCCCGCGGCGAGCCGCTGCACGGTGAGGTCGGCGGGCACGGGAGCGCCGTCGCGGTCCTTGACGCGCACGGTGAGCGTGTACCGCTCGTCCTCCTTGACCAGCCCGAACACGGTGTGCGCGACCGGGGTGCCGGATGCGGAGGCCACGATCCGCCCGCTGGTCCTGCCCACCGGCGCCTTGGCCGCGTCTCCCGTCACGGTGGTGGTGGCGGTGCCGTGGGCGGGCACGGTGAGCGCGGAGTCGGCGAGGGTGGCGACGCCGTCCGGGGCGCCCTGGACGGCGAGGCTCAACTCGATTTCGGTGTCTGAGGAGTTGGCGTAGGTGAGGGTCCTGGTCACCGGCTCGTCCGTGTCGTGGGGCCAGCGGTGGAACCCGAGGTCGGCGCTTCCGGTGGCGGTGATCCGCGCGTGCACGGCGTCCGGGACGCTCACCCGGCCCGCCCCCAGCAGGTAGGCGGACGCGTCGAGTTGCCTCGACGTCGACATCAGCGCGTCCTTGATCCGCTCGCCGCTCCAGTCGGGGTGCTGCTGGGCGAGCAGCGCGGCGGCACCGGCGACATGGGGCGTCGCCATGGAGGTGCCGCTCATGGTGGTGTAGGCGCCGCTGCCGGGGGCGAGTCGGGAGCGGGCGGCGAGGATGTCGACGCCGGGCGCCGCGAGGTCGGGTTTGAGGGCGTTGTCGCCCGTGCGGGGCCCGGCGCTGGTGAAGTAGGCGGCCCGGTCGGAGGGGTCGACAGCGCCGACGGTGAGGGCGGCGTCGGCGGCGCCGGGCGAGTCGATGGAGGAGGGGGCGCCGGTGTTGCCCGCGGCGACCACGAAGAGGGCGCCGGTCTCCCGGGAGAGGGTGTCGAGGGCCCGCGCCATGGGATCGGTGCCGTCGCTGGGCTCGCTGGAGCCGAGGCTCATGGAGACGATCCGCGCGCGCACGTCCCGGGCGGCCCACTCCATCCCGGCGATGATCTGCGACTCGCTGCCCGACCCCTGGTCGCCGAGCACCTTGCCGACGGCGAGGGTGGCGTCCGGGGCGACCCCCTTCTCCTCGCCGCCGGAGGCCGCGCCGCTGCCGCCGACGGTGGAGGTCACATGGGTGCCGTGGCCGTTGCGGTCGGCGGCGTCCTCGCCGTCCACGAAGTTCCTGGTGGCGGCGACCCGTCCGGCGAGGTCGGGGTGGGAGGTGTCGACGCCGGTGTCGAGGACGGCGACGGTGACGCCCTTGCCGGTCAGACCGGACGCCCAGGCCTCGCGGGTGCCGATCTGCGCGTTGCTCTCGGCCATGTCGGCGGTGACCCGCCCGTCGAGCCACACTTTGTCGATGCCGCCGGACGGGGTGCCGTGCCCGGTGAACTCCCGCCAGAACACCCGCCCCTTGGCGGCCTCCACGGCGGCCCCGCGCACACTGGCGAGACTCCGGGTCCGCGCCGTCCCGCGCGGGGTCGCCGCCCGAACTCCCTTGCCGTAGGTCACGATCAGCGGCAGCTCGCCGGTGCGGGCGTCCGCGAGCCCCTGCCGTAACAGCGTGTCCACGTCGAACAGCCGCCGGTCCAGCCGGCCCGCCCGCAGATACGGCAGGGCCTCGTCCGGTACGACGCTCAGGACGCCACCCGCCGTCTGGGTGCGCACGGCACCCGTGGCGCCCTGGGGCCGGCGCACCGTGACGGTCCTCTTCCCGCCGCCGAGGTCGGTGACGGTGACCTTGTCGCCGGTGACGAGGGTGACGGCGCGGGCGCCGCCCGGGGCGGGCGCCGGGAGATCGGGCGGCCCCGCGGACTGCCGCGCCGCCGCCGGTCCGGCCGGCAGCAGGGCGACCACGAGCCCGGCCGACACAAGGGCCGCTCTCCGTCCGGGGGGTCCTGCGCGCATCCTGCCTCTCCTCTCCACGCCACACGTCCTCGGTGCTGCGAAGAGTGGCAGAACCCTTGTGTGGCAGGGGAGTTGGAAGGGGAAAGCAAATCGGCGCCTGGCGGGTTCCCGCCAGTGGGACAGGCCCCGACCGTCGGCGTAGGGAGAGCCGCCCATGTGTCCTTGACGCTCACTCCTTACGCGTAGAGCGCCGGAATCCACCCGTCCAGCGGCACCCCGCCCGGCCCCCTTGAACAGGCGCCCGCTCCGCCGCGCCCGCACGATGCCAGGGAGGCCGCCGCCCGGTGGCCGCCACGGTCCGTGCTCTCAGGAGGCTCCGTCATGTCCGCCAGTCTGGAGCAGTTGCGCCGCTGCCACTTCGCCGTCGACCTGGGAGCGGCGCGGACCCGTGTCTATGTCAAGGGCCCCGGGCTCGTCGTCGACCAGCCCTCGGTCGCGGCCGTGAACATCCGTAACGGAGCCCTGATCGCGGTCGGCGAGTTCGCGGAGAGGATGACGGGCCGCACCCCCGCCTACATCCGGGTCGTCCGCCCGGTCTCCGGCGGCACGGTCGTCGACATCGAGATGGCGCAGCGCATGCTGCGGCACCTGCTCGGCGACGGGATGCGCCGCGCCCTGCGCCGCAAGGCGGCCCGGCTGCGGGCCGCCGCCTGCACCCCGCACGACGCCGATCCGCTCGCCCAACGGGCCACGATCGAGACGCTCGTCGGGCTCGGCGCGCGCCGCGTGGAACTCGTCGACACGCTGATCGCCGCCGCCGTCGGCTCCGGGCTGCCCGTGGAGCGGGCCGAGGCCACCATGATCATGATGTGCGGGGCCGCGGCCACCCAGGTGGCCGTCCTCTCGCTCGGCTCGATCGTCGCCGCCGAACGCATTCCCGTCGGCGGGGAGGCCGTCGACCATGCCATCGTGCAACACCTGCGCCTCGCCCACGCGTTGACGCTGCCCAGCCAGTCCCTGCGGCCGCTCCAGATCGCCCTGTCCGGGAACGGGCTCACCCCCTCCGGCCCGGCGTCCACCGAGGTCCACGGGCGGGACGTGGCCACCGGACTGGCCCGGTCCGTGCGGATCGACACCGCCGCCGTACGGGACGCCATCCAGAGGCCGCTGACCGCCGTGCTCGACGGCATCTACAAGGTGCTGCGCGTGTGCCCGCCCGATCTGGTGGCCGACCTCGCCGACCGCGGGATCATGATGGTCGGCGGTTCCGCGCTGCTGCCGGGCCTGGACCAGATGCTGCGCGACGCGACCGGCATGCCGGTGCACATCGCCGAACGCCCCGACGTGTGCGCGATCCAGGGGCTGGGCGCGATGCTGGAGGGCGAGATCGAGCCGCTGGTGCTGAACCCGCTGGGCGCGTAGGCGCGTTGACCGGTCGGGGCGCCGGGGCCCCGGTGGCGGTCAGTCGGCGAACCAGCAGCGGACGGTGGTGCCCTCCGCGCCCGAGTGCACGCGGACCAGGTCGGCGACGAGGTTGACCAGCAGCAGACCGCGGCCGCCGCGCTGCTCGCGGGGGACGGGCCGGCGGCCGGCCAGCGGATCGACCAGGCGGCCCTTGTCCCGCACCTCGCACAGCACGCACCCGTCCTGCGCCCACACCCGCAGCTCACCCGAACCGCCGCCGTGCACCACGCTGTTGGTGGTCAGCTCGGCCACGGACAGGCCCAGGTCCTCCAGTCGGGCGGCCGCGGGCCCGAGCCGCGCGCCCTCGGCGACGGCGACGTGCCGGGCCTGCGACAGCGTCTGCTCCGTGAAGGAGAACGACAGCGCGTCCGGCACCGGCGGCAGCGGCTCGTTGTACCGGGCGACGACCTGCTCGGGGGCGTAGGCGGCGCTCTCCCGCTGCCCGGCGGCACCCGCGGGGATGACCACGGGGTGGGTGGCGCGCGCGTCGGCGAGGGCCCGTCCGCCGAGGCGGGCAGCGTCGTACGGGCACAGGATGGTGACCTCGCGGCCCTGGAAGGCCGCGTTGATCAGTGCCTCGTGCTGGGCGCAGGCCGGGTATTCGACGGGCGTACGGCCGACCCAGACCGGCTCGCCGATGATCCGCACCCGGCGACCGGGCGGCTGGGCGTCGGCGAAGGCGCGCAGTACCGCGGGGATGATCCGGCCCGGGTTGCGCCCGACCTCGCGCATGTCGAGCAGCCGTACGGACCCGGCGTCGGCGCCCAGACCGGTCTCGATCAGCCGGAGGTTGTCGCCGGGGACGGCCACCGCGACCGGTTCGCCCGACTCCAGTCCTTCGCGCACGAAGGGCACGGTGCCCGCGAGGTACTCCCGCTCGTCCCGGTAGAACAGGGCGGGGTGGACGAAGGGTTCCGCCGCAGTCGCGGTCATGCCGTCGACACCTCCATCCCCGGCAGCTCGGGCCAGAACATCTCCGTTGCCCCCGGACGCGACGCCCCCTGTCCTCCGCCCATCCGGCACCTGTGTCTTACGCGTACCCACTGCATCCCCGACAAGGCCCGTTCCCGGGCGCGTGTAGTCGTCCGGGGAGGGGGCAGGCGCAGGGCAGCACCGCCGAGGTTCCGTGGCTCCGCAGCGCCGCGGCGTGCGTCGGGCACGGGCCGGCCGGGGCGACGGGAAACGCAGCGTCACGAGGACGCGCGAGGGCTGCCGAGGACGGACGGGGCGGGGACATGGCCGCAGTGGCATCACGATCTCACGCACGACGGCGGAGCGCCCCGGCCGGCACGCTCACCGTCGGCGTCCGCACGGACCCGGTGGCCGACCGGACGTCGCTCACCGCGCGCGGGGAGCTGGTGCACGGCTGCGCGGAGGCCCTGGCCCAGGCGTTGACCGCGCTGCCGCCGGACGTCGGCCGGGTCGATCTGGACGTGTCCGGGGTGACGTTCATGGACACCGCCGGACTGGAACTCCTGGACAGCCTCGACGACCACGGCCGGCGTCCCCCGGTCCGGGTGACCGCGACCGGCTGGACGGGCCGGCCGCGCCGCGTCCTGGAGCTGACCGGCCTGGACACCACGGACCCGCCGCACCCGTCGGCCGGCGCCGCGGGACCGGAGCCGCCCGCGCCGCCGGTCACCTCCGCGGTGGCCCTGGAGCGGACGGAACGGCTGCTCCAGCTTCAGGCAGAGGTCGAACAGCTCCGCCGGGCCATCTTCTCGCGCCCGGTGATCGACCAGGCCCGCGGCGTCCTGATGGCCACCCACGCGTGCACCGCGGAACAGGCCTGGGGCGTCCTCCGGGAGGCCTCCCAGCGCTCCAACACCAAGCTGCACGCGGTGGCCGCCGCGATCACCGCGGGCGCGCGCGACGACGGCCCCGCACCGCCGCGGAAGATCCGCTCGGCGCTGCGCACCGCGCTCGCGCGGCACACCGGCCCGGACACACCCCGGCACGGAGACGGCACGGACGCACCGCGGACACGGTGACGGCCCGGCTACCGGGGTACCCGATATGCGGACGAGTGACCAGTCCCGTCCGCAGGAGTCACCACCATGAGAGAGCACACCCCATCCCAGGCCGAGGGCGAACGCGACGACGAGGACACGCAGCGCGCCGCAGGACCGCCGGACACGCCGTACCCGACCCCTTCCCAGGCCGAGGGCGACCGCGACGATCTGCCGGAGACCGCCGACCCCGCCGACGACCGTTCCTGAGCAGCCCGTCAGTAGCCCGTCCGCGCCTGCCGTTGCTCCGGCCGAGTGCAAAACGGGCCAACACGCGCCGAAGGCCCCCGGATCCAGTTCCGGGGGCCACAGACTTGCTGGGAGTGACCCGCGAAACCGCTGGTCACATCGATTCTGCGCGGGTAGCGCCTGGTGGGGCGGGTGGGACTCGAACCCACGGCCGACGGATTATGAGTCCGCTGCTCTAACCGGCTGAGCTACCGCCCCGTTGCGGCGCGTCGCGTACAAGTGTGCGCGCCGTCTGCCGCAGCATAGCCGCTCATACGATCTCCTGCTTCGGATGGTCGTCTTCCGCGGCTGTTCACGACCTTGAGGACTTCACCGCGGCCGCGGCGGTTCCCCGGGGACATGAAACCGGACATGAAAAAGGACCCCGAAGGGTCCTCGTTCAGCATGCTCCCCCGACTGGACTCGAACCAGTAACCTGCCGGTTAACAGCCGGCTGCTCTGCCAATTGAGCTACGGAGGACCGAGCTCCCCCGACTGGACTCGAACCAGTAACCTGCCGGTTAACAGCCGGCTGCTCTGCCAATTGAGCTACGGAGGAATGCCTCGTTGCATCGAACGCACCTCCCTGGGTATCCGCCAGGGGGCGCGCGCTCGCTGCGACACATACATTAGCGCAAGCAGGGGGGTGCTCCGCCAATCGGTTCTCCCCGGCTGTGACCTCGAGGCAAGGGAAGGGTGGCCGCCATGCGTTACCGGCTCACGTTCATCGCAGGGATCGCCGTGGGTTACGTGCTGGGCACGAGGGCCGGACGTGAGCGCTACGAGCAGCTGAAGAAGTCCGCCCGTCAGATCGCCCAGAACCCCGCCGTGCGCAACACCGCCGAGACCGCGGCGCAGCAGGGCCGGCAGTTCGCGGGCAAGGCCTACCACACGGTCAGCGAGAAGGTCGGCGACCGCGTTCCCGAATCGGTCGCCCAGCGGGTGCGCTCCCTGCGCGCCCACACCAACGGCAGCGGCGAGGACGACTGGGGCACCAGCAACACGTGAGCGGCCCGCGCCGGCGAGACCGCGCGCACCCCCCGCGACGCCGGGGCGACCGCGGCCCGAGCAAGCGCGGCAGTACGGCAGAATTTTCGCCATGGGGATAGTCGCCGGGTTGGACAGTTCGCCCGATTTCACTCGTATCGTCGTTTGTGACGCGGACACGGGGTCCGTACTCAGGCAGGGATATGCGCCACATCCGGTGGAGGCCCCGGAGGGCAGCGGGCGCTCCGCCGACGTCGATCCGCAGGCCTGGCTGCTGTCGCTCGGGGAGGCCGCGGGCGGCGGACTCCTGGAGGGCGTGCAGGCGATCGGCGTCTCCGCGCAGCAGAACGCGCTGATCCCGATCGACGCCCAGGGCGCCACCGTGCGGCCCGCGCTGGTCGGCGGCGACCGGCGGGCGCAGGTCGCCGCGGCCGACCTGATCGACGCGCTCGGCGGCCGGGAGGCCTGGGCGCAGGCGGTCGGCTGCGTGCCGCAGGCCCCGCTGCCGGTGACCAAGCTGCGCTGGTTCGCCAAGAACGAGCCCGAGGCCGCCGGGCGCACGGCGCTCCTGCTCCAGGCGCACGACTGGCTGGTGTGGCAACTGCTCGGGCGGCCGATGCGCCGCACCACCGACCGCGGCGGCGCCTCCGGCACCGGCTACTGGTCCGCCGCCACCGGCGCCTACCGGTCCGACCTGGTCGAGCTGGCGCTCGGCCGGCAGGCCGCGCTGCCCGAGGTGATCGGCCCCGCCGAGGCGGCCGGCACCACCCCGGAGGGGCTGCTGATCTCGGCCGGGACCGGGGAGACCATGGCCGCCGCCTTCGGACTGGGACTGGGCCGGGGCGACGCGGTCGTCTCCCTCGGCGCCTCCGGTTCCGTGATGGCCGTTCACCCCGAGGCGCTCGTCGACCAGACCGGGATGATCACCTCGCTCGCCGACGCCACCGGCATGCACCTGCCGGTCGTGACCACGCTGAACGCTGTGCGGGCGCTGCGCGGCACCGCCGAACTGCTGGGCGTGCCCGACCTGGAGGGCCTGTCGGACCTGGCGATGAAGTCGACGCCGGGCTCGCACGGACTGGTGCTGCTGCCCTATCTGGAGGGCGAGCGGACGCCCAGCCTGCCGCACACCGCCGGGATGCTCGCCGGACTCCGGCGCGAGTCGATGAAGCCGGAGCATGTGGCACGGGCCGCGTTCGAGGGCATGCTGTGCGGGCTCGCGGACGCGCTCGACGTGCTGCGCGGCCGGGGCGTGGAGGTGCGCCGCGTCTTCCTGCTCGGCCCCGCCGCGGAGCTGTCCGCCGTACAGGCCGTGGCGCCCTCGGTGTTCGGCGCGCAGGTCGTCGTACCGCAGCCGGCCGACTACGCCGCGATCGGCGCCGCCCGGCAGGCCGCCTGGGCGCTCGGCGCCTCCCAGGGGACCCTGGACCCGCGCACCCCGCCGGCCTGGCAGGGCGCGGTGGCCCAGATCCTTGAGCCCGGCGAGGATCTGGCGGTGGGCCAGGCGGTGCGCCAGCAGTACGTGTCGGTGCGTGAGCAGGTTCACCCCGGGGCCTTCCAGGGGTGACGACCGCCCCACGAGCCTTTTTGTCCGCACAAGCCTTTTCCGGCTTATCAGACATAAGGGGCGGTCATATTGTCCGCAACGTGCATCCTTACGGGGGCGTTTGGGGCATAACGGTTCACTCGTGCGATGGGTCCGACGACTCGGGGTCAACGGACGACCCGGCCCCGGTCGTTGACCCGCGGTCGAGATAATCGGTTGAGGTAACGCGGGTGGAGTGTTCGACGATAGGTGCCAGGGGACATCGACTGCCCCCACCGCCGACTCCGAGAGACCCAGCGTGCTCATTCGACTCCTGCGGACCTATCTCAGGCCCTACAAGAAACCCATAGCCCTCCTGGTGTTGCTGCAGTTCCTGCAGACCTGCGCCACGCTCTACCTGCCCACCCTGAACGCCCACATCATCGACAACGGTGTGGTGAAGGGGGACACCGGTTACATCCTGACGTTCGGCGCCGTGATGATCGGCATCTCACTGGCGCAGGTCGTGTGCAACATCGGTGCCGTCTACTACGGCGCCCGCACGGCATCGGCGCTCGGCCGGGACGTACGGGCGGCCGTGTTCGACCGTGTGCAGTCCTTCTCGGCCCGCGAGGTCGGCGGCTTCGGGGCGCCCTCCCTCATCACCCGGACGACGAACGACGTGCAGCAGGTCCAGATGCTGGCCCTGATGACGTTCACCCTGATGGTGTCGGCGCCCATCATGTGTGTGGGCGGTGTCGTCCTGGCCCTCGGCCTGGACGTGCCGCTGTCCGCGGTGCTGGTCGCCGTCGTCCCCGTGCTCGGCATCAGCGTGACCCTGATCGTGCGCCGGCTGCGTCCGCTGTTCCGGTCCATGCAGACCCGCCTGGACACCGTGAACCGGGTGCTGCGCGAGCAGATCACCGGCAACCGCGTGATCCGCGCCTTCGTCCGCGACGAGTACGAGAAGGACCGCTTCCGCAGAACCAACGGGGACCTGACGGAGATGTCGCTGGCCACCGGCCGGCTGCTCGCGCTGATGTTCCCGATCGTGATGACGGTGGTGAACCTGTCGTCCATCGCCGTGGTGTGGTTCGGCGCCCACCGCATCGACAGCGGCGGGATGCAGATCGGCGACCTGACCGCGTTCCTCGCCTATCTGATGCAGATCGTGATGTCCGTGATGATGGCCACCTTCATGTTCATGATGGTGCCGCGCGCGGAGGTGTGCGCCGAGCGCATCCAGGAGGTCCTGGACACCGAGTCCAGCGTCGTGCCGCCCGTCGCGCCCGTGACCGAGCTGCGCCGCCACGGCCATCTGGAGATCCGCGGCGGCGGCTTCCGCTACCCGGGCGCCGAGGAGCCCGTCCTGAAGGCCATCGACCTGCTCGCCCGCCCCGGCGAGGTGACCGCCGTCATCGGCTCGACCGGCAGCGGCAAGTCCACCCTGCTCGGTCTGGTGCCCCGGCTGTTCGACGCGACCGACGGGGAGGTCCTCGTCGACGGCGTGGACGTACGCACCGTGGAACCGGAGCTGCTCGCCAAGACGGTCGGCCTGGTGCCGCAGAAGCCGTACCTGTTCGCGGGCACCGTGGCGACCAACCTGCGCTACGGCAATCCGGACGCCACCGACGAGGAGCTGTGGCACGCGCTGGAGGTGGCGCAGGCCAAGGACTTCGTCAGCAAGCTGGAGAACGGCCTGGACGCGCCGATCGCCCAGGGCGGCACCAACGTCTCCGGCGGCCAGCGCCAGCGCCTGGCCATCGCCCGCACCCTGGTGCAGCGCCCGGAGATCTACCTCTTCGACGACTCCTTCTCGGCCCTCGACTACGCCACCGACGCGGCCCTGCGGGCGGCGCTGGGGCGCGAGACCTCCGAGGCGACCGTCGTCATCGTCGCCCAGCGCGTGGCGACCATCCGCGACGCCGACCGGATCGTCGTCCTGGACGAGGGACGGGTCGTCGGCACCGGCCGCCACCGCGAGCTGATGGCGGACAACGAGACCTACCGGGAGATCGTGCTCTCCCAGCTGACGGAAGCGGAGGCTGCCTGATGGCCGGGCCGATGGGGCGGATGATGTCCGGGGGCGGGCCCGACAACCGCTCGATGGACTTCAAGACGTCGAGCAAGCGGCTCATCACCCAGTTCAGACCCGAACGGATCACGCTCGCCGCCCTGGTGCTGTGCGTGGTCGTGAGCGTCACGCTCAGCGTGATCGGGCCGAAGATCCTCGGCAAGGCCACCGACCTGGTCTTCGCGGGGATCGTCGGCCGGCAGATGCCGGCCGGGGCGACCAAGGACGAGGTCCTCGCCTCCATGCGGGAGCGCGGCCAGGGCTCGATCGCCGACATGCTGAAGAGCACCGACTTCACCCCCGGCAAGGGCATCGACTTCGGTGCCGTCGGCGAGGTCCTGCTGTTCGCGCTGGGTACGTTCCTGGTGGCCGGCCTGCTGATGGCGGTGGCGACCCGGCTGGTGAACCGGTCGGTGAACCGGACCATGTTCCGGATGCGCGAGGACGTGCAGACGAAGCTGTCGCGGCTGCCGCTGTCGTACTTCGACAAGCGCCAGCGCGGCGAGGTGCTGTCCCGCGCCACCAACGACATCGACAACATCGGGCAGACGCTGAACCAGTCGATGGGCCAGCTGATCAACTCGGTGCTGACCATCATCGGCGTGCTCGTCATGATGTTCTACGTCTCCTGGATCCTGGCGCTGGTCGCGCTGGTGACCGTGCCGCTGTCGTTCGTCGTCGCCACGCGCGTGGGCAAGCGGTCGCAGCCGCACTTCGTGCAGCAGTGGCGCTCGACGGGCCAGCTCAACGCGCACATCGAGGAGATGTACACCGGGCACACCCTGGTGAAGGTGTTCGGGCGCCAGGAGGAGTCGGCGAAGCAGTTCGCCGAGCAGAACGAGGCGCTGTACGAGGCCGGTTTCAAGGCGCAGTTCAACAGCGGCGTCATGCAGCCGCTGATGATGTTCGTCTCGAACATCAACTACGTGCTGGTGGCCGTCGTCGGCGGTCTCCGGGTCGCGTCGGGCACGCTGTCCATCGGTGACGTGCAGGCCTTCATCCAGTACTCGCGGCAGTTCTCGATGCCGCTGACCCAGGTGGCGTCGATGGCGAACCTGGTGCAGTCCGGCGTCGCCTCGGCCGAGCGCGTCTTCGAACTGCTGGACGCCGAGGAGCAGACGGCGGATCCGGTGCCGGGCGTGCGGCCCCAGGAGCTGCGCGGGCGGGTCGCGCTGGAGCACGTGTCGTTCCGCTACGACCCGGACAAGCCGCTCATCGAGGACCTGTCGCTGACGGTGGATCCGGGCCACACGGTCGCGATCGTCGGTCCGACCGGCGCGGGCAAGACCACGCTGGTCAACCTGCTCATGCGGTTCTACGACGTCACCGGCGGGCGCATCACGCTCGACGGCATCGACATCGGGAAGATGTCGCGTGACGAACTGCGGTCCGGGATCGGCATGGTGCTCCAGGACACCTGGCTGTTCGGCGGCACCATCGCGGAGAACATCGCCTACGGCGCCTCCCGCGAGGTCACCCGCGGCGAGATCGAGGAGGCGGCGCGGGCCGCGCACGCCGACCGGTTCGTCCGTACGCTGCCCGACGGCTACGACACCGTGATCGACGACGAGGGCTCCGGGGTGAGTGCCGGTGAGAAGCAGCTCATCACCATCGCTCGGGCGTTCCTGTCCGACCCGGTGATCCTCGTCCTGGACGAGGCGACCAGCTCGGTCGACACCCGTACCGAGGTGCTGATCCAGAAGGCGATGGCCAAACTCCAGCACGGCAGGACGTCGTTCGTCATCGCGCACCGGCTCTCCACGATCCGGGACGCGGACACGATCCTCGTCATGGAGAACGGCTCCATCGTGGAGCAGGGCGCCCACGACGAGCTGCTGGCGGCCGACGGGGCGTACGCGCGCCTGTACAAGGCGCAGTTCGCGCAGGCGGTCGCCGAGGTCGACTGACCGGCGTGCCGCCGTCGCGGGGCCGCTCGCCCGGGGTGAGCGGCCCTGGGGCCTGTCCGCCGGACAGGCCCCAGGTCAGTCCAGGTAACCGCGGAGCTGGTCGGCGAAGGCGTGGTCGCGCAGCTTGTTGAGGGTCTTGGACTCGATCTGGCGGATCCGCTCCCGCGTCACGCCGAAGAGGCGTCCTATCTCCTCCAGCGTGCGCGGGCGCCCGTCCACGAGCCCGTACCGCAGCTGCACGACCTTGCGCTCTCGCTCCCCCAGCGTGGACAGCACGGCCTCCAGGTGCTCGCGCAGCAGCAGGAACGCCGCCGACTCCACGGGCGAGGCGGCGTCGCCGTCCTCGATCAGGTCACCGAGGGCGACCTCGTCCTCCTCGCCGACCGGGGCGTGCAAAGAGACCGGCTCCTGGGCGAGCCGCAGGACCTCGCTCACCCGCTCGGGCGGCAGGTCGAGGTGGGCGGCGACCTCCTCGTGGGCCGGCTCGTAGCCCCTCTCCTGGAGCATCCGCCGCTGCACCCGCACGACCCGGTTGATGAGTTCGACGACGTGCACGGGCACGCGGATGGTGCGGGCCTGGTCGGCCAGGGCCCGGGACATGGCCTGGCGGATCCACCAGGTGGCGTAGGTGGAGAACTTGTAGCCGCGGGCGTAGTCGAACTTCTCCACGGCCCGGATGAGCCCGAGGTTGCCCTCCTGTACGAGGTCGAGCATGGTGAGCCCCCGGCCGACGTACCGCTTCGCCACGGACACCACGAGCCGCAGGTTGGCCTCGATGAGCCGGCGCTTGGCCATCCGGCCGAGGACCACGATCCGGTCCAGGTCCAGAGCGAGCCGGCTGTCCAGGTCCGGGGTGGTGGTCAGCTTCTCCTCCGCGAACAGGCCGGCCTCCACACGCCGGGCCAGTTCGACCTCCTCGGCCGCGGTGAGCAGCGGGATCCGGCCGATCTCCCGCAGGTACTGGCGGAACAGGTCGGAGGACGGACCCCCGCTCTCGGTGCGGGCGGGAACCGGCTCGGGAAGCTCGGAAGGGGCCTCCGGCTCCGCCTCGGGGTGGTGCGCGCCCCGGCCCTGCGGGGGTACGGCCGCGACGACGTCGGCCTCCCCCAGGTCCGGGTCCGGTCCGGCGAGGCCCGGGCCGGTGGCGATGTCGGTCTGGGTGAGGGTCTGGGTCTGCACGGGGGCGACCTCCAGGATGATCGCTGCTGAGGTGTGCGGCAGCGGTACTAGGGGGGCGGAGTCGGCGGCCTCGCCACCGTCCGTCCCGTACGCGAGGAGCACAGCCGCTCAGATGTGGGACCCGTGGGAGACGGAGCGGCCGCGCGCCGAGGACTCAGGCAACCGGACCCAGTGTGGGGTACGACACATCACCGCCACGAGGGGCGTGCGATGACTTTTTGCGTCCGGTCCGTGACCCGTCGGTTACGCAGACCGTTCGACGGTCGGGCCGACGCTCACAGTGCCGCCGCGCCGCGCACCCGCAGAGCCTGGTCGTACTGCTGAAGGATCCACAACTCGTTCTGGGCGGATGCCAGTTGGGCGGGGTCACCGCCGGTGCCGAGGCGGGCGACCGTGCTCTGGAGATCGCGGATGCGGCGTTCGACCGCGCGGCGGCGGACCGTCACCAGCTGGGCGCCCGCGTAGGCGTCGTCGACCTCCCGGCGGAGCAGGATCGCCTCCACCGCCAGCTCGGTGACCATCGCGCGGACCGTGTCGTCCGGGGCGGCCTCGCGGACGCGGGCCAGGTACTCCTGCGGGTCGCCCACGCCGTACTCGGCGCCGCCCGCGTCCAGGACCGCCTGGCGTACGGCGGCGTAGGACGGGGCCGTGAACTCGTCCACGCCGTAGGCGTCGAAGGCCGGTGAGACCAGCTCCGGGCGCTGCAGGGCGAGTTTGAGCAGTTCGCGTTCGGTGGCGAAGACCGGGTTGCGCAGGTTGAGCGCCGGGCCCCGGGACGCGGGGTGCGTCGGCGCGTGCTCCTGCCGCGGGCCCCGCTGCCGCTGGTCCGGCGCCGGGCCGCGGCCACCGCGCTCGCGTGCCCAGCGGGCCAGCTGGGCCACCCGCTTGACCACGAACTGGGTGTCGAGGATGCCGAGCAGTCCGGCGAGCTGCACCGCGACCTCGTGCTGGGCGCCGCTGTTCTTGATCCGGGCGACGACCGGCGCGGCCTCGTCCAGGGCGCCGGCGCGGCCGGCCGGGGTGTCGAGGTCGTAGCGGGCCACGATCTGGCGCAGCGCGAACTCGAAGAGCGGGGTGCGCGGTTCGACCAGGTCGGCGACCGCCTCGTCACCCTTGGCCAGGCGCAGGTCGCAGGGGTCCATGCCGTCCGGGGCGATCGCGATGTAGGTCTCGGCGGCGAACTTCTGGTCGTCCTCGAAGGCCCGCAGGGCCGCCTTCTGCCCTGCCGCGTCGCCGTCGAAGGTGAAGATCACACGCGCCGAGCCGTTGTCCATCAGCAGCCGGCGCAGGATCTTGATGTGGTCGCCGCCGAACGCCGTGCCGCAGGTGGCGATGGCGATGGGCACGCCGGCCAGGTGACAGGCCATGACGTCGGTGTAGCCCTCGACCACCACCGCGCGGGAGCTCTTCGCGATCTCCTTCTTCGCCAGGTCGATCCCGTACAGCACCTGGGACTTCTTGTAGATCGCCGTCTCGGGGGTGTTGAGGTACTTCGGTCCGTTGTCCGCCTCGTACAGCTTGCGCGCGCCGAAGCCCACCACGTCGCCGCCGATGTCGCGGATCGGCCACATCAGCCGGCCCCGGAAGCGGTCGATGGGGCCGCGGCGGCCCTCCTGGGCGAGGCCGGAGAGGATCAGCTCCTTGTCGGTGAAGCCCTTGCCGCGCAGAAAGCGGGTGAGGTGGTCCCAGCCCTGGGGGCTGTAGCCGACGCCGAAGTGGACGGCGGCGCCCTGGTCGAAGCCGCGCCCGGCGAGGAAGACCCGGCCGGTCTCGGCCTCGGCGGAGCTCGCGAGCTGTTCGGCGTACCAGTCGGCGGCCAGCTTGTGCGCCTCCACCAGGCGGATGCGCTCGCCGCGCTGGTGGGCGGGGTTGTACCCGCCCTCCTCGTAGCGCAGGGTGATGCCGGCCTGGGCGGCCAGCCGCTCGACCACCTCCGAGAAGGAGAGGTGGTCGATCTTCATCACGAACGTGATGGTGTCGCCGCCCTCCTGGCAGCCGAAGCAGTGGAAGAGTCCCTTGCTCGGGCTGACCTGGAAGGACGGCGACTTCTCGTCGTGGAACGGGCACAGGCCCTTGAGGTTGCCGCCGCCCGCGTTCCGCAGCTGGAGGTACTCGGACACCACGGCGTCGATCGGGACCGCGTCCCGTACCGCCTTCACGTCCTCGTCGTTGATCCGTCCTGCCACCCCAGAAGTCTACGGTGGTCCGCGAGGCTCCCGTCCGGCTACGGGGCCAGGCTGTCCAGCGGCACGTGCGGGTCCGCGAGCGCCTCCGTGTCCACGTGTGCCTTCGTGCGGATCAGGCGCTGGATGGGGTCCGTGACGTCCCACACGTTGACGTTCATCCCGGCCAGGACGCGGCCCTCCTTCACCCAGAACGCGATGAACTCGCGCTTTCCGGCGTCCCCGCGGATCACCACCTCGTCGTACGAGCCGGGGGGCGCCCAACCGCTGTACTCCATGCCCAGGTCGTACTGGTCGGTGAAGAAATAGGGCACGCGGTCGTACACGGCCTCCTGGCCGAGCATCGCGCGGGCCGCGGCCGGGCCGCCGTTGAGCGCGTTGGCCCAGTGCTCCACCCGCAGCCGGGTGTCGAACAGCCCGTGCGGGAAGGAGGCCACGTCGCCGGCCGCGTAGATGTCCGGGTCGGACGTGCGCAGCCGCTCGTCCACCATGATGCCGCCGCCGTGGGCGCGGTCGGCCAGCTCCAGGCCCGCCGACTCCGCCAGGGCGAGGCGCGGCGCGGCGCCGATCGCGGCGAGCACGTCGTGGCAGAGGTGCTCCTCGCCGTCGTCGGTCCGGACGGCGAGCACCATGCCGTCCTGCCCGACGATCTCGGTCAGCCGGGCGCCGAAGTGGAAGCGGACGCCGTGCTCGCGGTGCAGGTCGGCGAAGAGCTGGCCCAGCTCGGGGCCGAGCGCGCCGTGCAGCGGGGTGGCGGCCGGCTCGACGACGGTGACCTCGGCGCCGTACTCGCGGGCCGCCGCCGCGACCTCCAGGCCGATCCAGCCGGCGCCCGCGATGACGAGGTGGCCGTTGTCCCGGCCGAGGTGGGTCAGGACGTGCTTGAGGCGCTCGGCGTGGGCGAGGCGGCGCAGGTGGTGGACGCCGGCGAGGTCGGTGCCGGGGATGTCCAGGCGGCGCGGCTCGGCGCCGGTGGCCAGCAGCAGCTTGTCGTAGCGCACATGGGTGCCGTCGTCCCCGTAGTGGACGGTCCTGGCGGCGCGGTCGATCGCGACGACCGTCTGGCCGAGGTGCAGTTCGATGTCGTTCTGCGCGTACCAGGCGGGCTCGTGCACGAAGACGCTGTCGCGCTCCTCCTTGCCGAGCAGGTAGCCCTTGGACAGCGGCGGCCGCTCGTAGGGGTGGTCGCGCTCGTCGCACACGAGGATCACGCGGCCGCTGAAGCCCTCCGCGCGCAGGGTCTCAGCCGCCTTCGCGCCGGCCAGACCTCCTCCGACGATGACGAATGTCTGATCCGCGTCGACCACTTGATGCCTCCTCGTAAGGGTGCCGCCACATGGGAGCGTCCCGCACGGAGCGTGGTGCGGGAAGAGGGAGTGGCCCGATCAGGCCACGGAGGGTCACCTGGGGACCCGGTCGGGGGCCACGGGGTTCACTCGGGTCCCACCCGTACCACGGGTGTCCGTAAACGTGCTGTCAATGTCATGCGCGCTCTCTCGAAGTCATGCGTGCCCTCTCAGGCGCGCGTGAAGCGAACGGGCCGAGGCGTCGGTGAGGGAGGCGATCTGGTCGACGAGCACGCGCTTGCGCGCGCCGTCGTCGGCGGCCTGGTCGAACAGGGCGCGGAACTGGGGGTCGAGACCGTGGGGGGCGCGGGCGGTCAGCGTCTCGGCCAGCTCGGCGACCACGATCCGCTGGTCGGCGCGCAGCCGCTCCTGCTCGGCGCGCTGCATGACGTACCGGTCGGCGACGGCCTTGAGGACCGCGCACTCCATTCGGGTGGTCCGGGGGACGACGAGCTCCGCGCCGTAGCGTGTGAGGCGCCCGCTTCCGTACCGCTCTCTGGTGGCGCCCTCGGCGGCCAGGCAGAAGCGGCCGATGAGCTGGCTGGTGGCGTCCTTCAGGCGGGCCTGGGCGACGGCCGAGCCGTCGTATCCGTGCGGCCACCACTCCTGGTCCAGGAGGCGGTCGAGGGCCTCGGCGAGTTCCCCGGGGTCGGTGCCGGCCGGGACGTAGCGGCCGACGGCGACCGCGAACACCGCCTGCCGCTCGGGTTCGGCGTGCAGGCAGCCCGGGTCGATGTGGCCGGCGTGCAGCCCGTCCTCCACGTCGTGCACCGAGTACGCCACGTCGTCCGCCCAGTCCATGACCTGGGCCTCGAAGCAGGTGCGGGTGCCGGGCGCGTCCTTGCGCACCCAGTCGAAGACCGGACGGTCGTCCTCGTAGACGCCGAACTTGGGCGAGGCCGGGTCGGTGGGGTGGGCGCCGCGCGGCCAGGGGTACTTGGTGGCGGCGTCGAGGGCGGCGCGGGTGAGGTTGAGGCCGACGCTGACGAGTTCGTCCGTGGCGGCGTCGACGACGAACCGCTTGGGCTCGATACGGGTGAGCAGGCGCAGGGACTGGGCGTTGCCCTCGAAGCCGCCGCAGTCCCGCGCGAACTCGTTCAGCGCCTGTTCGCCGTTGTGCCCGAAGGGCGGGTGGCCCAGGTCGTGGGAGAGGCAGGCCGCCTCCACCAGGTCGGGGTCGCAGCCGAGGGCGGCGCCCAGCTCACGGCCGACCTGGGCGCATTCGAGCGAGTGGGTGAGCCGGGTGCGGGGGCTGGCGTCCCAGACCTGGCTGTGATCGCCCGGCGTGACCACCTGGGTCTTGCCGGCCAGCCGTCTGAGGGCCGCGGAGTGCAGCACGCGCGCGCGGTCGCGCTGGAAGGCGGTACGCCCCGGCCGCTTGTCCGGCTCGGCGGCCCACCGCTCGACGGCCGGCGCCTCGTAGCCGGCGGGCGGCACGTGGTTCTCGGGCGGCCGGGGGGCGTGCCGGCGCGGGTGGGCTGCCTCGGATGCGATCCCTTCCATGGTTCGACAGTAAGCGCAGGCACCGACAATCGGGATGCCACCGACCGTCTACGGTCCGCGACGGTGTGCGTGTCGCGTGCGTGTCCCGCCCCGCCGGGCCGAGGCGGACGCGGGGCCCTCCCCGGGCTCCGCTGTCGTGTCTGTCGTGTCTGCCGTGTCTGCCGTGTCTGCCGTCACAAGAATGGGTCAGGGGCGGGTGAACCGGGGTGGCGTGCACCGCGTCTTTGCTGATCGAGGGCCGTGGGGCCGCCTGGGGAGGGACTGACCGATGCGCTTGACGCATGCGCCGCGCACGCGGCGCCGACTGTCGTGGACACGTCCGCGCCTGCCGCGCACCCGCGCCGGGCGGCGGCTGCTGGTGCAGGCGGTGATGGCCGGGTGCGTGCTGGCCCTGCTCCCGGCGGCCTGGATGTACGTCGTGGCCGGCGACCGGCTGCGCACCACGGCGGACGCGCCGCGCACCGACGTGGCCGTGGTCTTCGGCGCGGGCCTGTGGGAAGGGGAGCCGTCGCCGTACCTGGCGCACCGGCTGGACGCGGCGGCGAAGCTGTACCACGAGGGCCGGGTCAAGGTGCTCCTGGTGACCGGCGACAACAGCCGCGAGGACTACGACGAGCCGGACGCCATGCGCGCCTACCTGACCAGGCGGGGCGTGCCCGGCGTCCGGATCGTGAGCGACTACGCCGGCTTCGACACCTGGAGCTCCTGCGTCCGCGCGAAGAAGATCTTCGGCGTGGACCGGGCGGTCCTGGTCACCCAGGGGTTCCACGTCCGGCGCGCGGTCGCCCTGTGCGACGCGGCGGGCATCGACTCCTACGGTGTCGGCGTCGACGCCAAGCACGACGCCACCTGGTACTACGGCGGCACCCGCGAGGTGTTCGCGGCCGGCAAGGCGGCCCTGGAGGCGGTGTTCCAGCCGGACCCGAAGTTCCTGGGCCGCACGGAGCACGGGGTGGCCAGGGCCCTGGCCGACGCCGGGTAGGGCCCGCGGCCCGCATCCACACCCCGCGGGTGGTCACGCGGAGTTCGTGCCGCGGGCCTCCCTCATGCTCCGCGGGCGGGACGCGTTCGGTGTGCGGGGGCTGGACTCCGTGGGTCCCGATCACCGCCTCGTGGGGCTCCGGTACCTCGTTGCGAACGGGTCGTCGCCGGCCCGGCCCCGGTCGCGTCGCCGCCCGTCAGACCCGGTGCTGTGTGTGCCGCCTGCGCCAGTCCCCGCCCTCGATGCGCGAGCCCTCGGTGCGCAGGTGCCGGGTGACGGACGGTCCGGCGACGTAGACCCAGGCGCGTACGGTCGCTCCGTCGGTCTCGCGGACCACCTCGCGCTCGATGCGCTCGTAGAGGCTGCGCGGGTCGCCGGCCACGTATCCCTCCAGCCGGTCCAGGGCGGTGAGCACCTCGCCGTACTCCTCCGGCCGGGCGGCGACGAGGTCGCCCCGCACCAGCCCGCCGGGTTCCTCCACGGCGTAGGGATAGCCGGGTCCGTCGTAGAGCACCGCGCCGGACAGCCGGGCGGGCTCCTCGGAGCGGGTGCGGCCGCGCAGGAACAGGCCGTGGTTGCCCTCGCCGGGACGCAGGGTGCCGTAGACGAAGAACGGACGCGGTGCGGGCGGCGGCGTCGGAGCAGTCGAAGTCGTCACGGAAACGATTCTCTCTCCCCCGGACACTCACCCTGCGGACGCTATGGACATGACATGTCATGAGCACTTAAATCTCTGGCAACGCCAGCGCCACCCCCAAGCGCCCCCCGGGGCGCCCGCGCTCAAGGAGACCGATGAGTCGGACACGGCACATCCGAGCTTCCCGCCTTGCCACAGCCGGCGTGGCCGCCACCACCGCCACTCTGCTGGCCGCCGCCCTCTCCCCCGCCGCACACGCGGAGGGCAGACCCGACCGGGCCGCCGCGATCCACAACGCCGCGTCGGCGCTCGTGAATCACTCCACGGCCCTGGGCCTCTCCTCCGCCGAGGCCACCACCGTACGGGACGTGATCGTCGACAAGGACGGCGCGCAGCACGTCCGCTACGACCGCACGTATCACCAACTTCCCGTGCTGGGAGGTGACTTCATCGTCCACCTGGCTGCGGACGGCAGCTACCGCGGCGCCAACCGGGCCTCGAAGGGCACGGTCTCCCTCCCGAGCACCACACCCCGGCTCTCCGCCCCGAAGGCGGCCGACCTCGCGGTGAACGCGCTGCGCGCCAAGAACCCGGGCACGAAGCTACGACAGGTCAAGGCCAAGCCGGAGTTGATCGTCGACGCCCTGCACGGCGCCCCGCGCCTGGCCTGGCGCACCAACGCGGTCGGGCTGGACTCGCTCGGCAACCCGGTGGCCCGTACGGTGCTGACCGACGCCCGCACGAGCGCGCAGATCGACGCCTGGGACAGCATCGAGACGGCGACGGGCGACGGCCAGTCGCTCTACAGCGGAACGGTGCCGCTGGAGACCACGCTCTCGGGCTCGACGTACCAGCTCAAGGACCCGACGCGCGGCAACACGTACACCGGAGACGCGGAGAACAAGACCGACCTGTGCTTCTTCGGCATCTGCTTCCAGCGCGCCCCCGCCACGCTGTTCACGGACGCCGACAACCACTGGGGCACGGGCACGACCGCGGACCGCGCGACGGCGGCGGTCGACGCGCAGTACGGCACCAACGAGACCTGGGACTACTACAAGAACGTCCACGGCCGCAAAGGCATCGCGGGCGACGGCAAGGGCTCGTACAACCGCGTCCACTACGGCAGCAACTACAACAACGCGTTCTGGGACGACAGTTGCTTCTGCATGACGTACGGCGACGGTGACGGGACCACGTTCGGTCCGCTGGTCGCCCTCGACGTGGCCGGCCACGAGATGAGCCACGGCGTGACGTCGAAGACGGCGGCACTGACGTACTCGGGCGAGTCCGGCGGTCTGAACGAGGCCACCTCCGACATCCTGGGCACGCTGGTGGAGTGGTACGCCGACAACCCCTCGGACCCCGGGGACTACCTGATCGGCGAGAAGATCGTCCGCTCCGGCTTCGGCAAGTCCGCCCTGCGCTACATGGACAAGCCCTCCAAGGACGGCAGTTCGGCCGACTGCTGGAGCAGTTCGGTGGGCAACCTCGACGTCCACTACTCCTCCGGCGTCGCCAACCACTTCGCCTACCTGCTCGCCGAGGGCAGCGGCGCCAGGACCATCAACGGCGTCGCCTACGACTCCCCCACCTGCAACAACTCGTCGGTGACGGGCATCGGCCGCGACAAGCTCGGAAAGATCTGGTACCGGGCTCTGACGGTCTACATGACGTCCTCCACGAAGTACGCGGGCGCGAGGACGGCGACCCTGAACGCCGCCAAGGACCTCTACGGTGCCGGCGGCACCGAGTACAACGCGGTGGCAGCGGCCTGGAGCGCGACCAACGTGAACTGACAGCTCAGCTCCCGAGTGTTGCGGCCACCCCCGCCTTCCCGGCCGGGGTGGCCGCAGCACGTCCTGCTCGACGGGACGGCCGCCCGGACGGCCTTCCGGTCAACCGTGTGAGAAGGTCCGGCCTGTGATCGACCAGACTGACGACCCCGGCCGCGAACTCGTACTCGTGGGCGGTTTGAGCCCCGCGGACGTCGCGCTTGTTCACCGCGAGGCTCTTCGCGTGCTGCGTTCCACCATCGACACGGCCCACCTCGACGCCTACAGCGACGACGCCTGGCCGCCCGCGGTGCGGCACGCGTACGAACGCGCGCTGTCCCTGGCCCGGGAGGCGGTGGCGGACGGTGCTCGCTCCCGGCGCGGCGATCCCGGGATGGGGATCGACATCGACGTCCGCGACGACGAACAGTTCGCGGTGCTCTCGGACTTGGCCCCCTGCACGATCAACGCCGAAGGGCGGCAGGGGGACCGGCTGGTCTTCAGCGCCAGTGACTCGGGAACGTCCCTGTGGATCGCCGTCACACGGGAACAGGAGCAAGAACTTCTGGTCCGTTTGAACGCGCTGGGGATCCCGTCGACCGCGCTTGCCGTCCGGCGACGTGAACGCTGAGGCACCTCCGGGCAGCACGTCGATGGCGGACCTTGCCGCGCACGTACCGAAGTCCGGTCAGGCCCTGGTGATGTTCCTGCCCGGCATCGGCTCCGCGAGTGCCGTCCGCCATTCGGGCGCGCCGAAGGCGTCCGCGAAGTACTGGGTCTCGTGCACCACTTGTCCGTGGGCGAACTCCATGATGCTCACCGAGTAGGAGGGCACCCCGTCGTAGGTGATGACACACTCGCTCACCCACAGGTCCCCGCCACCGACGATCCGGTGGACGGTGAAGTGCCGACTGGCGGGGTGCCCGCCACGTTGCGCCGAGATCGTCGCGCGGCCCTGGAAGCGTTCACCTGACTGGGGGTAGTCGAGGATCGCGTCCGCGGCGTAGATGGCGTGCTCGGCCTCGGTGTCCCCGCGTTCCGATGCCTGCCAGTGTTCCTCGATCGCGGCCCTGGTCCGGATATCAGGATCCATCACGTTGTCCCTTCCGCCGGCGGCCGGAGCGTTTCCGGGTACCCGGAAACGCTCCGAGGCTTGCTCCCAGGGCGCTCGGCCGTCGAACGCCATGGGCAACGATGGCAGCGTAGACCGACCGGCGCGGCGGCTCGGGCACCCGTTCACCCTCACGCCCCGCGCCCTTCCGGGTGGTCTCCGACGTGCCGTCAGTAGAACGGCGCTGACCTGCCGAAACGTCGGCCGCGGGGCGGTCCGGGGCGGGTGGTCCGGCCACCCGTTCGTCGCATTTCTGACAGGCCTTCAGCAAGCGGGAACGGCGCCGGGCCACTTACCTCGATAGGGCAGGGGCACGGCCGACGGCGGCACACGCGGGTGTCGCGGGCCGTGGCCCCACCGCAGAGCCCGGAGGAGCACCGATGCGACGTATCGCCCGCCGGCCGGCCAGGGCCATGGCCGGGGCCGTGCTCACCGCGGCCGCCGTGGGCGGTCTGGCCGCGCCCGCGTTCGCTGCGGCCGGTGGCAGCCTGGAGGTGAATCCGTACTCGGTCCAGCCGGGCAGTCAGGTCACGGTGAACACCAAGGGGTGCGGCAAGAAGGCGTCCGCGGCGGGTGACGCCAGCGCGGTCGGCGCGGGTCCCTTCACGCTGGCGCCCAGCACGCGCGAGGGCGAGGCCGTCGGGCGGTTCCGGGTGCCGGAGAGCGCGCAGCCGGGGACGTACGAGATCGTCGCGCAGTGCGCCGAGGGCGACCAGGAGGTCAGGGGCGACCTGGTCGTCACGCTGATGGCCGCTCAGGAGCAGGTGGAGCCCCGGGGAAGTGTGAAGACGGGGGTCGGCGGCAGCGAGCTGGACCGCGACCCCGTGAAGACCGCGGCCGGTGTGGCGGCTCTCGCCGTCGCCGCCGCGGGCGGTACCTGGCTCCTGCATCGCCGGGCGAGAGGCGACGGGATCTGACGGACATCCTCCGCTGTCCGTCCGCCAGTACCGCATGTCCCCGCCCCCTTCCGGGTGCGACGCCCCTCGCGGCCCGGAGGGGGTGCGGGGCACCTAGTCCGGGAGGGGTCCCAGAGGGGCTGAAAGGGGGGCCGGAAGGAATCCCGCGGGATTCCGAGAGGGGTCGTCCCTATGCGCATAGGCAACGCCGCGATAGCAACCGTCACCGTGGTCGCCTTCTGCTCCGGCGCCTGGCTGCTGCACAGCGGCGCCGAGTCCCACGCCCCGCCCCAGCCCGGTGCGGCGGAAGGTGTGCTCGACCCCGGTGAGGAAGCCCGCGCCGCCCCCGCGCTGCCACCGTCCCCGCCCCTGCGCATCCGCATCCCCTCCATCCGGATAGACGCCCCCCTGACCGGCCTCGCTCTGACGAAGTCCGGCAGCCTCAACGCCCCTCCCGTCGACAACAAGAACCTGGCCGGCTGGTACGAGGCCGGCACCACCCCCGGCGAGCGGGGCACCGCGATCGTCGCCGGCCATGTCGACAACGCCCAGGGACCCGCCGTCTTCTACAACCTCGGCGCCCTGAAGAAGGGCAGCACCATCGAGGTGGACCGCCGGGACGGCGGCGTCGCCGTCTTCACCGTGGACGCCATCGAGGTCTACGAGGCCAAGGACTTCCCCGACGAGAAGGTCTACGGCGCCGCCAAGCGCCCGGAACTGCGCGTCATCACCTGCGGCGGCGGCTACTCGAAGACCACCGGCTACCGGGGCAACGTGGTCGTCTTCGCCCACCTGACCGGCAGCCGCTGAGCCCGGCGTGATCCAAACGAGAGGCCCTGGCTAGGCCACCCACTGCTGGTAGGCCATGTTCGCCACCAGCGCGAACACCACCGTCAGCAGCACGATCCGGACGAAGCCGCTGCCCTTCTTCAGCGCGGTGTGCGCGCCCAGGGCGCCGCCCCCCAGGTTGAACACCGCCAGGACGGCCGCCAGTTGCCACAGGATCGCGCCCTGCCAGGCGAAGGTGGCCAGGGCACCCGCGTTGGTGCAGCAGTTGACGATCTTGGCGGTGGCGGAGGCGGTCACCAGGTCCAGGTGGAGTACGGCGGTCAGCGCCAGGACGAGGAACGTGCCGGTGCCGGGGCCGATGAGGCCGTCGTAGAAGCCGATGCCGAGGCCCGCGAGGCCGATCGCCGCGAGGATCCGGCGGCGGGTGGCCGGGCCGGACATCGGGGCGGTGCCGAACGAGGGACGCAGGATCACGAAGGTTCCCACTCCGAGCAGCACCACCATGATCACCGGCTTGAGCACCTCGGTGCTCATCCCGGCCGCGAAGAACGCCCCGGCGGAGGACCCGGCGAGCGCGGCCAGCCCGATGCGGACGGCGGTGCGGACGTCCACGGGCGCCCGGCGGGCGTAGGTCACGGCCGCTCCGGTCGTGCCGACGATGGCGACCGCCTTGTTGGTGCCGAGCGCGGCCGCGGCCGGGGTGCCGCCGGGCAGCCCCAGCAGCAGGGCCGGCAGCAGCAGGAGCCCGCCCCCGCCGACCACGGCGTCGATCCACCCGGCCGCGAACGCGGCGAGGCACAGCAGGACGACCACGGTCAGCGATATGTCGGGCATGATCGCGACCCTAGGCAGGGATGCGTGCGCGGTCCACGTATCTGAGGGTCTTTTGAGGTCCGAGGGCCATGTGAGGTACGGCCGGCTCAGTCCTCCAGGGCGCCTCGCCTCAGTGCTTCAGGGCGCCTCAGTGCTTCAGGGCGTCGTACGACACCCCGGTGAGCCGCTCGGACGCCTCCCAGAGCAGCCGGCCGGCCCTGTCGTCCAGGGTCCAGGGCGCCCGCCAGGACGGGCCCGGGGCGCCGCGCCACATGGCGAAGGACGGGCCGTGGAAGGAGTCGGGGCGCACTCCGGGGGCGGTGGCCGCGTACAGCGTGGGCAGGGCGCCCGCCTCGGCCGGCTGGGCGACGACCCGGTTGCCGGCCTCCATGAGCCGTTCGGCCGTCCGGCGGCCCTCCGCCCGTGGCCCCGCGGTCTGGAGGTTGGTGGCGGCGTATCCGGGGTGGGCGGCCGCCGCGACCACGTCGGACCCGGTGGCCGCGAGCCTGCGCGCCAGCTCGTGCGTGAAGAGCAGGTTGGCGGTCTTGGAACGGGCGTAGGCGATCCAACGCCGGTAGCGGTGCGCACTGTTGAGGTCGCGCAGATCGACGTTGGCCAGCGCGTGCATCATGCTGGAGACGGTCACGACGCGGGCGCCCGGCGTGTCGAGCAGCCTGGGCAGCAGCAGCCCGGTGAGGGCGAAGTGCCCCAGGTGGTTGACCCCGAACTGGGTCTCGAACCCGTCCGCCGTCGTCCCGTACGGCGGCGCCATCACCCCGGCGTTGTCGACGAGCAGATCGAGCCGCTGGTACGGGTACCCGTCCGCGAACTCCCTTACGGATCCCAGGTCCCCGAGATCCAGCCGCGTGAACTCGACCTCTGCGCCGGGCACTTCACGCATCACCCGATCGGCCGCCGCACTACCCCGCGCCTCGCTCCGGCACGCCAGCACCACCCGGGCGCCCCCGCGGGCCAGTTCCCGCGCGGTGACGAGACCGAGCCCGCTGTTGGCCCCGGTGACGACCGCCGTACGGCCGCTCTGGTCGGGCATGTCGTGCGTGTTCCAGCCGGGCATGGACGGCTCCCTGGTGACGGAGGGACGGCGGGCACCTGTGATCCAACGTAGGAGAGGGACGGCACCCCCGCACGGGGTGCAAGACCAATCGCCTGAACAGGGGATTCGGGGTCTGCCGCCCCTCACAGGGCACTCTCAGGGCACATCGCTTAGCGCGGCCTCCATCATGTCGGCGGTCCGGTCTTCCTCCGCCTCCCACAAATGCGTGTAGACGTTCAGCGTGATCGACGGCTTGGCGTGACCGAGCCTCATCTGTACTTGCTTCGGCGTCGCCCCGTTCCTGATCAGCACTGAGGCGTAGAAGTGCCGCAGATCATGAAGCGTCGTGTCATCGGGGATACGAACCTTGCTGCCCGACTTCTTCAGGTGGGTGTTCGCCCGTTTGACGTTCCGGGCCCACACTTTCGCCCAACTGCCGCGCCGGATCGCTCCGCCGGTCTCGCTGGTGTACAGCAACCGAGCATGGCGCCATACAGGCTTCCTTGGGGTTCGTCCGATCCTCGATGTACAGGACCTGCGGCGGGAACTGCTCCCGGTGCCGTGCGATCTCGTCTACAACCGAACGGCCTTGAGGAACAGGGCGTGCCGGTGGGCGCCCTCGCGGAAGGCTCCAAGTGGCACTGCGGCCTCGCCGATGGCGGGAAGTCCTTTGCCTCGCACGTCGCCGATCAGAATGCGCACCGTGCCGTCGGTGCGGGCGACCGCGTACAGGTCGCCACCGATCTGCGCTTCGGCTTCGGCGGCCAGGTACAGGCTGGCGACTTTCAGGGGGCCGATCTGTTCGGGTAGCGGCCACAGCAGGACGCGCTGTGCGGCCTCGGCCACCGACCGGACCTGGGCCAGTTGTGCTCGGCGCCGGTCGCGGAGCGCACTGTAGATCACGACCGTCACCGAGAGCACAATGAGCGTGACGATCTGCACGATGCGGTTCAGGTCTCCCAGACCGGCCTGAAAGTGGGAGATGAGTACAAGGGCCGCCACCGCCAGCGCTCCAATGAGGCCGGTAGTCCGGGGCCCGGCGAACGATGGGGTCAGCGCAGGCGCGATGACTAGCGCAGGCTCGAGATAGATGTACTGGGGAATACTGAGGTCCACGACCGTGATCACCACAATGAGCGTGAGAGGAAGCAGCACCAGCGCATGATTCGTTTTCCACGGCTGCCGCAGACCGACAAGGCTCTGCCGGGGACTCATGCCTTCCACTCTGCCTCGCCCACGGTCGGTCGGCCATCGTGTGCCGGGTGTGAGGGCGGGAGCGGTTCGAAGCCGCTCCCTCGCTCTTGCCGTCAGGCGCGCTCGAACCGGTCCAGCTCGCCGTCGTCGCCAACCTTGTGCGTAGGCGCCCCTCGATAGAGGGGACTCTGAGGCTGGAGGTCATGGTCTCAGTCGTGGTCTCGATCGCCGTTCGTTCCGGGACGATCCGTCCTCGTCCGTCGAAGCCCGTTAGTCCCTCTGACCAGGGGCGTAAGAAGCACGGCGAACAGCGGTGGATGCCCCCGGACCAAGATCGGACAACTCGTAATGCGTAGGTCCCGGAGCTGGCGGAACCCTGACGGCAACGGGTGTGGCCGTCCGTACCGTCTTAAGCGTCGGCCATGCCCCTGGTGTCCTTAATGAGGGCGGGCGTGACAGTGGCCACGGCGATCCTGCGGCCGTGATCGCGGCGCTGGAGCGTGGCTGATGGGTCGCGTCATGCAGACCGTCCCCACCCCGAGAGTTGCCATCGCCCGCCGTCCGTCCCGCCTTCCCAGTCGGCCGCGAAGGCCTTGGGCGGGCCGGGTCAGCGGCCCCGCTCCCGACAGCCATGTCACCCGAATGGCGCAACATGACGTGCCACCCACATGGGTGAGGATCAAGCTGGCTAGTGCCCCAACCGAGGTAATCCGTGAAAGGGGAACCGAATGCGCATTCGACGAATCCTCGCCGCCGTCATCGCCACGGCAGCCCTCGCCGGGCTCGGCCTCACAGGCGCCGCCACCGCCACCGCACAGGGTGGTGGCTTCACCACCCCTTCTCAGTGCAGGGAGGGTGGCGGACAGCCCTATCTGCACAACACCGTCAAATGCTGGGGCGGTAAATACGACGGGCTGACTGTCGACTAAACCCCACAAGGCGCCCCGCGGCCACGCGCCGCGGGGCGCTCCCGCGCGAGCGTAGCCGGGAGAGTCGCAGGGACTGCGCCGACCCGTCGGACACGCCAGGTCCGAGTCGGCCCGGAAGCACGCGGCGGGCGGGGAGCACCCGAACGCCGTCGCGCGCGAGCGCAATGGGTGGTCTCTTCGTTCTAGGACCTGTCCGACGGGTCGCGTCACCGACCCCGCACCCTCCGGCACTGTCACCCAAATGGCGCAACATACCGTGCCACCCACATGGGCGAGGATCAAGCTGGCTAGTGCCCCAACCGAGGCAATCCGTGAAAGGGGAACCGAATGCGCATTCGACGAATCCTCGCCGCCGTCATCGCCACGGCAGCCCTCGCCGGACTCGGCCTCACAGGCGCTGCCACCGCCACCGCCGCCACCGCAAAGGGTGCCCCATCCGCCGTCAGCCCTTCTAAGTGCAGGGAGGGCGGCGGAGATCCCCGGATCGACTTGCCGGGCAACCCCTGCAAGGGCGGTACGTACGACGGGCAGTCGGTCGACTAGACCCCACAAGGCGCCCCGCGGCCACGCGCCGCGGGGCGCTCCCGCGCGAGCGTAGCCGGGAGAGTCGCAGGGACTGTGCCGACCCGTCGGACACGCCCTGGACGCCACCCGATCCCGGCCTCAGTCTGAGGACGGTTGACGCGTGGCAAGTCGAGGGAGTCCACGCAGCAACAAGGTTCCGCCCGAACGCGAGGGCGACGCTTCCGGGCGCATGGGTACGGAGCGGCGCACTGCGGGAACGGTCAGCTCAGCGCGGAGTGATCACGCGGTCTGTAAAGCCCCCGTGGGCGACAGACCCTCTGCGAGGCGTCACAGCGAGTCCCCCATATGTGTCCCCTCGCAGCGCCAGGGCGAAGGAAACCCGCAGGCTGTAGCAGACATGCGGAGCCCGCTGGAAGTCTGCCGGCGCCTGGGCGCTGGTAGCGGACGGGCTTTTCCCTTGCACTTGCCAGTGGGGAGGATCAGGTCGGGCTGGATCTGCTCGACGGTCTAGATGCCGACTTGCGGACGGACTAGCGTTTATAAGTGAAGCCGCAATCGGGGCACGCCCCGTCCGGCGAGTCTCCTCAGTGGGGGCCCGAGGTCGTGGCGCTCGCCCGTGGAACCTGGGCGGGCGGCATGGCGGCATCGGAGCCCGGGACGTGCTTCTCATCAATCCAGCGGTGACGCCTACGACCGTGCCGCTGCATCTCATTCGGCGGGCGCGGCCATCAATCTCGCGCGGTTCTATTGCGCGAGGCGATGGAAGGAAAGGTATTACCCATGCGAGCACAGCGCATTAAGCGCCTCTTCGCGGTGTCCGCGGCCGGTGTTGTCATGGCCGGCGGCGCGGCGATCGGCGCGGCGGGGACTGCTTCGGCGCATGACTTGAGCTACGACCAGGGTCACCATTCCGGTTACAGCAGCGACTACGGCGACCCCGGCGGCCATGGCGGCCATGGCGGCCATGGCGGCCATGGCGGCCATGGCGGCCATGGCGGCCATGGCGGCCATGGCGGCCATGGCGGCTACGGCGGCGGCCGCGGCCACGGCGGCCACGGCGGCGGCCAACGCGGCGGCCAACGCGGCGGCCAACGCGGCGGCCAAGGCAGCGGCCACACCCACATTCACCTGCACATACATAACCGCAGCAACAACAGTGGCGTTGGCCATTAGACCCTGCCTGTTCGACGCTTACACGCTGATGGAGGATCGACCAAATAGGCCCAGGTCAAGTCCTGGGCCTTCAACATTCCGCATTCAAGGGAAATCGCTCAACCGGGCGACGCTTCGAGCTTTACAATTTTGCGGGTATTGTGCATGAGATTGGTTGAATCGGCGGCCTCCTAGAGGCTTGACGGAAAGCACAAACTGAAACCGCGGTGTGCGGTTGCGTGACCGGGCCGCACACCGTGGCACGTTCGGAGCCGGGCGGTTGGCCGACGGTACGACAAAGCCTGTGTCCTGACTCGGGGGTCGTACCGCGACCGGGTGTCTCTTCCGCCGCGGCCAAGAAGCGCGGCCCCCGGGGACGACGGGGTCAGGGCGTGGCGGGCCGCAGAGCGCGCAGCACCGCCGACACGACCGAGATGAACGGGACGGCGACGACGGCGCTGGGAAACGCCGGGGTCGTCGGCTACCGGGTCGTGCCTGCCTGCCGTGGCGGACGCCCCGGAGCGCCCGGCTTCCCCCAGACGTCCCCCGCTGGGGGCTCAGCGTGGGAAATGGCCTGCTCAGAAGTTGCGTAATGAGCCCGCTGTAAAGCTGCTACTACCAGTGGGCAGGCATGTGCGCTCTGGGCGGTGCGTTCCCAGACAGCTCCACCACACCGGAGGTCTTCGCCGTGATCAAGCCCGGCGACTGTCAACAACGTTCGTGATCAATACAACTAGAGCGTGTCTGACGGGTCGCGTCATTGCAGACCGTCCCCACCCCCAGAGCTGCCATCGCTCCGCCGTCCGTACCGCCTTCCCAGCCGGCCGCGAAGGCCTTGGGCGGGCCGGGTCAGCGGCCCCGCTCCCGACAGCCATGTCACCTGAATGGCGCAACATGACGTGCCGCCCACATGGGCGAAGCTCAAGCTGGCTAGTGCACCAACCGAGGTAATCCGTGAAAGGGGAACCGAATGCGCATTCGACGAATCCTCGCCGCCGTCAGCGCCACGGCAGCCCTCGCCGGGCTCGGCCTCACAGGCGCCGCCACCGCCACCGCCGCCACACCCAGCCCCAGCCCTGGTCAACGGTTTATCACCTCTGAACAGTGCAGGGAGGGCGGCGGAACGGTAGAGGGCTTCGACTGCAAGGGCGGTACATACGACGGCCGGGGGATCGACTAAACCCCACAAGGCGCCCCGCAGCCACGCGCCGCGGGGCGCTCCCGCGCGAGCGTAGCCGTAGACGCCACCCGACAAAGGTGACCTTCGACGTGACGCAGGGTCAGAAGTGACCTCAGGCAGAGAACATCGTCCGCGGCTGGCCTGAACGCACCCTGCCCTCCCTGGCGTGTACTGTTGCTGGTGCCGACGCGGGGTGGAGCAGCTCGGTAGCTCGCTGGGCTCATAACCCAGAGGTCGCAGGTTCAAATCCTGTCCCCGCTACCACATGAAAGGGCCCGGTCTCCGGGCCCTTTCGCATGCGCCCACGGCTTCGGTCTGCCCAACGGGGCCTCCAGCGCCGGCCCTCCTGCGCATGCAGCACCCCGCTCCGCGTGAAGGGCTGGGCACATTGAGTTCCTGCTCATCTTCATCCCGTTCGGCGCGATCGTCCTGATCGTCTCCTGCGCCATCGAGGGCAAGTCGGAGGCTAACGAGTATGGCCCCAATCCGAAGTCGGACCCGGTGCACTGAGCGGGCATCAGCGCCGGCGAAGACCTGCCGAGCCTGCTCCGGCGGCCTTTCGCGTGTCTCCTAGTGGACTAGATTCCCCCAGACGTCCCCCGACAGCGCCCGACTTTTGGGAAACCGCAGGTCACAGTGGGCGAGCGGAGCCCGCTGGAAGTGGGCTGGCTGTACTTCGTGCCGTCCGAGGGTGACCAGAAGAGACGTTCGCTGATCGTGCCGGAGACCGGTATGGCGCGCGGAGGGACGGGTGCAGCTCGCGGTGCGACGCCGTTGCCATGACGGCAGGGAGGGAGAGGGTGGTAGGCGTCGTGGTGAGCGGGGACCGGCCGGTGTTGTGGGCTGAGGCGGCCAGGGTGGCGGCGGGGTGCGGGGTGGTGCTCGCCATCACGTGGACCGCTTTCGAGTTGCTCGACAGGAAGTCCAGGATGGCCGCCGTCACGGTGACTGACAGGCGCTCACGGAAACTTCAAATTCCCGTACAACCACCCCCACCGATCAGGGATCTGATCACGTGAGTCAAACAGACTCCATGATCACGTGGGCCGCGCGCCGATGACGAACCGCGAGGAACGACCGGCGCTCGGCCCCTTTCTCCCCCTGGGGAACGCATGCGTATACGAGTCACCGTGGCCGCCGTCTCCGGTGCCCTGGCCCTTTCCGCCCTCGCTATGCCCGCCGCGCACGCCGCCGGTCCCCACCGTCCGGACGTCGCGAAGGTCTTCCAGGCCGCCCACGCTCCCTCCGCCGCCAAGGCCGGGATCAGCGCGCGCGTCGCGGGCGGCAAGATGCCGTACGACCTGGCCGTCACCTTCTCCAACCTCAAGGTCGCCAAGGCGGTCAAGTTCGGCACCACCAACCGCGTGTCCACCACGATCGCCTACACCATGAAGTTCGGCGCGGACGTGGACGTGACCGCCAAGGACTTCTTCACCGGCCCGTTCCTCTACAAGGGCTCCACGGGGAACATGCTCTTCGGCGACGACCCGGCCACCTGCTCCGTCACCTCGGCGACCACGGCCAACTGCAAGGGCAAGATCGACATCTACCCGGGCGATCTGAACAACGCCGAAGCCGGCACCTGGCGCGCGGGCGCCGAGGCGATCGCGTACAACGGCCAGGACCCCGAGTCCGGCGACTTGAGCAAGGTCGGTTATGCCAAGCAGGGCGGCCTTGGCACCACGCTGGTGCAGCGCAACTCCAAGCTGACCACCAGCGCCAAGCCCAAGCCGGTGAAGAAGGGCAAGACCGTCACCGTCACCGGCAAGCTGTCCCGGGCCGACTGGGGGAGCCGCACGTACGCGGGCTACAGCGGTCAGGCGGTGCAGCTTCAGTTCCGCAAGAAGGGCACCACCACCTACAAGACGCTGAAGACCGCCAAGACGAACTCCACGGGCGGCCTGAAGTCCACCGTGAAGGCTACCGTCGACGGCTACTACCGCTACAGCTTCGCGGGCAACTCCACCACCCCCGCGGTCAACGCCCCGGGTGACCTGGTCCGCGTGAAGAAGTAAACCCCTCGTCGCGCCGCCGGCCCTGGCTTCCCAGGGCCGGCGGCGCGACGGACGGGGCGTAAGGCTGGCTGCATCGGAGTGTGCCTACATCCCCCAGGTGTTCCCCAACCCATACGGCCGATCATGAACCCGCAGGTCAGCGACCCCGAGCCCGGCCCGCTGTAAAACTGCTCCCACCAGTGGGCAGGCATGTGCGTTTATGATCTGCCGGACAGACGTCCGCTGATCGTGCCGGGGACGGTTATGGCGAGCCCACGCTGGCGACGCAGCGCTCCGGGAACCAGTGGCCGCCGGTCACCCGGTGGAGCCGGAACCGGCCAGCCCATTGAGGCCTGAGCCCAGGCCGAACACTCGCGCCCCAATACGCCATCAGACCCTCACCTGAACAAGTTGACAACGCCCGTGCAACCTTCCTCCCTGCCTCCCGCATCAGGGTGTCGGGCGGTACCTGGAGTACGGCCCGGAGAGGAGCGTGTCCACCCATGCCGGAGCAAGGGCGCGAAGCAGAGTTCAGAGAGTTCGCCGAGTCGAGAGCCGACTGGCTGCGCAGAGTGGCCTTTCTGCTCTGCTCGGACTGGCACCGCGCCGACGATCTGGTGCAGGAGACTTTGACCAAGCTGTACGTCCACTGGCCGCGGATGCGGCGGGTGGAGAACCCGGACGGCTACGCCCGGACGGTGCTGGTGAACACCTTTCTGGCGGAGCAGCGCTCCGCGTGGCAGCGGTGGACGGCTCGGCACCGGGATCGGCCAGGAGCGGAGCCCCCGGCGCCGCCGACCGATCTGGAGGCCTCCCTTGACCTGCGGCGGGCGCTGGCCGCGATTCCTCCCCGGCAGCGCGCCACTTTGGTGCTCCGCTACTACCACGACCTGAGCGTCGAGCAGACCGCCGATGCGCTCGGCTGTTCTCCGGGGAACGTCAAGAGCCAGACCTCGCGCGGACTTCGGGCGCTGCGCAGGGTGCTCGACATTCGTTCCGTGACTGCCACTGGGAGGACCCTGTGATGTGCGACCAGACCGACGAGCTGACCCGGGAACTTTGTGAGCTGGCCGCCTCGCCCGCACCGGGACGTGGCATCGATGTCGCCCGGGCGGTGCGGGAGGGCAGGGTTCGGCTGCGACGCAGGCGGTTCGCGGCGCTCGGCACGGTGGCGGCGGTGGCGGCGGCAACGGCAGCGGTGTCCCTCCTCCCCGCCGGCGGCGATCTGGCCTCGAGACCCGCGCCGGCCGCGTCCCGGGCCTCAGCCGCCCCCGCTTTGGATCCGGACCCACTGGTTGCGGAGGCCTCCTACGGCTGGCTCCCGGCGAACTTCGACGATGTCACCTACATGACGGATAAGGTCAGGACCTTTGTGCGGGCCGCCGGCAAGGTCCCCGATGGCGGTGCGCAAGGGCCCATTGTCTGGCTCAGGGTCTACCCCGCGGGAACCACGCCCTCGACGGGGCTGCCGTGGTATTCGGGAGGCCCGCGGCAGTATCGGGTCGAGGCGCCGCCGGTCGAGGGCCGTCCCGCGTACTGGGTGGGGAAGAGTCCGACGGCCGCCTCGGCGCCCGGGGGCGACTGGTACTTGCGCTGGCAGACTGCGGACGGCCGGTGGGTCGAGCTGCAGGCCTCTTACCTGGCAGGGACCGACGCACAGCAGATCTTGCATCGGATCGCCGAGGGAGTCGTCGTGGCCCGCCGGGCGATTCCGCTTCCGTATCGGATCAGCGGGGTGCCCGCCGGTTTGCGGCTTAACGACGCCAGCTTCGTCCAGGGGCAACCAATGGTGCAGGGAGAGCATGTGCCCTGGAGTAGCAGCATCAACTTCCTGGTCGACGGGATGTACATCGGCACCACGATCGAGCCGGACCGGCCCGAGTCCGTGAAGAGCTCGGCCAACGCGAACTCCAAGAATGTCCGGACCAGGCCGACCTGTATCCGGGAGCACGGCCTCAAACTCTGCACCGAGTCGCTGTACGGCGTGGACGCCTACCGCACTGTGGGCGGCCCGAAAGCGTGGCTGAAGCGGTTCACCCTGCTCGGCACCAACCAGCGTGACTGGACCACCAATGTGCAGGGCTAACCGACAGATGACCGCCTTCGGGAGAACGCCATCGACATGGGACGCGTGACCGGGTGAAGCTCCGCTGATCCCCTACGGTGACCCCTGGCATTGGGCGGGGTGTGGGGTTCCTGTGGGGTGGGACGGGTGCCAACTATTGAAAGGCCAGGTCGCGACGGTTGTGAGGCGCGGTCTGTAAATCTGCCGTGGGGCCGTCTGTGGGTCATCCCAGGGTGGCCTTGAATCGGAGAGGTCGATGAGCTGGTCAGTCCACAAAAAGACCTGGGGTGGCTTGATGGAGCTGACGGACCGACACCGCCGTCACCGCCGGCAGCTACCACGTCGACGTACGTTCTCCGCACCTGGAGGGCACAACGAGGGCACAACGGCTTCGCGCGAGTTCAACGGCAACCAACGCCACCAAACGCCGTTTTGCCTGCTCAGCGACTTAGCTTGACAGGCTCCGCAGATGATGCAGGAAGGGGCGGCACCCCCGCACGGGATGCCGCCCCTCTTCTTTCGTGGACCGGAGTCCTCGTCGCAATCGGTAATGAGGGTCGGGGACCACGACGAGGACTCCGGGGTCTGTTACCGGCTACCGGTGGTCGCTGCCCTCCGCCTCGACCGAGGCCCGGCCGGCCTCAAGGCGTGCCACCGGGATGCGGAAGGGGGAGCAGGAGACGTAGTCCAGGCCCACCTCGTGGAAGAAGTGGACGGACTCGGGGTCGCCGCCGTGCTCGCCGCAGACGCCGAGCTTGAGGTCCGGGCGGGTGGCCCGGCCTGCCTCGACGGCGGACTTCACCAGGGAGCCGACACCGTCCCGGTCGATCGTCTCGAACGGCGACACCCCGAAGATGCCCTTCTCCAGGTAGGCGGTGAAGAACGACGCCTCGACGTCGTCGCGGCTGAAGCCCCACACCGTCTGGGTCAGGTCGTTCGTGCCGAAGGAGAAGAACTCCGCCGCCTCGGCGATCTGGCCCGCGGTCAGCGCGGCGCGCGGCAGCTCGATCATCGTGCCGATCGCCAGCTTGAGCCGCGTGCCGGTCGCCGCCTCGACCTCGGCGATGACCTGGTCGGCCTCATCGCGGACGATCTCCAGCTCCTGGACGGTGCCGACCAGCGGGATCATGATCTCGGCGCGCGGGTCGCCCTTGGCGGCCCTGCGCTCGGCGGCCGCCTCGGCGATGGCGCGGACCTGCATGGTGAACAGGCCGGGGACGACCAGTCCGAGGCGTACGCCGCGCAGTCCGAGCATCGGGTTCTGCTCGTGCAGGCGGTGCACGGCCTGGAGCAGGCGCAGCTCGTTCTCGTGCGGCTCCTGGCGGGACTCGGCGAGGGCCACGCGCACCGACAGCTCGGTGATGTCGGGCAGGAACTCGTGCAGCGGCGGGTCGAGCAGGCGGACGGTGACCGGCAGGCCGTCCATGGCCTCGAACAGCTCCACGAAGTCCTGCTTCTGGAGCGGCAGGAGCTGCTTGAGGGACTCCTCGCGCTCGGCCTGGGTGTCGGCCAGGATCAGCCGCTCCACCAGCCCGCGGCGGTCGCCGAGGAACATGTGCTCGGTACGGCACAGGCCGATGCCCTGGGCGCCGAAGCGGCGGGCGCGCAGCGCGTCCTCGGCGTTGTCGGCGTTGGCGCGCACCCGCAGGCGGCGCTTGCGGTCGGCGAAGGCCATCATCCGGTGGACCGCCTCGACGAGTTCGTCCGCGTCGTCGGCGCCCGGGTGCATCCGGCCCTCGAAGTACTCGACGACCGGGGACGGGACGACCGGGACCTCGCCCAGGTACACCTTGCCCGAGGAGCCGTCGATGGAGATCACGTCGCCCTCCTCGACGACGTGCCCGCCGGGGACCGTCATCCGACGGCGCTTGGTGTCGACCTCCAGGTCCTCCGCGCCGCAGACGCACGTCTTGCCCATGCCGCGGGCGACCACGGCCGCGTGGGAGGTCTTGCCGCCGCGGGAGGTCAGGATGCCCTCGGCCGCGATCATGCCGTCCAGGTCGTCGGGGTTGGTCTCCCGGCGGACCAGGATGACCTTCTCGCCCGAGCGGGACCACTTGACGGCGGTGTACGAGTCGAAGACCGCCTTGCCGACCGCCGCGCCCGGGGAGGCGGCGATGCCGCGGGCGACCTGCGCGACCTTGGCCTCCTCGTCGAAGCGCGGGAACATCAGCTGCGCGAGCTGGGCCCCGTTGACCCGCTTCAGGGCCTCGGCCTCGTCGATCAGGCCCTGGTCGACGAGCTGGGTGGCGATGCGGAACGCGGCACCGGCGGTCCGCTTGCCGACGCGGGTCTGCAGCATCCACAGCTGGCCGCGCTCGATGGTGAACTCGATGTCGCAGAGATCCTTGTAGTGGTTCTCCAGCGTCTCCATGATCTGCATCAGCCGGTCGTACGACTTGCCGTCGATCCGCTCCAGCTCCGCCAGCGGGACGGTGTTGCGGATGCCCGCGACCACGTCCTCGCCCTGCGCGTTCTGCAGGTAGTCGCCGTAGACGCCCTGCTGGCCGGAGGCGGGGTCGCGGGTGAAGGCGACGCCGGTGCCGGAGTCGGGGCCGAGGTTGCCGAACACCATCGAGCAGATGTTGACGGCCGTGCCGAGGTCGTGCGGGATGCGCTCCTGACGGCGGTAGAGCTTGGCACGCTCGCCGTTCCAGGAGTCGAAGACCGCCTTGATGGCGAGGTCCATCTGCTCGCGCGGGTCCTGCGGGAAGTCCCGGCCGGCCTCCTTCTTGACGATCTTCTTGAAGGTGGTGACCAGCTTCTTCAGGTCGGCGGCCTCGAGCTCGGTGTCGACGGTGACCTTCTTGGTCTCCTTGGCCTTGTCGAGGGCGTCCTCGAACAGCTCGCCGTCGACGCCGAGGACGGTCTTGCCGAACATCTGGATGAGGCGGCGGTAGGAGTCCCAGGCGAACCGGTCGTCGCCGGCCTGCTTGGCCAGGCCCTGGACGGACTTGTCGGACAGGCCGATGTTCAGGACGGTGTCCATCATGCCGGGCATGGAGAACTTCGCGCCGGAGCGGACGGAGACCAGCAGGGGGTCGTCGGGCTGGCCGAGCTTCTTGCCCATCTTCTGCTCGAGCGCGTCGAGGTGCGCGCTCACCTCGTCACGGAGTGCCGCGGGTTCCTCGCCGCTGTCGAGGTAGACCTTGCAGGCCTCGGTGGTGATCGTGAAGCCCGGCGGGACCGGAAGGCCCAGGTTCGTCATCTCGGCCAGGTTCGCGCCCTTGCCACCGAGGAGGTCCTTGAGGTCCTTGTTGCCCTCGGTGAAGTCGTAGACGAACTTCACGCCCTCAACACTGTTGCCGCGATCGGCTACCTGGAGATCTTTGTTTTCCGACACGGGTCTCGACTCCTCGAGGACGCGGTGGCTGCCCTGACGGCCAGGAACATACCCAGATCGAAGGCCGATGGGTACGTCCACTTGTGGGTCATGCGCCCGTAACCAGTCGTCCGCCAGCGGATCGAAAGTCAAGGCTTGGCAAGCCGTCGGGTGCAGATGTTTTCACTTCTTGAACGAATCAACGCTCGCAGACCCACCTAGCTGCTCAGATGAGCGACCCTCAGCGCGTTTGTTTTCGATCGATGAACGATCAAAGAGTGGCACTGAGTGCCACTCCTTGGAGAAGTGCAGCCGCTCAAGATCCGCTCATCTGAGCGCAACCCTTATCAAGGGTGGCGAGAATCACGCTGCCACAGGCGCTCGGATTTCACCATGCGGACGGCTCCCGGCCCCTCGGCCGGGGCTCCGTTTGCCGGGTGTTTGCCCGGCGCCGGTGAACACGGGTGAGGGCCCGGCCGTACGGGAGTACGGCGGGTCCCAGCGCGGCCCGCCTCCTCAGCGACGCCGCGCACGGAAGGACCTTCGGGTGCCTCAGCACACGGATACACGCCAGTCATCGGGCGCACCATCGGACTCGGCCGGAGAACCGGCGTCGCGCGACGGCGGAACCGAGGCCGCCGCCACTCCGCACCCGACGGAGCCGGGCGCGGGCGCGGGTGGGTCGGGCGCAGGCCCGGAGGTGAGCGCAGGCGGGTCGGGCGCGGGCGCGGAGGCGACCGCAGGCGCTGAATCGGCGGCCGGCGCTAAGTCGGGCGCGGGCGCTGAATCGGCGGCGGGCCCTGAGTCAGAGACGGACGCGGACGTCGAGCCGGGGTCCGAGGCACCCGCTGCCGCGCCGGCCCGTCCCGCCGGGTCCATCCCCGCCGCGCGCAGGCCGAGGGCGACGACACCCACACCCCGCACCACGGACATGCCCGCCTCGACCACTCCCCCGGTGGGTGACGCCCCGCGTGCGGTGGCTTCGACGGCCGAGGGCGCCTCCGGCGACATGGGGGCTCCCGGTGACGACGAGTCCCCGGCGGCATCCGAGGCCGGCGGGGCGGGGGCCGCCGCCGACGGTGAGCCCGCCACCTCCGAAGCCGGCACACGCGTGCCCGCGAGCGAGCAGGCAGCACCTTCCCGAGCCGAAGCCTCCGCGCCAGCCGATGCCCCGGCGCCCACAAGCCAAGGAGCCGCACCCTCCGGAGCCGCCGAAGACCCCGCTCCCCTGGGCCAGGAAGCCGCACCCTCCCGGGCCGACGAAACCCCCGTATCCGCGGGCGAAGGCGCGGTGTCAGCACAGGCCGCCGACTCCGCCCAGGCCACCGAGCCAACCGACGCCATCGAACCCGCCCAAGCCGCCGAACCCACCGAGGGCACCAAGGCTGCCGAATCCGCTACAACCCCGGCAGGAGCCCTCGCCTCCCCGCCCCTCCCCCTTCGTGCCCTCCGGGCGATACGGCCGCGGACCCTTCGTCGGGTCTGGCGTGGCTGGAAGGGGGCGCATCCCGTGGCCGCGCGAAGGGTGTCCCATGGGGGCACCCTTCTCGCGTTCCTGCTGGTCGCCGTCGCGCTTCTGCTGCCGAACAAGGAGGCGCAGTTGCAGGTCGCGGCGTTCACGCGGCTGCCGGTGGAGGGGCTGCTCCTGGCGGCCGCGCTGCTGGTGCTGCCACGCCGGCCGCGGGTGACCGTGGCGGTGCTCGGCGGGCTGGCGCTCGGCGTGCTGACCGTGCTGAACCTGACGGACATCGAGTTCAACCAGTACCTGGGCCGCAGCTTCAACGTGGTCCTCGACTGGGAGCTGCTGGACGACGCCCAGTCGTACCTCGCGGACACCCTCGGCGGAACGACGGCCCTGCTCGCCGCCGTCGGGGTCGTCCTCCTCGTACTGGCGGTGCTCGCCGTGATGGCCCTCGCGGTCGTGCGCGTCGGCGACTTCCTGGGCCGCGACAAGGCCCGCTCGACGCGCGGACTGCTGCTCGCCAGCGTGGTGTGGATGACGTGCTCGGCCCTGGACGTCCAGGTCGCCGGCATCCCGGTGGCTTCCGAGCACACGGTCGTCATGGCCAAGTACCACGAGCAGGCGCTGCGCTCCACTATCCGGGACGAGCGGGAGTTCGCGAGGACGGCGGAGGCCGACCCGTTCCGCGACACCCCCGGCAGCGAGCTGGTGCCGGACCTGCGCGGGAAGGACATGATCTTCACGTTCATCGAGAGCTACGGCCGCACCGCGATCGAGGACCCGATCACGGCACCGGGCGTCAACAAGACCCTCGACGCCAGTACGCGGGCCCTGGCCGAGGCGGGCTTCCACGCCAGGAGCGGCTGGCTGACGTCGGCGACGTACGGCGGCGGCAGCTGGCTCGGCCACTCCACGTTCATGTCGGGCCTGTGGGTCGACAACCAGAACCGCTACCGCACGGTGACCTCCGGCGACCACCTCACCCTGACCGAGGCATTCAAGAAGACGGGGGCCTGGGACACGGTCGGCGTCATGCCGGGCGTGCAGAAGGGCTGGCCGGAGGCGAAGTGGTACGGCCTGGACAAGGTCTACAACGCCTTCGGGATGGGCTACGAGGGACCGAAGTTCAGCTGGTCGACCATGCCCGACCAGTACGCGCTGGAGGCCTTCCAGCGTCTGGAGCACGGCAGGAAGCGCGACAAGCCGCTGACCTCGTTCGTCATCCTGACCTCCAGCCACCAGCCCTGGGCGCCGGTGCCGGAGATGGTCGGCTGGGACCAGCTCGGTGACGGCTCGGTCTTCAAGGGCATCGAGGCGGCAGGCACCGAGCCGGCGGACGTCCTCACCAGTTCCACCCGCTCCCGCGAGGAGTACGGCAAGTCGATCGAGTACTCGGTTACCGCCCTGACCCAGTGGATGGAGCGCTACGGCAAGGACGACACCGTGCTCGTGGTCCTCGGCGACCACCAGCCCAACGCCCGGGTCAGCGGCGACCACGCCAGCCGTGACGTGCCCTGCGCGATCCTCGCCAAGGACCCGAAGGTCCTGGACAAGATCGACGACTGGGGCTGGACGGAGGGCCTGCGCCCCGACCACGACGTTCCGGTCTGGAAGATGAGCGCCTTCCGCGACCGCTTCCTGACGGCGTACGGTTCCACGCCGCACCCGCCGAAGGGCTGACGGCGGGCAGGCGGCGGGGCGGGGCCCGGTCCTAGAAGGTCTCCATGGCCGCGCGTGCCGCTTCGGCGAACCGCTCGAGGCAACCCAGGTAGGCCTCCCGGGCAGGGTCGAAGCGGGCGCGCGCCCCGGCCTCGCCGAGGGACACGTGCCACATCGAGCGGCTGACCTCGGTCGCCGCCGTACCGCGCGGGCCGCCGCCGCGGTCTCGCTCCAGGTATGCGGCCCACCGCTCCTCCCGCACCCGGTCGTGGTGCTGGGCGCGGGCCGACGCCTCCGCCTGCGTCCTGGCCGCGCGGACGTTCCCCAGGTTCGTCACCCAGCTCGTCGGCACGGCCGTGCCCCCGGTGAGCGCCGCCGCCCACAACGCGCTGTCCGCCACGCGGACCAGTGTCGGCGCGGCCCGTCGCGGCCGGCGAGACCGCCTCAGCCGCCGGAGGTGTCCAGTTCGGCGTCCTCGCCGACGCCCGCGCAGTCGTAGGGGTCCTTCAGCCAGCCGTCCGGCAGGACCACCCGGTTGTTGCCGGAGGTGCGGCCGCGGGGCCCGTCGGCGCCGGCGGGCCAGGGCTGGTCGAGGTCCAGCTCGTCCAGGCCGGCGCGCAGCTCCTCCAGCGAGGAGGTGATCGCCAGCCGCCTGCGCATCTCGGAGCCGACCGCGAAGCCCTTCAGGTACCAGGCGACGTGCTTGCGGAAGTCGACGACACCACGCGACTCGTCGCCGATCCACTCGCCGAGCAGCGTGGCGTGCCGGACCATGACGTCCGCGACCTCGCGCAGGGACGGGCGGGCCAGGTCCTGGACCCGCCCCTCGAACGCCGCCACCAGGTCGGCGAACAGCCACGGCCGGCCCAGGCAGCCGCGGCCCACGACCACACCGTCGCAGCCGGTCTCCCGCACCATCCGCAGCGCGTCCTCGGCCGACCAGATGTCGCCGTTGCCGAGCACCGGGATCTCGGGCACGTGCTCCTTCAGGCGCGCGATGGCGTCCCAGTCCGCCGTGCCGCCGTAGTGCTGGGCGGCCGTGCGGCCGTGCAGCGCGATCGCCGTCACGCCCTCCTCGACCGCGATCCTTCCGGCGTCGAGGTAGGTGAGGTGGTCGTCGTCGATGCCCTTGCGCATCTTCATCGTGACCGGCAGGTCGCCGGCCCCGCTGACCGCCTCGCGCAGGATCGCCCGCAGCAGGTTGCGCTTGTAGGGGAGGGCCGAGCCGCCGCCCTTGCGGGTCACCTTGGGCACCGGGCAGCCGAAGTTGAGGTCGATGTGGTCGGCGAGGTCCTCCTCCGCGATCATGCGGACGGCCTTGCCGACCGTGGCCGGGTCCACGCCGTACAGCTGGATCGAGCGCGGGCGCTCGCTCGCGTCGAACCTGATGAGCTGCATGGTCTTGTCGTTGCGCTCGACCAGCGCCCGGGTCGTGATCATCTCGCTGACGTACAGGCCCTTGCCCTGGCTGAACTCCCGGCACAGGGTGCGGAAGGGCGCGTTGGTGATACCGGCCATGGGGGCCAGCACCACGGGCGGCCAGACGGTGTACGGGCCGATCTGGAGGGGGGACTCGGGCTTGGGCATTCCCTCATTGTCGCGTATCGGCACAGTCCATGGAGCAATCATTAGTTAACCGCACTATTGAAATCCCGTACCATGGAACGCATGCCCGAGCTCAGCCACCGACGACGGCTCCTGGTTCTCGCGATCTGCTGCATGAGCCTGCTGATCGTGAGCCTCGACAACACCGTTCTGAACGTCGCTCTGCCCTCGATGCAACGCGAGCTGCACGCGAGCACCTCCGGCCTCCAGTGGACGATCGACGCGTACACGCTGGTGCTCGCCTCGCTGCTGATGCTCGCCGGTTCCACCGCCGACCGGATCGGCCGCAAACGCGTGTTCATGGCGGGTCTGGTCGTCTTCGGCATCGGCTCGCTGCTGTGCTCCCTCGCACCGGACCTGGAACTGCTGGTCGTGTTCCGCATGGTGCAGGCGGTCGGCGGCTCGATGCTCAACCCGGTCGCCATGTCGATCATCACCAACACCTTCACCGACCCGCGCGAGCGCGCCCGCGCGATCGGGGCCTGGGGCGCGGTGGTCGGCATATCCATGGCCGCCGGCCCGCTCGTCGGCGGCCTGCTGGTGGAGTCGGTCGGCTGGCGCTCGATCTTCTGGGTCAACCTGCCGGTGGCCCTGGCCGCGCTGGTGCTCACCGCGCGCTTCGTCCCCGAGTCCCGCGCGCCGAAGGCCCGCCGGCCCGACCCGGTCGGCCAGATCCTGGTCATCGCCCTGTTCGGCGCCCTGACGTACGCGATCATCGAGGCCCCGGTCTCCGGCCTCGCCACGACCCTGCCCTTCGCCGTCGTCGCGCTCGCGGCCCTGCTCGGCCTGCTGTGGTACGAGCCGCGCCGCACCGAACCCCTCATCGACCTGCGCTTCTTCCGCTCGGCGCCATTCAGCGGGGCCACCGTCATCGCGATCAGCGCGTTCGCGGCGCTCGGCGGCTTCCTGTTCCTGTCCACGCTGTACCTGCAGAACGTGCGCGGCCTCGACGCCCTGCACGCCGGCCTGTGGATGCTGCCGATGGCGGCACCGACCTTCCTGTGCGCGCCGCTGTCCGGGCGGCTGGTCGGCACCCGGGGGCCGCGGCTGCCCCTGCTGATCGCCGGAACGGCCATGACGGTGAGTTCGGTGCTGTTCGCCGCGTTCGAGGCCGAGACCTCCGACGTCACGCTGGTCATCGGGTACGTCCTGTTCGGCATCGGCTTCGGCTTCGTCAACGCGCCGATCACCAACACGGCCGTCTCCGGGATGCCGCGCGCCCAGGCCGGGGTCGCCGCCGCGGTCGCCTCCACCAGCCGCCAGCTCGGGCAGACCCTCGGGGTCGCGGTGGTCGGCGCGCTGCTGGCCGCGGGCGTCGGCTCCTCGCCCTACCGGGACGCGTTCGTCCCGGCGGCCCGGCCCGGATGGTGGGTGCTGGTGGTGTGCGGCGCCGCGGTGCTGACACTGGGCGCGGTCACCAGCGGCCGGTGGGCCAGGGGGACCGCCGAGCGCACGGCCGAGCGGCTCCAGGAGCACGAGGTGCGGGAGGCGGCGGGCATCGGCGCCTGAGCTCCCAGGACGCGCGAAAGGGGGTCCGGCGATCGCGCCGAGAAGGGCCCCGGATACTGTTCACGTATCGTGCACGGGCAATTTCAGGGCGTGAAAGCGGGGCGCCGCAAGAGAGCTTGGTAAGAAAGAAGTAAGCACGATCATGGCCGCTGAGCTGCGGATTCTCATCAAAGCGCCGCTCGCTCACAGCCCCGCGTTACTCCTCCCGAGTCGCCGCGCGGCCGATCAGAGGCAAATCTGGATGAGCGCGAGCAGCCCCTCTGCGGGGCACGCGTGACACAGGGGGGAACCACCAACGGGAGACCACCATGCATCTCACCCTCCGCCGCTGTGCCTGTGGAGTCGCCGCGGGCGCCCTGTCCGCCGCGCTGGTGTCGGCCGGTTCTGCCGGAGCCTTCGCCGCGACCAGCCCGAGCCCGAAGGCCACCCGCACGCACACGGCCATGCCGACCAAGGCGGCCGCGTCGATCACGGCCAGGGCCAGCCACTCCTCGATCAGGGCCGGGCAGAGCGTGACGCTCACCGGGCGCACCGCGCACCTGGCGGCCGGCACCAAGCTGACCGTCCAGCACCTGAACAACGGCAAGTGGACCACGCTGCGCGCGACCACCGCGGTCAAGAAGGGCGACACCTTCACGGTGTCGACGAAGCTCGCGGTCAAGGGCAAGCAGGAACTGCGCGTGGTGCACGGCGACACGCACTCCAAGTCGGTCACCGTCGACGTGACCTGACCCGGGAGACGACGGTGCTAACGGGCTCGTAGCCCGCCCAGCACCAGTTCGAGCACCGCCTCGAACTCCTCCTCGACCGCCGGCCGCTTCCACTCCCGGGCATGACCCGGATCGTGGAAGCGGCCGGTGGCATGAAACAGGGCCTGGGCCGCGACGGCCGGGTCGGCGGCCGTGAAGGCACCGGCCGCGACTCCGTCCTGGACGATCCGGGTCAGCTGGCCGGTCAGATCGGCGATGTGCTCGCCGACCGCCACGCCGTTCTCCCCGGTGAGCACCGAGTACGTGGCGAACAGCTCGGGGTCGTCGCCCGCCTTGCGGCGCTTGGCCTCGAACAGTGCCCGCAGCCAGTCGCGCAGCCGCGCCTCCGGGTCCCGGTGCTCGGCGGCGATGCCGGCGAGGGCGTCGGACGTGCGGTCCAGCCACCGCTTGGTCACGGCCTCGCGCAGCGCCGCCTTGGTACGGAAGTGCCGGTAGACGCTGCCGTGGCTGACACCGAGCGCGCGGGCCACGTCCACCACGGTGGCCTTGGCCGGCCCGTGGCGGCGCAGCACCTCCTCGGTCGCCTCGAGGATGCGCTCGGCGGTCAGGGTCTCGGTGGTGGGTGGCATGCCCTAGACCGTACCCGGCGGCCGGGTCAGCTCTCGCTGTCCAGGTGGGCCATCTGCGCCTCGGGGTAGCGCGCGCCCGCGGCCGCGTCCGCCGGGACGGCCTCCTCGATGGCCGCCAGGTCGGCCTCCTCCAGCGTGACGGCCGTGGCGCCCAGTGCCTCCGCCAGCCGCTCCCGGGTGCGGGCGCCGATCAGCGGGACGACGACCGTGTCGTGCCGCGGCCCCTGGGAAAGCACCCACGCGATGGCGGTCTGCGCGACCGTGACGCCCTTGCCCTCGGCGACCTTGCGCAGGGCCTCGACGAGGTCCAGGTTGTGCTGGAGGTTCTCGCCCTGGAAGCGGGGTGAATGGGCCCGGAAGTCGTTCGCGGCGAGCTTCCGGTCGCGGGCGAAGTGCCCGGAGATCAGACCGCGCGAGAGCACCCCGTACGCCGTGATGGCGATGCCGAGTTCGCGGACGGTGGGCAGGATCCGGTCCTCGACGCCACGGGAGACGAGCGAGTACTCGATCTGGACGTCCGAGATCGGCGCGGTGGCGGCGGCCCGGCGGATCGTGTCGGCGCCGACCTCGCTGAGGCCGATGTGCCGGACGTGCCCCTTCTCGACGAGTTCCGCGATGGCGCCGACCGTCTCCTCGATCGGCACGTCCGGGTCGACCCGGGCGATCCGGTAGACGTCGATGTGGTCGACGCCGAGGCGCTGGAGGGAGTAGGCGGCGAAGTTCTTCACGGCGGCCGGACGGCCGTCGTAGCCGGCCCAGTTGCCGTCCGGATCGCGCAGGGCGCCGAACTTCACGCTGAGCAGGGCCTGTTCGCGGCGGGCCGCGGGGGCGGTGCGCAGGGCCTCGCCGACCAGCATCTCGTTGTGGCCCATGGCGTAGAAGTCGCCGGTGTCGAGCAGGGTCACGCCCGCTTCGAGGGCGGCGTGCACGGTGGCGATGGAGTCGGTCCGGTCCGCCTCGCCGTACAGCGCGGACATGCCCATGCAGCCGAGGCCGAGGGCGGAGACCTGGGGGCCGGTGGTTCCGAGGTGGCGGGTGTCCATGAGAGAGGACTCCTTCGGGGGCTCGAAGTGCGAGTGGGACGGGTATCCCGAAACAGCCTGACATGACAACTGACAGATTTCAACATCTGTCAGTTGTCATCTGTCACCCCTCCCTCGCCTGCCGTACGTCTTGGTCCAGACCTATTGACGAGAGGTCTGGACCACGAGCACTGTCATGCCTACGACACCTCACCGCACCCCCACCGGGAGGCTCCGTATGATCCGCCGCAGACTGCGTCTGCTCGCGGCCGCCCTAGCGACCGCCTGTCTCACCCAGCTCTCCACCGCCCTGGCCCCCACCGCCTCGGCCGCCCCCACCGCCGACACGTGTGCCGTCAAGTCCAGGCCCGCCGGCAAGGTGCTCCAGGGCTACTGGGAGAACTGGGACGGCTCCGCCAACGGTGTCCATCCGCCCTTCGGCTGGACACCGATCACCGACTCGCGCATCGCCACGCACGGCTACAACGTGATCAACGCGGCCTTCCCGGTCATCCGCTCCGACGGAACGGCCCTGTGGGAGGACGGCATGGACGCGGGCGTGAAGGTGGCGACGCCCGCGGAGATGTGCGCGGCCAAGGCGTCCGGGCAGACGATCCTGCTGTCCATCGGCGGCGCGACGGCCGGTATCGACCTCAGCTCGCCGGCCGTGGCGGACCGGTTCGTCGCGACGATCGTCCCGATCCTGAAGAAGTACAACTTCGACGGCATCGACATCGACATCGAGACGGGCCTGACCGGCAGCGGGAACATCAGCCGGCTGTCCGCGTCCCAGGCCAATCTGATCCGCATCATCGACGGAGTCCTCGCACAGATGCCGTCGAACTTCGGCCTGACGATGGCGCCGGAGACCGCTTACGTGACCGGCGGCAGCGTCACCTACGGCTCGATCTGGGGCGCGTACCTGCCGATCATCAAGAAGTACGCCGACAACGGCCGCCTGTGGTGGCTGAACATGCAGTACTACAACGGCAGCATGTACGGCTGCTCCGGCGACTCCTACCAGGCGGGCACCGTGGCCGGCTTCACCGCCCAGACCGACTGCCTCGCCAAGGGCCTGGTGATCCAGGGCACGACGATCAAGGTCCCCTACGACAAGCAGGTCCCGGGCCTGCCCGCCCAGCCCGGCGCGGGCGGCGGCCACATGGCGCCCGCGCTGGTCTCCGAGGCCTGGCGCCACTACGGCACGAGCCTGAAGGGCCTGATGACCTGGTCGATCAACTGGGACGGGTCGAAGAACTGGACCTTCGGCGACAACGTGAAGGCCCTGCAAGGCCGTTGAGGAACGGCGAACGCCGGACGGCCGCCGAGTGAGGTCTCGGCGGCCGTCCGGCGCTGAGGGACTGCCGGGTTACCGGGTCAGCAGCCGACGAGGCGGCCGGCCAGGTAGCCCTCGATCTGGTCGAGGGAGACGCGCTCCTGCTTCATGGTGTCGCGCTCGCGGACGGTGACCGCGTTGTCCTCGAGGGTGTCGAAGTCGACCGTGACGCAGTACGGCGTGCCGATCTCGTCCTGGCGGCGGTAGCGGCGGCCGATGGCGCCGGCGTCGTCGAACTCGATGTTCCAGTTCTGGCGCAGGGCCTGGGCCAGGCCCTTGGCCTTGGGCGACAGCTCCGGGTTGCGCGACAGGGGCAGCACCGCGACCTTCACCGGGGCCAGGCGGTGGTCCAGGCGCAGCACCGTGCGCTTCTCCATCTTGCCCTTGGCGTTGGGCGCCTCGTCCTCGACGTAGGCGTCGAGCAGGAAGGCGAGCATCGCCCGGCCGACACCGGCCGCCGGCTCGATGACGTACGGCGTCCAGCGCTCGCCGGCCTCCTGGTCGAAGTAGGAGAGGTCCTGGCCGGAGGACTTGGCGTGGGAGGAGAGGTCGTAGTCGGTGCGGTTGGCGACACCCTCCAGCTCGCCCCACTCGCTGCCGCCGAACTGGAAGCGGTACTCGATGTCGGCGGTGCGCTTGGAGTAGTGGGAGAGCTTCTCCTTCGGGTGCTCGTACCAGCGCATGTTCTCCTCACGGAGACCCAGGCTGGTGTACCAGTTCCAGCGCTGCTCCATCCAGTACTCCTGCCACTTCTCGTCCTCGCCCGGCTTGACGAAGAACTCCATCTCCATCTGCTCGAACTCGCGGGTGCGGAAGATGAAGTTGCCCGGCGTGATCTCGTTGCGGAACGACTTGCCCATCTGGGCGATGCCGAACGGCGGCTTGCGGCGCGAGGTGGTCTGCACCTGGGCGAAGTTGGTGAAGATGCCCTGGGCGGTCTCCGGACGCAGGTAGGCGACCGAGCCGGAGTCCTGGGTGGGGCCGAGGTGGGTGGAGAGCAGGCCCGAGAACTGCTTGGGCTCGGTGAACTGGCCCTTGTTGCCGCAGTTGGGGCAGTTGATGTCCGCGAGGCCGTTCTCCGGGGCGCGGCCCTTCTTCTCCTCGTAGGCCTCTTCCAGGTGGTCGGCGCGGAACCGCTTGTGGCAGGCGGTGCACTCCGTCAGCGGGTCCGTGAAAGTGGCGACGTGACCGGAGGCGACCCAGACCTCGGGCGCCAGGATCACGGACGAGTCGATGCCGACCACGTCCTCGCGGGACGTCACCATGTAGCGCCACCACTGGCGCTTGAGGTTCTCCTTGAGCTCGACACCCAGAGGCCCGTAGTCCCAGGCGGCACGCTGGCCGCCGTAGATCTCACTGCAGGGGAATACGAAGCCACGGCGCTTGCTCAGGCTGACGATGGTGTCGATCTTGTCGGCGGCCACGGTGCTCTCTTCATTACGACGACGGGCGACGAAGCGAGACGCTTCACGAGCGAATGCTTCAGGGTACCGGCGGTGGCTCCCCCTCGACCAAATCGGTGCCGGGTAAGGGCCCTTTTAGGGCCTGTCACGTGGCTTGTTGACAACGGTTTCCATCTTCGTTGAAAATGACTGTCATGAACGTACGACGACGCCTTATATCCGGTTCCACGGCCCTGACGGTCACCGCTCTCGGTCTCGGAGCGCTCTCCGCCTGCTCCTCCGCCGGCGCGGCCGGCGACAGCGGCGGGAAGTACGACGTCGTCGCGTCCTTCTACCCGATGGCCTTCCTCGCCGAGCGGATCGGCGGGAGCCACGTGCACGTCACCAGTCTCACCCAGCCCGGCCAGGAGCCGCACGAACTGGAGATCAGCGCCCAGCAGACCGTGCAGCTCGAGAAGTCAGACGCGGTGCTCTACCTCAAGGGCCTCCAGCCCAACGTCGACAAGGCCGTCGCCCAGTCCGGGATCGGGACGAAGGTCGACGCCGCGTCCCTGACCACGCTGGAGGAGCACGGCACCGACGTCGGCGGCCACGCCGACGAGCACGACGCCCACCACGACGATGAGCACGGCGGCAAGGACCCGCACGTCTGGCTCGACCCGGTGCGCTACGCGCAGATCGCCGAGGGCGTCGGCAAGGCCTTCGAGAAGGGCGACCCGGACCACGCGGCCGACTACCGCAAGAACACCGCGGCCCTGGTCAAGGAGCTCGGCGAGCTCAACACCCGGTACGAGACCGGGCTGAAGGACGCCAAGAGCAAGGTCTTCATCACCACCCACGCCGCCTTCGGCTACCTCGCCGAGCGCTACGGCCTGACCCAGGAGGCCATCAACGGCCTCGACCCGGAGTCCGAGCCCAGCGCGGCCCGGGTGAAGGACCTCCAGGAGACGGCGAAGGCCGACGGGGTCACGACCGTCTTCTACGAGACGCTGGTCAGCGACAAGACCGCGAAGACCCTCGCCAAGGACGCGCACCTGAAGACCGACGTCCTCGACCCCCTCGAGGGCATCACCGACAAGTCCCGGGGCACCGACTACTTCCAGGTCATGGACGCCAACCTCAAGGCGCTGCAGAAGGCCCTGGGCGCCAAGTGAGCGCGACGGAGGGCGTCATGGACGTCAGGAGCGAACCCGCCCAACCGGTCATATCCCTGCGCGGTGTGCGCGCCGACCTGGGCTCGCGCCCCGTCCTGCGCGGCATCGACCTCACCGTGCGCCGGGGCGAGGTCGTCGCGCTGCTCGGCGCCAACGGCTCCGGCAAGTCGACGGCCGTGCGCAGCGTCATCGGCCAGGTGCCGGTGAGCGACGGTGAGATCGAACTGTTCGGCACCCCGCACCGCCGCTTCCGCGACTGGGCGCGCGTCGGCTACGTACCGCAGCGCACGACCGCCGCGGGCGGCGTCCCGGCGACCGTCACCGAGATCGTCTCCTCGGGCCGGCTCTCCCGCACCCGCTTCGGGGTCTTCCGCAAGGCCGACCACGCGGCCGTGCGGCACGCCCTGGAGCTGGTCGGCATGGCGGACCGCGCGAAGGACTCGGTGAACGCCCTCTCCGGCGGTCAGCACCAGCGCGTGCTGATCGCCCGCGCCCTCGCCGCCGCACCCGAGCTGCTGATCATGGACGAGCCGATGGCCGGCGTCGACCTGGCCAGCCAGGAGGTGCTGGCGAGCACGTTGAGGGAGCAGGTCGCGGCCGGGGCGACGGTGCTGCTCGTGCTGCACGAGCTGGGCCCCCTGGAGCCTCTGATCGACCGGGCGGTGGTGCTGCGCGACGGCTGCGTCCTGCACGACGGGCCGCCCCCGAAGGCCGTGGGCCAGCACGCCCTGCCCGGCCACGACCACGTACACCCGCACGACGCCTCGGGCGCCGATCCGATCCGCACGGGACTGCTGAGCTGATGGACCTGTTGAACTACGCCTTCATGCAGCGGGCCCTGCTCGCCGCCGTCCTGGTCGGCATCACCGCCCCCGCCGTCGGCATCTACCTCGTCCAGCGCCGCCAGGCCCTGATGGGCGACGGCATCGGCCACGTGGCCATGACCGGCGTCGGCCTGGGCTTCCTGCTGTCCACCTCCCCGGTGTGGATGGCGACGGCCGTCTCCGTCCTGGGCGCGGTCCTCATGGAGTTGATCCGCTGGTACGGCCGCACCCGCGGCGACATCGCCCTGGCGATGCTCTTCTACGGCGGCATGGCGGGCGGCGTCATGTTCATCAACCTCGCCCCCGGCGGCTCCAACGCGAACCTGACGTCATACCTGTTCGGCTCGCTCTCCACGGTCTCGCAGTCCGACGTCACCGCGATCTGCCTGCTGGCCGCCTTCGTCGTCCTGGTCACCCTGGGCCTGCGCCGCCAGCTGTTCGCGGTCAGCCAGGACGAGGAGTTCGCCCGGGTGACCGGGCTGCCGGTGCGCGCCCTGAACCTGCTGACGGCGGTCACGGCGGCGGTGACGGTGACGGTCGCGATGCGCGTGGTCGGGCTGCTGCTGGTCAGCGCGCTGATGGTGGTCCCGGTGGCCGCCGCCCAGCAGCTCAGCCGCAGCTTCGCCGCGACCTTCGCGATCGCCGTCGCCATCGGGGTGAGCGTGACGATCGGCGGCACGGTCATGTCGTACTACCAGGACGTGCCGCCCGGCGCGACGATCGTGCTGCTCACCATCGCCGCGTTCATCGCGCTCACCGTACTGGCCACGCCGCTGGCCCGGCGACGCGCGCGGGCACTCGCCGCCGCGCGGCCCGCCGGGGACCCCGCGGAGTGCGCGATTCCGGCCACCCGGGCCACCGGCGACGGGGCCGGCGCCTGACCGCGCACGGCCCGGGCTGGCACAATGGCCCGCAGGCGAGACGTGAGGAGGCCGACCGGTGACCACCGCTGGACCGCCCGTGAAGGGCCGCGCCACCCGGCAGCGTGCCGCTGTCGCGGCGGCCCTCGACGAGGTCGACGAGTTCCGCAGCGCGCAGGAACTCCACGACATGCTCAAGCACAAGGGCGACTCGGTGGGCCTGACGACGGTCTACCGCACCCTTCAGTCCCTTGCCGACGCGGGCGAGGTCGACGTCCTGCGCACCTCCGACGGCGAGTCGGTCTACCGCCGCTGCTCCACCGGCGAACACCACCACCACCTCGTCTGCCGCGTCTGCGGCAAGGCGGTCGAGGTGGAGGGGCCGATGGTGGAGAAGTGGGCGGAGGCGGTCGCCGCGGAACACGGCTACGTCAACGTCGCCCACACGGTGGAGATCTTCGGCACCTGCGCGGAGTGCGCCGCGGGGTGAGCCTGTGGTGTGCGGGTGGTCTGGGGTGACCGGCCCTGGGGGCTGCCGCCCCCAGACCCCCGCTTTCGGCCTGAACGGCCTCGTCCTCAATCGCCGGACAGGCTGGTTCTACTCGCCGTCGCCCTCCATGGCGAGGAGGGCCTCGTTCGGGATGGCGCCGCCGAAGCGGCGGTCGCGGGAGGCGAACTCGATGCAGGCCCGCCACAGGTCGCGGCGGTCGAAGTCGGGCCACAGGACGTCCTGGAAGACCATCTCCGCGTACGCGCTCTGCCAGAGCAGGTAGTTGGACGTGCGCTGCTCCCCGCTCGGGCGCAGGAACAGGTCGACGTCCGGCATGTCCGGGTAGTACAGGTACTTCTGGATGGTCTTCTCGGTGACCTTGGCCGGGTCGAGCCGGCCCGCCCTGACGTCCTCCGCGAGCGCCTTGGCCGCGTCCGCGAGTTCGGCCCGGCCGCCGTAGTTCATGCAGAAGTACAGCGTGAGCCGGTCGTTGTCCTTGGTCTGCTCCTGGGCGACCTGGAGCTCCTTGGCGACCGACTTCCACAGCTTGGGCATACGGCCCACCCAGCGCACCCGGATGCCGAGCTCGTCGAGCTGGTCGCGGGTCTTGCGGATGAAGTCGCGGTTGAAGTTCATCAGGAAGCGCACCTCGTCGGGCGAGCGCTTCCAGTTCTCGGTGGAGAAGGCGTACAGGGAGATGTTGCCGACGCCGATCTCGATCGCGCCCTGCAACACGTCCAGCACCCGCTCGGCACCGACCTTGTGCCCCTCGGTGCGGGGCAGCCCGCGCTCCTTTGCCCAGCGCCCGTTCCCGTCCATGACGATCGCCACATGCTCGGGGACCAGTTCTCCGGGGAGCTTCGGCGCGCGGGCGCCGGACGGATGCGGCTCGGGCGCCCTGTACTCCGGGCGCCGGCGCCCCAGGATCCCGCGTACGGCCATGTGCTTCTCGTCTCCCTTGCTTTCGTACGTCCTGACGTACTACTTGGTGGGCGTACTACTTTTCCACGTACCGAAGTGAGCGCAGCCCGCGCTCCAGGTGCCAGTGCAGGTAGGCGGAGACCAGCCCGCTGCCCTCCCTGGCGTACCGCGGCTCGCACGCGTCCGCGGTCGCCCAGTCCCCCGTGAGCAGCGCGCCGAGCAGCACGAGTGTCTGCGGCGAGGGTACGACGCTGCCGGGCACCCGGCAGTCGGCGCAGACCGAGCCGCCGGAGCCCACCGAGAAGAAGCGGTTCGGGCCGGGCATCCCGCACCGGGCGCAGTCGCCGAAGCTGGGCGCGTAGCCGTTGACGGCCAGCGACCGCAGCAGGAAGGCGTCGAGCACGAGGTGCGGGGCGTGCTCGCCCCGGGCGAGGGTGCGCAGGGCGCCCACCAGCAGCAGGTACTGCTGGACGGCCGGCTCGCCCTCGTGGTCGGTGAACCGCTCGGCGGTCTCCAGCATGGCCGTCCCGGCGGTGTAGCGGGCGTAGTCGGTCACGATCCCGCCGCCGTAGGGGGCGATGGTCTCGCTCTGCGTGCACAGCGGCAGCCCCCGCCCCACCAGCTCACTGCCCCGAGCGAAGAACTGCACGTCCACGTGCGAGAACGGTTCGAGCCGGGCCCCGAACTTCGACTTCGTCCGCCGCACCCCCCGCGCCACGGCCCGCACCCGCCCGTGCCCGCGGGTGAGCAACGTGATGATCCGGTCCGCCTCACCCAGCTTCTGGGTGCGCAGCACGATGCCGTCGTCGCGGAACAGACTCATGGAGTTCATTGTCGCTCACGGCGGACACGGGCGTGGCCGCGCCCGCGCCCCGGTCCGGCTCCCGGCGCGGCGCAACCGCGATACCCCCGGCGGCGTCGGTCACTGTGGAGATCGCCCAGTCCGCACCGACCGATCGTTCCGTCCGCACCGACCGGAGGAGAGCGTCATCCGAGCCCCGAGGAAGTCCGCCCCGACCCGACGTGCCTTACTGACCACCGCCGCCGCTCTCGCCGCGGCGACGGCGGCCGCCACGGCCACGCCCGCGCACGCCCTGCCGGACGACGACACCACCGCGCGCCTGCGCGCCCTGGAGCAGAGGCACGGCGCCCGGCTGGGCGTGTTCGCCCACAATCCCGCCACCGGCCGGACGGTCCGGTACCGCGCCGACGAACGCTTCCCGATGTGCTCGGTGTTCAAGACCCTGGCGGCGGCAGCGGTCCTGCGGGACCTGGACCGCCACGGCGAGGTCCTCTCGCGCCGCATCCACTACACCGAGGCCGACCTGGTGCCGGAAGGCTCCGACCGGACCCGTGCGCACCTGGCCACGGGCATGACCATCGCCGAACTCGCCGACGTCGCCATCCGCTTCAGCGACAACACCGCCGGCAACCTGCTCCTGCGCGAGCTCGGCGGCCCCACGGCCATCACCCGCTTCGCCCGTACGCTCGGCGACCCGGTGACCCGCCTGGACCGCTGGGAGCCGGACCTCAACACCGCCGAGCCCTGGCGGCTCACGGACACCACGAGCCCGCGCGCGATCGGCCGCACCTACGCCCGTCTCGTCCTCGGGGACGCGCTGGACCGTCACGACCGCCGGCTGCTGACGCACTGGCTGCTGAACAACACCACCAGCGCGAACCGCTTCCGCGCGGGCCTGCCACCGACCTGGACGGTCGCGGACAAGACGGGCTCCGGCGCCCACGGCACCACCAACGACGTGGGCGTCGCATGGACCGGGTCCGGCTCCCCGGTGGTCCTGGCCGTACTGTCGACCAAACCGGCTCAGGACGCCCCGTACGACGACGCCCTCGTGGCCCGGGCCGCCGCCGCGGCGGCGGAGGCACTGGGATAGGCACGGCGCTCAGGGCATCTCACCGCGGCTGCGGGCGACGGCGGCAGCCGCATCGCCGGTCACCGCGGCGGCGTGAAGCGCCGTACGTACCGCTTCTGCCACGGTGTCTCCACCGCATGCCGGTCGTAGTGGGTTCTGACGTAGGCGACGGCCTCGTTCGCCGGTACGCCGTCGAGGACCGCCAGGCAGGCCAGGGCCGTGCCCGTGCGGCCGCGGCCGCCGGCGCAGGCGAGTTCGACGCGTTCGGTGGCCGCGCGGGTCCAGGCGTCGGTGAGCAGCGTGCGGGCCGCCTCACGGTCCGCCGGGAGGCGGAAGTCCGGCCAGCGCAGCCAGCGGGACGCCCAGGGAGTCGCGGGCGGCTGTTCGCCGAGGAGGTAGACGCCGTACGACGGGGCCTGCTCCGACGGGTCGAGGGCGTGGCGCAGGCCCCTGCCCCGCACCAGCCGTCCGGACGGCAGCCGCAGGACGCCTGGGGTCCGCTCGTCCCAAGGCTCCTCGTGTCCCGTGGTGTGCTCCTCGTTCATGGCGCCGCGTCCCCCTTCCGGCCTGTCTCCAGCGGCGCGACGACCGTACACGGCGAGGGCCGCCTCACGACGGTGTGCGGGCCTCCGTCAGGAGGCGGGTCACGTCGTTGGTGCAGATGGTCAGGGCCGCGCCGACGGTGCTGAGGGTGTCGTGTTCGGCGGGGGTGTAGGGGCCGTCGGCCAGGGCGATGCGGGCGGCCTGGAGGAGGATCGACTCCCGGCCCGCGGGGGCCAGGTGCGGGGCGAGCGGATCGAGGGCCTCGTGCAGCTCTATGGCCAGACCCGCGCCGCACGGCTGGTCGTCGTAGGCGCGCCCGGTGTCCGCGGCCAACGCCTCGACCAGAGCGGCCAGTTGCTCCTCGGTGCAGTCGGCCAGGCCGGCCGCGCGGACGGTGGCCGCGGCGGTCTCCAGGGCCGTACGGGAGCCGGTTCCGCCCGCGGACAGCACCGCCAGGGCGACGGTGTGCACGGCGTCGCGGAGCATCGCGGAGAAGCGGGTGGTCGTCGGATGGTCCAGGACGTCCGTGCCGAAGTGGCCGCCGCAGGCGGCGCACTCGACGACCGGCCCGGTCGTCCCGCGCGGCAGCAGCGGTACGCCGAGGACGGTGAAGCGCCGACGCCCGCTCAGCCGCTGGTAGTTGCGGTCCCCACCGCAGCCGGGGCAGAAGAACTCTCCGTCGCCGACCGGCGTCCACGCGGTACGGGTGCCCAGCAGTCGGGCAAGCCTGGTGACACGGCCGTTTTGTCCCCGTACTGGCAGCACGTCCCACCTCCGTAACGGCACGGCAACATCGCCGCACTGGCGTGATGTTAGCCACATTGTCGAGGTGTAGTCAGCACCCCGGAGGAGACCTTTCCGTGACCTGCGCCGCAGACTGGCCGATACTCGCCGGGCACACGACGGGGCCCCGACCGCCTCAGCAGGCGGCCGGGGTCCCGAAAGCACCGGTCAGAGCGATCAGCGCGCCGCGCGGTTGACGGCCGAGACGACCGCCTTCAGCGACGCACGTGTCGTGTTCGCATCGATGCCGATCCCCCACAGGACCTTGTCGTCGATCGCGCACTCGATGTACGAGGCGGCCTGGGCGGAGGCGCCCTCGCTCATCGTGTGCTCCTGGTAGTCCAGCAGGCGTACGTCGACGCCGATGGAGTGCAGGGCGTCGAAGAAGGCCGAGATCGGACCGTTGCCCGAGCCGGTCAGGACGGTGTCCTCGCCGTCGACGGTGGCCTCGACGGTGAGGGTGTCGACCCCGTCGGTGTCCGTCGTCGACTGGCCGGTCCTGACCTGGATGCGGCCCCAGGGGTTCTCCGGGATCGGCAGGTACTCGTCCTGGAAGGCCGCCCAGATCTCCTTCGGCGTGACCTCGCCGCCCTCGGCGTCCGTCTTCGCCTGGATGATCTTCGAGAACTCGATCTGCATCCGGCGCGGCAGGTCCAGCTTGTGGTCGTTCTTCAGGACGTAGGCGACACCGCCCTTGCCGGACTGCGAGTTGACGCGGATGACGGCCTCGTAGGAGCGGCCGACGTCCTTGGGGTCGATGGGCAGGTACGGCACCGCCCACTCGATGTCGTCGACCGTGACGCCCTTGGCCTTCGCGTCGGCCTCCATGGCGTCGAACCCCTTCTTGATGGCGTCCTGGTGGGAGCCGGAGAAGGACGTGTAGACCAGGTCGCCCACGTACGGGTGGCGCGGGTGGACCTCCATCTGGTTGCAGTACTCCCACGTACGGCGGATCTCGTCGATGTCGGAGAAGTCGATCTGCGGGTCGACGCCCTGCGAGAACAGGTTCATGCCCAGGGTGACCAGGTCGACGTTGCCGGTGCGCTCGCCCTGCCCGAACAGGCAGCCCTCGACGCGGTCGGCGCCGGCCATCACGGCCAGCTCGGCGGCGGCGACGGCCGTACCGCGGTCGTTGTGCGGGTGGACGGACAGGCAGACGTACTCACGGCGGGACAGGTTGCGGTGCATCCACTCGAAGCGGTCCGCGTGCGTCGACGGGGTCGAACGCTCCACCGTGGCGGGCAGGTTGAGGATGATCTCGCGGCCCGGGCCCGGCTGGTACACGTCCATCACCGCCTCGCAGACCTCCAGGGCGAAGTCCAGCTCGGTGTCGGTGAAGATCTCCGGGCTGTACTGGTAGCCGAACTCCGTTTCGGGGCCCAGCAGTTTCTCGGCGTACTCCATCACCAGGCGGGTGCCGTCGACGGCGATCTGCTTGATGTCGTCCCTGGAGCCGCGGAAGACGACCCGGCGGAAGACCGGGGCGGTGGCGTTGTAGAGGTGGACGGTGGCGCGCCGGGCGCCCTTCAGGGACTCCACGGTCCGCTCGATCAGGTCCTCACGGGCCTGGGTCAGTACGGAGATCGTGACGTCCTCGGGGATCGCGCCCTCTTCCTCGATGATCGAGCGCACGAAGTCGAAGTCGGTCTGGCCCGAGGCCGGGAAGCCGACCTCGATCTCCTTGTAGCCCATCTTGACCAGCTGGTCGAACATCCGGCGCTTGCGCTCGGGCGACATCGGGTCGATCAGGGCCTGGTTGCCGTCGCGCAGGTCGGTGGAGAGCCAGCGGGGGGCGGCGGTGATCCGCCGGCCGGGCCAGGTGCGGTCGGGGATGTCGACCTGCTCGTAGCGGCCGTACTTGTTGATCGGCATGGAACTGGGCTGCTGGCGGTTGACCATGTGTGCGTGGGCTCCTCGAAAAGTCCGCGGGTCCGCGGGTGCCGGAGAACGGCCGACGGCGCAACGCCGAACTCCGCGGGGAGGGGGTCGGCCTCGACTACAGGCCCTCGCCGCGGCAGCTAAGGAGAAGCAGCCCGAAACGCATGATGCTGCGCAGCCTAGCCGAGCCGCGACGGATGCGCGGGCCCGTCCCAGTATGCGAAACCGAAGGGGCAAACAGGGCAAAACGTGCGCGATGTCACCGGCGCCACCTCCCGACCCCCTGCCGCTCCGCCACGGACACCTATCACTGCGTGACGGAAGGGCGGACCCCTTGCCCCGATATTTCACCAATCATGGTTGCGGGTGGTGACAGCGCGACCACACAGTGCAAGTGTGCCGGGTATGACGACGACGACCAACGGGGGCTTCGAGCCCGTCTTCTGCACCATCGTGCCGCCGCACGTCCTCGACCGCCTCGCCCGCAGCGACGACCCCGCACTCTCCGGACCCGCCCGCCGGACCCTGGAGCGCGACGCCTTCGAGCGCACCCGGCGACGGCTGACCACCGTCATCGGCGCGTCCGCCGTCGCCGCGCCCGCGGGCAAGCGGGACGGGCAGCCGCACCGCACCGTCTACGACGCGCGGCACGGCACCGACCTGCCCGGGAGGAAGGTGCGCGGCGAGGGCGAGGAGCCCGGCGGGGACGCCACGGTCAACCGCGCCTACGCCGGTCTCGGCGCCACCTTCGAGCTGTACCTCACGGCCTACCGGCGCGACTCGATCGACGGCAGCGGCCTGCCGCTGGACGCCACCGTGCACTACGACGAGAACTACAACAACGCCTTCTGGAACGGCGAGCAGATGGTGTTCGGCGACGGCGACGGCGAGATCTTCCTGGACTTCACCATCCCCGTCGACGTCATCGGCCACGAACTGACCCACGGCGTCACCCAGCACACCGCCAACCTGGCCTACTTCGGGCAGTCCGGCGCGCTCAACGAGTCGCTCTCCGACGTCTTCGGCTCGCTGATCAAGCAGTACACGCTCGGCCAGACCGCCACCGAGGCCGACTGGCTGATCGGCGCCGGGCTGCTGGCCCCGGGCGTCAGCGGCACCGCGCTGCGCTCCATGAAGGCGCCCGGCACGGCGTACGACGACGACGTGCTCGGCAAGGACCCGCAGCCGGCCACCATGGACCACTACGTCCACACCGGCAGCGACAACGGCGGCGTGCACATCAACTCCGGCATCCCCAACCACGCCTTCTACCTGGTCGCCACCGCGCTCGGCGGCCGTGCCTGGGAGAAGGCGGGGCAGCTCTGGTACGACGTGCTGACCGGCGGCGAGCTGCACGAGGACGCGCAGTTCACGGACTTCGCCACACTCACCGTGCGGGCCGCACGGGAGCGGTACGGCACCGACGGCGGCGAACTCGAGGCCGTACGGAAGGCCTGGGAACAGGTGGGGGTGCGGACGCTCTAGTTCCGTACTAGACACGGACCATGCGGATTCGAGTGAGGCGCACAGGAGGGTTCGCGGGCATCGAGCGCCGCGCCGAGGTGGACGTCTCGGGGCGACCCGACGCCCCGCAGTGGCGGGAGCTGGCCGAGCGGGCGCTGGCCGCCGGCAAGGCCGCGCCGCCGGCCGGGGTGCCCGACGGCTTCAGCTACGAGATCACCGTGGACGGCCGGACGGTGTACGCGGCCGATCCCCGGCTGACCGGGGAGCAGCGCGAGCTGATCTCCCGCGTGCTCAAGGAGGGGGCGTGAGGTCCTTTTGCCGCCCGGGCGTTGACTTCCGTTACCAGCGGTAAGGATGATCCCGCCCATGGCGACGAACCCGATACCCCGGTTCCCGGCCGGCTTCCTGTGGGGCGTGTCGACCTCGGCCCACCAGATCGAGGGGGCGGCCGACCGGCGCGAGCCGTCCGTGTGGGACACGTTCTCGGCCGAGCCGGGGCGGGTCAAGGACGGCTCGACGGCCGCGGTGGCCTGCGACCACTACCACCGCCACCGCGAGGACGTGGCGCTGCTGGCCGGCCTCGGCGTGGACGCGTACCGCTTCTCCGTCTCCTGGCCCCGGGTGAACGCCCCCGGCGGCCTGGACTTCTACGACCGCCTGGTCGACGAGCTGTGCGCGGCCGGCGTCCGCCCGGTCCCGACCCTCTTCCACTGGGACCTGCCGGCCCGGCTGGACTGGCTGGAGCGGGACACGGCCGCGCGGTTCGCCGACCATGTGTCGGTGGTCGCCGAGCGCCTGGGCGACCGCGTGACGAAGTGGATCACGCTCAACGAGCCCGCCGAGCACACCCTGCTCGGCCATGCCCTCGGCGTGCACGCGCCGGGGAGGCGGCTGCTGTTCGACGCGCTCCCGGCCGCGCACCACCAACTGCTCGCCCACGGCCTGGCGGTCCGGGCGCTGCGCGCGGCAGGGGCCGCGGACATCGGCATCGCCAACTCGCACAGTCCCGTCTGGCCGGCGTCCGGGGAGCAGGTGGACATCGAGGCGGCCGGCTTCTACGACCTGCTGCTGCACCGACTGTTCGCCGATCCGCTGCTGCTCGGCCGGTACCCCGAGGGGCTGGGCGAGCTGATGCCGGGCTCCCCCGAGGACGTCGACTCGGATCTGAAGGTCATCGCGGAGCCCCTGGACTGGTACGGAGTCAACTACTACGCCCCGACCCGGGTGGGCGCTCCGCGCGGCGAGGAGATCGAGTTCGGCGGGCTCACCCTGCCCGCCGAACTGCCCTTCTCAGTACGGGAGATCGAGGACCGCCCGGTCACGGACTTCGGCTGGCCCGTGGTCCCGGAGGGGCTGACCGAGCTGCTGACCGGCTTCCGCGACCGCTACGGCGACCGGCTCCCGCCCGTCGTCATCACCGAGAACGGGTGCTCCTACGAGGGCCTCGACGACCAGGACCGCATCGCCTACCTGGACGGCCACATCCGTGCCCTGCACCGGGCTCTGGAGGCGGGCGTGGACATGCGCGGCTACTTCGTGTGGTCGCTGCTGGACAACTGGGAGTGGGCGGAAGGCCTCGCCCGCCGGTTCGGCCTGGTGCACGTCGACTACGAGACCCTGGAGCGCACCCCGAAGGCGTCCTACCGCTGGTTCCGGGACCTGCTGCGGGCTCAGCGCGGGGCCGGGACGGCGGCCGGCGCGTCCCCCGTGCCGGACTGATCCCGCTCCGGGGTCACCGGGGTCACGGAGGCCGCCGAAAAGCCCTACGGCGTTGTCACTCCCCCGTCGTACCCTGGAAGCGCGAGGCCGCCCATACTTGTGCGGCCGTGACGAGGAGGAATCGCAGGCCTTCAGCGCCGGCCCATGACTCAGACACCCGCAGCCAAGACCCCCGCGCAGGGGCAGGCCAGAGCACAGTTCACCGTCCCCGCCCAGCACCCCATGGTGACCGTGCTGGGGTCCGGCGACTCTCTCCTGCGCGTGATCGAGAAGGCCTTCCCGGGGGCCGACATACATGTCCGGGGCAATGAGATCAGCGCGGTCGGCGACCCGGCGGACGTCGCCCTGGTCCAGCGCGTGTTCGACGAGATGATGCTGGTGCTCCGCACCGGGCAGCCGATGACGGAGGACGCAGTGGAACGCTCCATCGCCATGCTCAAGGCGAGCGAGAACGGCGAGAGCGACGGTCACGAGACCCCCGCCGAGGTCCTGACGCAGAACATCCTGTCCTCGCGTGGCCGCACGATCCGCCCCAAGACGCTCAACCAGAAGCGGTACGTCGACGCGATCGACAAGCACACGGTCGTCTTCGGTATCGGCCCCGCCGGCACCGGCAAGACCTACCTGGCCATGGCCAAGGCGGTGCAGGCGCTCCAGTCCAAGCAGGTCAACCGCATCATCCTGACCCGCCCGGCGGTCGAGGCCGGCGAGCGTCTGGGCTTCCTGCCCGGCACGCTCTACGAGAAGATCGACCCGTACCTGCGCCCGCTGTACGACGCGTTGCACGACATGCTCGACCCCGACTCCATCCCGCGTCTGATGGCGGCGGGGACGATCGAGGTCGCGCCGCTCGCCTATATGCGCGGCCGCACCCTCAACGACGCCTTCATCATCCTGGACGAGGCCCAGAACACCAGCCCCGAGCAGATGAAGATGTTCCTCACCCGGCTCGGCTTCGACTCGAAGATCGTCATCACGGGTGACGTCACCCAGGTGGACCTGCCCAACGGCACGAAGTCCGGGCTGCGGCAGGTGCAGGAGATCCTGGAGGGCGTCGAGGACGTCCACTTCTCCCGGCTGTCGTCGCACGACGTCGTACGGCACAAGCTCGTGGGCCGTATCGTCGACGCGTACGAGAAGTACGACAGCAAGAACGGCACCGAGAACGGCACGCCGAGGACCGGCGGCCATGGCAGGGCCGGGCACGCGCACGGACACGGGCACAAGGGGAAGTAGACCAGCACCACCATGTCGATCGACGTCAACAACGAGTCGGGAACCGAGGTCGACGAGCGGGCGATCCTCGACATCGCCCGCTACGCACTCACCCGCATGCGCATCCACCCGCTCTCCGAGCTCTCGGTGATCGTCGTGGACGCCGACGCCATGGAGCAGCTGCACGTCCAGTGGATGGACCTGCCGGGGCCCACGGATGTCATGTCCTTCCCGATGGACGAGCTGCGCCCGCCGTCGAAGGACGACGACGAGCCACCGCAGGGCCTGCTCGGCGACATCGTGCTCTGTCCCGAGGTCGCCGCGAAGCAGGGTGCGGAGGCTCCGACGCAGCACTCCATGGACGAGGAGCTCCAGTTGCTCACCGTCCACGGCGTGCTGCACCTGCTCGGCTACGACCACGAGGAGCCGGACGAGAAGGCCGAGATGTTCGGTCTGCAGGCAGCGATCGTGGACGGCTGGCGCGCGGAGCGGGGCCTGCGCGGCCCGTCCCCGGCGCCCACCGTCTCGTAAGCCCGCCCATGAGCCCTCAGATCGTCGTCGGCGCGATCGCGCTCGTCGTCGTCGCCTGGCTCGCCGCCTGCGCGGAGGCGGGCCTCGCACGGGTGTCCAGCTTCCGTGCCGAGGAGGCCGTGAAGTCGGGCCGCCGCGGCAGCGCCAAGCTGGCCCAGGTCGCCGCCGACCCGACCCGCTACCTCAACCTGGCGCTGCTGGTCCGCGTGACCTGCGAGATGGCGGCGGCGGCCCTGGTCACCTACGCGTGTCTGGAGGCGTTCTCCGGCACGGCCCAGGCGCTGGTCGTCGCCATCGCGGTCATGGTGCTCGTCTCGTACGTGGCCGTCGGGGTCTCCCCGCGCACCATCGGCCGCCAGCACCCGCTGAACACGGCGACCGTCGCGGCGTACGTGCTGGTGCCGCTTGCGCGGGTGCTGGGCCCGATCCCGTCGCTGCTGATCCTCATCGGCAACGCGCTGACCCCCGGCAAGGGGTTCCGGCGCGGCCCGTTCGCCTCCGAGGCGGAGCTGCGCGCCCTGGTCGACCTGGCCGAGCAGGAGTCGCTCATCGAGGACGAGGAGCGGCGCATGGTGCACTCGGTCTTCCAGCTGGGCGACACCCTCGTGCGCGAGGTCATGGTGCCGCGCACCGACCTGGTGGTGATCGAGCGGTACAAGACCATCCGCCAGGCCCTCACGCTGGCGCTGCGCTCCGGCTTCTCGCGGATCCCGGTCACCGGCGAGAACGAGGACGACATCGTCGGGATCGTCTATCTGAAGGACCTGGCCCGCAAGACGCACATCAACCGGGACGCCGAGAGCGAGCTGGTGTCGACGGCGATGCGTCCGGCCGTCTTCGTGCCGGACACGAAGAACGCCGACGACCTGCTGCGCGAGATGCAGAAGGAACGCAACCACGTCGCCGTCGTCATCGACGAGTACGGCGGCACGGCCGGCATCGTCACCATCGAGGACATCCTCGAGGAGATCGTCGGCGAGATCACCGACGAGTACGACCGCGAGCTGCCGCCGGTGGAGCCGCTCGGCGACGACCGCTACCGCGTCACCGCGCGCCTGGACATCACGGACCTGGGCGAGCTGTACGGCCTGGAGGAGTACGACGACGAGGACGTGGAGACGGTCGGCGGACTGCTCGCCAAGGCCCTGGGCCGGGTTCCCATCGCGGGCGCGTCGTCGGTCGTGGAGCTGCCCGACGGCCGGGAGCTGCGGCTGACCGCGGAGGCCGCGGCCGGCCGCCGGAACAAGATCGTGACCGTGCTCGCGGAGCCGGTGGGCCCGGTGGCGCCCACCGGGGACGGGGAGGGGAAGCCGGAGTGAGCCCGGAGGAGCTGCGTTCCTTCTGCCTGTCGTTCAACGCGGTGGTGGAGGACTTCCCCTTCAACCCGGAGACCTCGGTCTTCAAGGTCCAGGGCAAGCTGTTCGCGCTGTCGGCCCTGGACTCACGGCCGCTGAAGGTCAACCTCAAGTGCGACCCGGAGGACGCGATCCGGCTGCGTGCCGAGTACGAGGGCCTGATCGTCCCCGGCTGACACATGCACAAGCGCCACTGGAACACGGTGACGGTCGGCGCCGGGCTCCCGGACCGCCTGGTCCGCGAGCTCGTCGAGGACTCCTACGACCTGGTCGTGGCGGGGCTGCCGCGCGCGGACCGGCTCCGTCTCGACAGGGCCTGAGCACCCGGACTCCGCGGCCGCCGGGGTGATCTCGGCGTCCGCCGGGGCGGCTCTTATGCTCGGGGCATGACCGAGACCAACGCGCTTGATCCCGAGGACCTCAAGATCGTCACCCTGGCCCGTTCGGCCCGGGCCCGCAACGGTGTGCCGGAGGGCGCGGCCGTACGGGACGAGACGGGGCGTACGTATGTCGCCGGGTCGGTGCACCTCGCCTCACTGAAGCTGAGCGCCCTCCGTACGGCGGTGGCGATGGCCGTGGCGTCCGGGGCGACGTCCCTGGAGGCGGCGGCTGTGGTCAGCGAGGCGGACGAGATCGCCCCGGAGGACCGGGCCGCCGTACGGGACCTGGGCGGCGCCGGCACCCCGGTCCTGCTGGCCGGTCCGGACGGCACCGTGCGGCTCACCCTGCCGGCGGGCGAGGACGGCTGAGGCCCGCTGCGCCGGCAGGCCCCGCGTACGCCTCTCGGCCCGCCGGAGCCGCGCTCGCCCGTCCGTGTGCAGCCGGGGTTCGTGGATCAGGGACAATGGGCGCCATGAGCGTTCGCACCCAGTCATCCGAGCAGTCCGTCGAGGCTGCCCACCGGGCGGGCTTCGCCTGCTTCGTGGGCCGTCCCAACGCGGGCAAGTCCACCCTCACGAACGCTCTGGTCGGGCAGAAGGTGGCGATCACCTCGAACCGGCCGCAGACGACGCGGCACACCGTGCGGGGCATCGTCCACCGCCCGGACGCGCAGCTGATCCTGGTGGACACGCCGGGGCTGCACAAGCCGCGCACGCTGCTGGGGGAACGGCTGAACGACGTCGTACGGGCCACCTGGGCCGAGGTCGACGTGATCGGCTTCTGCCTGCCGGCCGACGAGAAGATCGGTCCCGGTGACCGGTTCATCGCGAAGGAACTGGCCGGGATCAAGAAGACGCCCAAGGTCGCCATCGTCACGAAGACGGACCTGGTGGACTCCAAGACGCTCGCCGAGCAGCTGATCGCGATCGACCGGCTGGGCGAGGAGCTGGGGATCACCTGGGCCGAGATCGTGCCGGTGTCGGCGACGGCCAACAAGCAGGTGGACCTGCTGGCCGATCTGCTGGTCCCGCTGCTGCCCGAGGGGCCCGCGCTCTACCCCGAGGGCGACCTCACGGACGAGCCCGAGCAGGTCATGGTCGCCGAACTGATCCGGGAGGCGGCGCTGGAGGGTGTGCGGGACGAACTGCCCCACTCCATCGCGGTGGTGGTGGAGGAGATGCTGCCCCGCGAGGACCGGCCGGCGGACAAGCCGCTGCTCGACATCCACGCCAACGTGTTCATCGAGCGGCCGAGCCAGAAGGGCATCATCATCGGGCCCAAGGGCAAGCGGCTGAAGGAGGTCGGGATCAAGTCCCGCAAGCACATCGAGGCGCTGCTGGGGACGCCGGTGTTCCTCGACCTTCATGTGAAGGTCGCCAAGGACTGGCAGCGCGACCCCAAGCAGCTCCGCCGCCTCGGCTTCTGAGAGCCCGGTGACTTGGGGCTCCCTCTCTGGGGCTCGACCCCGGACCTCAGCAAGGGGCTCCGCTCCGTGCACCCCCGCTTTCCCACTCCCACCCGTCTCGGTGGGTGTCAGCGCAGGGCCTCTACGACCTTCTTCGCATCCTTTGCGTTCAGGTTGACGAAGATCGGGGTCGTGTTCAGGGGGGTCGTGTAGGCCGGGATGGTCCGGGGGCCGTGCAGGGTGCGGCCGTGGGTGACGTCGTACCAGGTGCCCGGGGGAAGGTGGACGGGGCGGGCGGGCGCGTCGGTCAGTTGGGGGGCCGCCAGGACCGCGGGACCCAGCATCCACTCGTCGTTGATCGTGTACGCCTGCTCGTCGTGCGGGAAGTCGAAGAAGAGCGGGCGCATGATCGGGTCGCCGGTGCTCAGCGTGTGCCGGACCTGGTCGCGGATGTAGGGGGCGAGGCGGCTGTGGCGGGCGATGGCCTCGCGGTAGAGGGCGGCGGTCCGCGCGTCGTACACCACCTTCCTGCCGGTCGTCACATCGACGGTGTCGACGGGGGACGTGGAGGAGTACATGAGCGGCATCAGCGACGCGGCCTGGGCCCAGCGGACCAGGACCTGCTGGGTGGGGGCGGGCTGACCGCTGGAGCCGCCGATCATGTCGGTGGTGACGAACGGGTAGCCGATGGTGGAGATGGCGAGGTTCTGCGTGACGGCGGCCCGCAGGGAGTTCCAGCCGGTGCCCTTGTCCAGCTGGCGGGTGACGAACCCGGCTCGGTGGGCAGTGGTGTCCCAGTGGACGCGGATGCCGACGCCCTGGAGGTCGAACTCGTCGGCGAGTCGAGCGCCCAGGCGCTGGTAGTCGGTGGGTTCGTAGCCCGCGCGGGGAACGCACCGCTCGTCGAAGAAGCGGGTGTCGAACTTCAGCCCGTCGACGCCGTAGGTCCTCATCAGGCCGCGTAGTCGGCCCGCGTACCAGGCCCTGGCCTTCGGGTTGGCGAGGTCGACGATGCCGGCGGTGCCGTTCCACCAGGTGACTCTGCACGGCTCGGCGGGATCGGTGGCGACGCCGAGCAGGTAGCCGTGGTCGGCGGCGTACCGGTACTGGTCGGAGTCCAGGTTGATCCATAGCGTCACCCAGAGGCCGAAGTCGAAGCCGAGGTCGTGGATCCGGCGGGACATCGCCCCGGGGTCCGGGTAGGCCTTCGCGTCGAAGGTCATGTTCCCGTAGTCGGACTCCCACTTGTCGTCGAGTTGGAGCGTGTGCCCGGTGATCCCGTGGTCGTGCAGGTCCTGGGCGTAGCCGAGGAGCCGCGCCTGGTCGACGTGGGTGTAGAACTGCGCCCAGGAGTTCCACACCGGCTCGGCGTACTGCCGGTGGGTGGCGTCGCTCTTGTCCGGCTTGCCCACGACGCCGACGTAGTCGCGGTAGACCTCCAGCGGCGTGGACTCGACGAAGACCGTGGCCCGATAGGGGGCGGCGGACTCGATGTCGAAGCGGCCGAGTCCGTCCTCGTCCTGGTTGACCGCCACGTTCATGACGTGCCCGGTGTCCACGTGCAGTCCGGCCGCCGAGGACGTGTACCAGAACGGGTCGACCATGTAGTAGGAGGCGGGCCCGAAGGCCGGGTCGGCGACCTGCCCGCTGTCGAGCGGCCAGGGCTGGTCGGTGGCGGGGCCGCCGTGCGGGGTCCGGGTCTCGCCGTGGCCGTACCAGTGGCCGGCGGACGGCAGGTCGTAGGCGAGGCCGAGGCGTTCGGGGGCGGTTCCTACGACCTGCCAGTCGAGCCGGTAGCGGTCGGCGGACGGGGTGACCCGGGCCCGTACGGTGGCACCGGGCGTCGTCGTGGCGGCGGTGAGGGTGAGCGTGCCGTTCCGCCAGGTCCAGTCGGTGACTCGGGTGGCGTGTTGCCATCTGCCGGCGGTCTGGAAGCGCAGTGCCCCGGTGTCGCCGCCCGCGGTGGCCAGAACCGTGCCGCCCGAACGGCTCGTCGTCAAAGAGAGTTGACCCTTCATCACCCGTACTGCGTAACCGGGGGTGTTGCGGCTCGCCGGTACGGTCAGGGTGAGTTGATCCGCGGAGTCGGTGAACCGGGGCGCCTGGCGGTCGGGGGCGGCCCCGTTCCGCGGCCGCGCCTGGGCCGGCTCCGGCGTGGTCAACGCGACGGGCAGCGCGAGGACGAGGCCGGAAACGGCGAGGAGCACTCCGGGTCTGCGTGATGGTCTGCGCACGACGCGTGTCCTTCGACGGAGGGAGTCAGGAGGCCGGAGGCTGCTTGCCTCATCGTGCTCGGTCGCGCCGATGATCGGACGGCGGACGCCACCTGTCAACGACGTTCCCGGCCTTGGAGTCGTGTCGGAATCCGCCGAGCCCGCCGAATCCGCGGAACCCGTCGTAGCGGTCGGCCCGGCGCGCGGTCGCGGCGCCGCGCGGCACCGGTCACGCCGGCCGGCGGAACCCGATGGTCGGTACGGCCCGGCGCCGCGGCCACGGCTCGACGCTCGCCTCCGGAACCAGCCCCTCCAGGAACGCGTACCGCCGCAGGGCCGCCGGGTCCTGACCCTCGACCGACTGGACCCGGCGCCACCAGGCGGCGATCTCGGACCAGCCGGGGGCCGACAGGGAGCCGCCGAACTCCTGCACGGACAGAGCGGCGGTGAGGCCGGCGAAGGCGAGGCGGTCGGCCAGCGGCCAGCCGGCCAGGGTGCCGGTGACGAAGCCGGCCACGAAGACGTCGCCCGCGCCGGTCGGGTCCAGTGCCTCCACCGCGATGGCGGGCACCTCGGCGCTCTCCCCCGTGCGCCGGTCGACCGCGTAGGCGCCCTCGGAGCCGAGGGTGACCACCGCGAGCGGCACGAACGCGGTGAGCGCGTGCGCGGCGGCGCGCGGGCAGTCGGTGCCCGTGTAGCGCATCGCCTCCTCGGCGTTGGGCAGGAACGCCTCGCAGTGCTCCAGGTCGGACAGGCCCGCCAGGTCCCAGGCGCCTGTGTCGTCCCAGCCGACGTCCCCGAAGATGCGCGTGCCCTCGCCCGCGGCCTGGGCGATCCACGGGGAGCGCCGGCCCGGCGTCAGGGAGGCCACGGCGGCACGCGCGCGGGGCCGGCACTCCGGGACGCCCTCCTGGAGGAACACGGCCTCCGGGGGCGGCTCGTGGCCGTGCGAGACCATGGTGCGCTCGCCCTCGTACGCCATCGAGACGGTGACCGGCGAGTGCCAGCCGGGCACGGTGCCGGACGGGGACAGGTCGATGCCCTCGCCCTGTTCCAGCGCGTCCCAGCAGTAGTCGCCGTAGTGGTCGTCGCCGAAGGCCGCCGCCAGGGAGGTCCGCAGTCCCAGCCGGGCCAGCGCGGTCGCCATGTTGGCCACCCCGCCGGGGCTCGACCCCATCCCGCGCGCCCAGGACTCGGTCCCGCGCACCGGGGCGGAGCCGAGTCCGGTGAAGATGATGTCGAGGAAGACGGTGCCCGTGAGGTACACGTCCCAGGGCGGATCGTCCGCCGAGCGCAGCCCGGCCAGCGGGTCGACCTGGGCATCGACGTGGGCGTGCGGTGCCCCGACGATGTACTCCCGGTCCTCCCGGTCCACCCGGTTCGTGGAGTCTTCCCGGTCCTCCGGGTACTCCGGTCCCGCTCCGGCGGACGTGTTGGACGCGGTCACGGTGCGCTCCCTGACGTGGTGCTGGTCCGGCCAGTGTGCACCAGAGCGCCGACGGCGCGTCGGCGCTCACGCCGGGGAGCGCGGGCCGCGTCTACCAGCGGGGGGTCGGCGGGGCGGTCCAGCCCGGTACGGCGACGCGCATCGCCGCCGCGTCGTCCCGGTCCCGCAGGCGGCCGTCGTCCTCGGCCCAGCGGCGGTGCAGGAAGGCCAGCCTGTCCCGGTCGAGTTCGACGCCGAGACCGGGGCCGTCGGGGACGGCGACCCGGCCGCCGTCGAAGGTGAGCCGCTCGGTCAGGACGTCCTCCGACTGCCAGGGGTAGTGGGTGTCGCAGGCGTGGTGGAGGCCGGGCACGGTGGACGCCACATGGGTCATCGCGGCCAGGCTGATCCCCAGGTGGGTGTTGGAGTGCATCGACACGCCGACGCCGAAGGCGGCGCACAGGGCCGCCAGGTGCTGGGTGTTGCGCAGGCCGCCCCAGTAGTGGTGGTCGGAGAGCAGCACCTGGACCGCGTTCGAGGTGAACGCCTCCTTGATCTCGGCGAAGGTCGTCACGCACATGTTGGTGGCCAGCGGCACGCCGGTCCGGGCGGCCACCTCGGCCATGGCGGGCGTGCCGAGGGCGGGGTCCTCCAGGTACTCCAGGACGTCCCCGAGCTGCCGGGCCACCTCCACGGAGGTCTCCACCGACCAGGCTCCGTTGGGGTCCAGCCGCAGCGGGTGTCCCGGAAAGGCCTCGGCCAGGGCCCGTACGGCGGCGATCTCCTCCTGGGGCGGGAAGACGCCGCCCTTGAGCTTGAAGGAGGTGAAGCCGTGGCGCTCGGTGAACCCGCGCGCCTGCTCCACCACCCCCGCCGGGTCGAGGGCGGCGCCCCAGTCGTCCTTCTCGCAGTCGACGCCCTCCGGATGCCCGGCCCACTTGTAGAAGAGGTAGGCGCTGTACTCGACAAAGTCGCGCACCTTGCCGCCGAGCAGCGCGTGCACGGGCAGGCCGAGCGCCTTGCCGAGGGCGTCCAGGCCGGCGACCTCGAAGCCGGACAGGACGGACAGGCGCAGTTTGTCGGCGGTCTGGACGCCGCGCAGCCCGCCGACGTCGACGGCGTCCTCCACCCGGGAGGCGTCCACGGCGAGTTCGAGGCCGAACAGGCCGTTCAGGTCGGTGATCCGGCGTCCGATCAGCCGGTCGGCGAGCGGGCGGGCCAGCTCCAGGTACTTGGTGTCGCCGTAGGTCTCGCCGTATCCGGTGATCCCGTCGGCCGTCACCACCTCCACGATCAGGCGGGGGGTGTACGGCTGGTGGACGCCCTGGGTGTTCAGCAGCGGCGGGTCGGCGATCAGGATCGGGGTCAGCCGTACCTCGGTGACGGTGAGGTCGCGGGTCACGGGGCGGCTCCCACCATGTCGAGTCCCGCGGCCAGCAGTTCCCTCAGGTCGGCCAGGTCGGCGGGCGAGGGGTCGGTGAGCGGGGCCCGTACGGGTCCGACGGCGCGCCCGCGCAGCCGGGCGGCCGCCTTCACCAGGGACACGGAGTATCCGGGCACCCGGTCGCGCAGTTCGACGAAGGGGACGTAGAAGTCGCGCAGCAGCTTGTCGGCGGAGCCGCCGTCGCCGGACCGCAGCGCGGCGAAGAAGGCGTTCGCGATCTCCGGGGCGAAGGCGTGCACGGCGGAGGAGTAGGCGGGGACGCCGACGGCGGCGTAGGCGCGGGCCTGCATCTCGGCGGTGGGGGCGCCGTTGAAGAACAGGAACCCCTCGGGGGCGGCGAGGGTGAGCCGCTGGAGGCCGTCGAGGTCGCTGCGGCCGTCCTTGAGGCCGATCACCGAGGGGATCCGCGCGATGCGCCGGAACGCCTCCAGGCCGTACACCGCCTGGCCGCGCTGGTAGGCGATGAGCGGGAGCGGGGTGCGGGCCGCGAGCTGTTCGAGCTGGGCAGCCAGTCCGTCCTGCGGTGCGGCGACGAGGTAGTGCGGCAGGACGAGGAGCGCGTCGGCGCCGGCCTCCTCGGCGACGCGCGCGAACCGTGCGGCCTGCGCCCAGCCGTATCCGGCGCCCGCCACCACGGGCACCCGGCCCGCCGCCTCCTCGACGGCGATCGAGACGACCTGGCGGTACTCGTCCTCGTCCAGGGAGAAGAACTCGCCGGTGCCGCAGGCCGGGAAGACGGCGCCGGGCGCGGTGGCGAGCTGGGCGGCCAGGTACGCGCGGCAGCCGTCGGGGTCGAGCGAGCCGTCGTCGTGGAACGCCGTCAGCGGGAAGGACAGCACACCGCCCGCCATCCCGTCCCGCAGTCTGCGCACCACATCGGACGGACTCGCGGTGTTCGTCTCCGGACTCACCCTGGCCATCTCCCCACATAGACGTCATCCACGTATGGGAACGGAGTTTAGAAACACGAACATGCTGCGTCAACGGGCCCGCGGGGGTCGCGTCGTCGGCCGCCCGAAAACCCGTGGACGTCAAAAAACCCGCATGCGCCGGGCGCACAGGGCGCCGGCGCATGCGGGAGGCGGATTCGGCGGGGGCTTACGGGAACTCGTACGCCTCGACCTCGGCGAGGTACTGCCGGCGCAGCTCCTCGTCGTGCTCCAGGAAGGAGGCGAGGAAGGAGTTGCGGGCCAGTTCGCGCAGCCGGTCCTTGCCCAGGCCCAGGGTGTCGCGCACGGCGTGGAAGTTGTCGCCCACGTAGCCGCCGAAGTAGGCAGGGTCGTCGGAGTTGAGCGTGCACAGGAGGCCGGCGTCCAGCATGGCGGGCAGCGGGTGGTCGGCCAGCGTGTCGACCGCGCGAAGGCGGACGTTCGACAGGGGGCACAGGGTGAGCGGGATCCGGTCGCGCACCAGACGGGCGACCAGCTCCGGGTCCTCCATGCAGCGCAGCCCGTGGTCGACGCGCTCGACGCCGAGCACGTCGAGGGCTTGCGTGACGTACTCCGGCGGGCCCTCCTCGCCGGCGTGCGCCACGCGCCGCAGCCCGAGGGCGGCGGCGGCCTCGTACACCTCGCGGAACTTCGCCGGCGGGTGGCCCGCCTCGGCCGAGTCCAGTCCGATCCCCGCGATCCGGTCGAGGTACGGCTTGGCGGCCTCCAGCGTCTCCATGGCCGACTCGGCGGACTCGTCGCGCAGGAAACACATGATCAGCCGGGTCGAGACGCCGTGCTTCTCCTGGCTGCGGCCCAGCGCCCGCCACAGCCCGTCGACGACCGTGCCCATGCCGACGCCCCGGGCGAGGTGGGCCTGCGGATCGAAGAAGATCTCCGCGTGCCGCACGCCCTGCGCGGCGGCCCGCGCGAGATAGGCGTCGGCCAGGTCCTCGAAGTCCCGCTCGGTGCGCAGGACGGCCATGAGCTCGTAGTACAGGTTCAGGAAGGTCTGGAGGTCCTCGAACCGGTAGGCCTCGCGGAGCGCGTCGGTGTGCGCGTACGGCAGCTCGACGTCGTTGCGCGCGGCCAGCTCGAAAGCGAGCTCGGGCTCCAGGGTGCCTTCGATGTGCAGGTGCAGTTCGGCTTTCGGCAGCGGCATCGGAACATCGTACGGCCTGGTCAGCGGCGTTTCGGAACCGCCACCCTGAGCAAGTCGCGCGCCACGGTCAGTTCGCCGTCGAACCCGGCCGCCCGCGCCTGCCGCTCGAACTCTCCCCCGAGGTCGGTGTACCGCTGACTGAAGTGGGTGAGGACCAGATGCCGCACGCCGGCGTCCCGCGCCACCCGCGCCGCCTGACCGGTCGTCAGGTGGCCGTACTCGACGGCCAGTTGCTCGTCCTCGTCGAGGAAGGTCGACTCGATGACCAGCATGTCGCAGCCCTCGGCGAGCGCGTGCACGCCCTCGCACAGCCGGGTGTCCATGACGAACGCGAACCGCTGTCCGCGCCGCACCTCGCTGACGGCCTCCAGCGGCACCCCGCCCAGGGAGCCCTCGCGCTGGACGCGGCCCACGTCCGGGCCCTTGATCCCGTGCGCGGCGAGCCGCTCGGGCAGCATGCGGCGCCCGTCCGGCTCGACGAGCCGGTAGCCGAAGGACTCCACCGGGTGGGAGAGCCGGCGGGCTTCGAGGGTGTACGCCGGGGTCGTCGCGAGGACGCCGTCGGCGTCGACCGGGGCCTCGGTCAGCTCGACCGTCTCGCGATAGGCGGTGGCGTAGCGCAGGCGCTCGAAGAAGCGCCGGCCCGAACGCGGGTAGTGGGCGGTGATCTCGTGCGGCACCCGGTCGAGGTTGATCCGCTGGATCACCCCGGCCAGGCCGAGGCTGTGGTCACCGTGGAAGTGGGTGACGCAGATCCGGTTCAGGTCGTGCGCGGCGACCCCGGCGCGCAGCATCTGGCGCTGGGTGCCCTCGCCGGGGTCGAACAGGATGCCCTCGCCGTCCCAGCGCAGCAGATAGCCGTTGTGGTTGCGGTGCCGGGTGGGCACCTGGCTGGCGGTCCCGAGGACGACCAGTTCGCGTACGGACACGACGACCTACCCGGGGGGCCACTCGAGGCCGCGGCCGCCGAGGACGTGCGCATGGGCGTGCCAGACGGTCTGACCGGCGCCGGAACCGGTGTTGAACACGATGCGGTAGCTGTCCAGCTTGTCCTCGTCTGCGATCGCCTGCGTCTCGCGCAGGACGTCCGCGGCGAGTTGGGGGGCCTCGGTGGCGAGGACCGCGGCGTCCTTGTAGTGCGCCTTGGGGATCACCAGGACGTGGGTGGGCGCCTGGGGGTTGATGTCCCGGAAGGCGACGGTCGTCTCCGTCTCGCGGACGATCGTGGCCGGGACCTGTCCCGCGACGATCTTGCAGAACAGGCAGTCGCCCTGGGGTTCCCCTGCCATGCGGTGCTCCTCACGCCGGGTTGATCGGGTACGGGGGCATGGTATCCAGGGCGCGCTGATCCGGCCGGGTCCGGGGGCCGCGGCCCCCGGACGGTCACGGCAGGGACGGCGGCGTCTTCGCGGGCGTCTCCTGGAGCGCCTGAAGCGCGAGGCGGATCGCCTCGTCGAGTTGGACGTCATGGCCCGCCGCGTGGTCCTGCGGGCGTTGCGCGACCTCGACGTCCGGGTCCACCCCGTGGTTCTCCACGCCCCACCCGTAACCCTCCAGCCAGAAGGCGTACTTGGGCTGGGTGATCAGCGTGCCGTCGACCAGGCGGTAGCGGCTGTCGATGCCGATCACGCCGCCCCAGGTGCGGGTGCCGACGACCGGCCCGATGCCCAGCGCCTTGATCGCCGCGTTGACGATGTCGCCGTCGGAGCCGGAGAACTCGTTGGCGACGGCGACGACCGGTCCGCGGGGTGCGTCCAGCGGGTAGCTCTCCGGCCGCATGCCGCGCGGCAGGTCCCAGCCGACGATCCGCCGGGCCAGCTTCTCCACCACGAGCTGGGAAGTGTGGCCACCGCGGTTCTCGCGGACGTCGACGACGAGCCCTTCGCGGGCCACCTCCACGCGCAGGTCGCGGTGGATCTGCGCCCAGCCGGGGGCCTGCATGTCCGGTACGTGCAGGTAGCCGAGGCGGCCGTCGGACCGCTCGTGGACGTAGGCCCGGCGGTCGGCCACCCACGCGTGGTAGCGCAGGGGCTCCTCGTCGGCGACGGGGACCACGACCGCGTGCCGCGGGTCGCCCCCGCCGGCCGGCAGGACGGTCAGCTCGACCGGCTTGTCCGCCGTGCCGACCAGCAGCGGGCCGGGGCCGGCCACCGGGTCGACCGGGCGGCCGCCGACCGCGACGATCGCGTCCCCGGCGCGCACCGCGACGCCGGGAGCGGCGAGCGGGCTGCGCGCGTCCGGGTCTGAGGTCTCCGAGGGCAGGATCCGGTCGATCCGCCAACTCCCATCCTCGTGCTGGGAGATGTCTGCGCCGAGCAGCCCCTGCCGGGTGCCGTGCCCGAAGCCGCCGGGCGGCATGACGTAGGCGTGCGAGGTGCCCAGCTCGCCGTGCACCTCCCAGAGCAGGTCGACCAGGTCGTCGTGGGTGGCGATCCGGTCCAGGACGGGCCGGTAGCGGTCGAGGACGCCGTCCCAGTCGACGCCGCCCATGTCCGGCCGCCAGAAGTGGTCCCGCATGATGCGGCCGGTCTCCTCGTACATCTGCCGCCACTCGGCGGCCGGGTCGACGGTCTGCCGGACCCGGCCGAGGTCGACGGTGATGTTGGAGTCGCTGTCCTCGTCGCCGGAGGCGCGCCGGTCGCTGGGCACGACCTTGAGCTTGCCGTCCGTCCACAGCAGGACCCGCTTGCCGTCGCCGCTGACCGCGAAGTGGTCGGCGTCGGCGGCGAGGTGCTCGATGCGCTGCTGGAGGAGGTCGTAGCGCTCCAGTTCGGTCTTCGGGTCGGGGTCGTCGGGCGTGGCGCGGGAGGCGCCGAGAACACCGCGCACCGGGTGCCTGAGCCAGAGCACGCCGTCCTTGGCGGCGCACAGGTTGGAGTAGCGCGCGGCCTCGACCGGGAACGGCACGATGCGGTCGGCCAGGCCCTCCAGGTCGATCCGGGTCGCCGGGATGCCCTCGCTGTCCGGGGTCTCCTCCTTGTCGGGCGCCTCGAAGGGCCGGCCGTGCCGCTGCGGACCGAACGGCGAGGGGGTCGCCGCGGCGAGCGTGATCAGGTGCGGGCGGGAGCTCTCGACGAACGCCAGGTCGAAGACGTGCTCGTCGTAGACCGGGTCGAAGGAGCGGTGGGAGAGGAAGGCGAGGTGCTTGCCGTCGAGGGTGAACGCGGGCGCGTGGTCCCGGAAGCGCAGCGGGGTCGCCTCGGTGACCGACAGGTCGGTGGTGTTGGCGAGGCGGAGCTGGCTGAGGGGGCGCGGGCCGGGATGCGACCAGGCCAGCCAGGCGGAGTCGGGCGAGAAGGTGAGGTCGCCGACGTCTCCGTGCTCGCTGCGGTCGACCTCGCGCACCTCGCCGCTCTCGCGTTCGACGAGCAGCAGCCGGCCGTCGTGCGAGGCGACGGCGACACGGCTGCCGTCGGGGGTGGTGGCGAGTTCAAGGACGCGGCCGAGCTGCCCGGCGCCCAGCCGGCGCGGGGTCGCGCCGGGCGCCAGGCCGGTGGCGGGCGCGAACTCCAGGGCGTCGTCCCCCTCGGCGTCCGTCACCCACACCACCCACTCCTCGCCCTCGGCGCGGAAGGTGCGCGGCAGCCGGGTGCGTACGCCGGGCTCGGCGGCGAGCGCGCGGGCGGGACCTGAGCGGTGGGTGACCCAGTGGACGGCGCCGCGCACGGCGACCGCGCTGCCGCGCGCGGTGTGGTCGGGGGCCGCCGAGCCGAACCAGTGGGAGGCGTTCACCGGATACGGCTGGAGGTCGACGCGCGGCCCGCCGAGCCGGACGTCGATCCGGCGCGGCTCGGCGCCGTCCAGGTCGTCAAGGAGCCACAGTTCACCGGCGCTGGAGTAGACGACGCGGGTGCCGTCGGTGGCGGCGTGCCGGGCGTAGAAGCCTCCCCCACTCTCGGCTCCGCTCGAGCGGGAGGTGCCCCCATACGGGGTGTGCCGGCGCAGGTCGGAGCCGTCGGCGAGGGAGGAGTACAGCGCGCCGGTGCCCTCGTGGTCGGAGAGGAACGCGATCCTCTCCCCCACCCACAGCGGGTATTCGAGGTTGCCGTCCAGGTCCTCGTGCAGCCGGACGAACTCCCCGGTGTCCTCACGGTCGATCCACAGCTTGCCCGCGGTGCCGCCCCGGTACCGCTTCCACCAGGCCGCCTCGCGGCCCATCGGCGCGGACAGCAGGACGGTGTGCGGGCCGTGGGCGACGTCGCCGACGGGCCCGTACGGCAGGGTGGTGGCCGGTCCGCCGTCGAGCGGGACGGCGCGCGCCCAGGTGCGGCGCAGGCTGGCCTGGCCCTGGGTGCTGATCGCGAGGACCTCGCCGTCCGGGGTCCAGCCGCGCACCTGGGTCTTCGAACTCCCCCAGTACGTCAGGCGCTTGGCGGGACCGCCGGCGACGGGGGCGATGTGCGCCTCGGGAGCGCCGTCACGGGTGGAGGTCCAGGCGACGAAGGTGCCGTCGGGCGAGATGCGGGGGTGGTTCGCCGGCACGTTGTCGGCGCTGACCCGCCAGGCCCTGCCGCCGTCCAGCGGCGCGAGCCACACGTCGTCCTCGGCGGTGAAGGCGACCAACTCACCGCGCAGATGCGGGAACCGGAGATACGCGGAGGAGGCGGACGATACGGACGGCACGGGCGACGGAGACGATGCGGGCTGAGTCACGTGATCACCCTACGCAGGGGCGACGGCGACGGACAGGGGTCGGATGGCTCCCCCCGCATGCGAACCGGCGGCGGTGCGGCCTCACTTGCCCCGGACGGGCCAGCAGGTGGGATCGCCCTGGCACCAGATCGTCCGTGTGACGGTCACCGTGACCGCCGGCTCCGGCTGACCGTGGGTCGGCCGGTAGGTGACGGGCGGCCGGTACGTCGGCCCGGTCGTGGCGTCGCAGTTGCCGAGGCCGCCCACGTGGAACACGACCCTGCCGCCCACCTTGGCGGTCAGGTCCCCGCGCACACAGGCTCCGTCGACGGCCCGGGTGACCTTCCCGGTGACCGAGATCTTCCGGCCGTCCTTCGTCTCCCCCTGGCAGTCCACGGTGACCACGGTGGTCTCGGACGCCGACGGCGACCGGTTCCCCTGGTTTCCCGCCGTGCGCGTCCGTCCGGCGTCGTCGTCCCTGCCTATGCAGCTGAGCCAACTCACCGACGTGTGTCGCCGGTTCAGCTCCGCCGTCGCCGTCACGTCGGTCGTGGACGCCGCCGAGGCGGCGTTGAGCCCGCCGGGTTCACATGCGACGGCCCCGCCCGCGGCGACCACCGCGAGCACCGCCACGGCCCTCACCCGCCGCCCGCGCGGCAGGTGCCGAATCCGCCTCAATGCCCCCATGTACGGCAGCCTGCCACCGCCACGCCCGGCGCGGTAGAGCGCATACGGCCACACGCGCGCCGCGCGCGCCCGCGCTCATGCGGCCCTGCCGGTCAGGACCAGCGGCCGGTACGGCCCAGCAGCAGGGCGGCGGCCGCCGTGCCGGCGGTGGAGGTGCGCAGCACGGTGGGGCCGAGCACATACGCCTTCGCCCCCGCGTCCCGGAACTGCCCCAACTCCTCGGGCGACACTCCGCCTTCAGGGCCGACGACCAGCACGATCTCGCCCTGGGCGGGGAGTTCGACGGTGGCCAGACGTTCCTCGCCGCTCTCGTGGAGCACGCCGGCGAAGTCGGCTTCGGCCAGAAGTGCGGCAACCTGTTTGGTCGTCGCCGCGTCCGCGACCTCGGGGAAGCGCACCCGTCGGGACTGCTTGCCGGCCTCGCGGGCGGTCGCGCGCCACTTGCCGAGCGCCTTCAGACCCCGGTCGCCCTTCCACTGCGTGATACAGCGGGAGGCGGCCCACGGCACGATCGCGTCCACGCCGACCTCGGTCATGGTCTCCACGGCGAGTTCGCCGCGGTCGCCCTTGGGCAGGGCCTGGACGACGGTGATACGGGGGGACTCCGGCGGTTCCTCGACGAGGGACGCCAAGTCCGAGACCACCAGCCGGTCCTTGCCCTCGGCGGCCTTGACCACGCCCTCGATCCAGCGCCCGCGGCCGTCGGTGAGCACCAGGCCCTCACCCGGCCGCAGCCGCTTGACCGAGACCGCGTGCCGCCCCTCGGGGCCCTCCAGCACGAACTCCGTTCCGATTGCCTTCAGTTCGTCCACGACGAACACCGGCGCGGTCATCGCGCGTCACCTCCTGCCGCAAAACCGGCCGCCAACGCCGCCCGTGCGGCGTCGAGTTCCGCGAGCAGCACCTCCACCAACTGCCCGGCGGGCAGCTCGCGGGCCATCCGGTGGCCCTGGCCCGCCCACAGCGCCATGCCCTGCGCGTCCTTCGCCTTGGCGGCCGCCTTGCGCAGCGGCGCGGTGAGGTGGTGGACCTCCGGGTAGGCGGCGGGCGCGTACGGGCCGTGCTCCCGCATGAAGCGGTTGACCAGTCCACGGGCCGGCCGCCCGGAGAACGCCCGGGTCAGCTCCGTACGCGGGAACACCGGGTCCGTGAGCGCCTGCTTGTGCAGGTCGTGCGCGCCGGACTCGGGAGTGACGAGGAAGGCCGTGCCGAGCTGGGCTGCGCCGGCGCCCGCCGCGAGCACGGCGGCGATCTGGCTGCCGCGCATGATGCCGCCCGTGGCGATGATCGGCAGGGCGACCGCCTCGCGGATCTGCGCGACGAGCGAGAGCACGCCGATCCCGGCGCCGTTCTGTTCCGGCAGGTCGCGGTGGGTGCCCTGGTGGCCGCCGGCCTCCACGCCCTGGGCGATCACCGCGTCCGCGCCCGAGCGGTCCACGGCGAGCGCCTCCTCGGTGGTGGTGGCGGTGGCGAGGACGAAGGTGCCGACCCGGTGCAGGGAGTCCACGACCTCGCGGGCGGGCACGCCGAAGTGGAAGGAGACGACCGGCACCGGGTCCTCCAGGAGCACGGCGAGCTTGGCGTCGTAGCCGTCGTCGCGTCCGGACGCCGGGTCGCCGAGTTCGGTGTCGTACCAGCCGGGCTCACCGGCGAGCTGGTGGGCGTAGAGGTCGACGGCGCCGGTCTCGGCGCTCTCCGGCTGCGGCATGAACACGTTGACGCCGAAGGGGCGGCCGGTCAGCCCGCGCAGCTGCTTGATCTCCTGGTACATGCCGTCGGCGGTCTTGTAACCGGCGGCGAGGAATCCCAGTCCACCGGCATCGGACACCGCCGCGGCGAGCGGCGGCACCGCGGGACCGCCCGCCATCGGCGCCTGCACGATCGGGTGCGGGAAGAGATCGGTCAGTGCGGAGGACATGACGGCATGTTGTCACGTCCTCCTGACGAGTCCGAATCCGGGCGACCTCTGGCATATGCCGGAGGAATCCCTTCCGAGCCAACCACCGAACCCGGCCGACCCCAGCCCCGCGTCAGCGACCGTTGAAGGCGTCCTTCACCTGCGAGAACAGGCCTTGCTGCCCGGTTGACTGTGCCTGCCCGGGGGCAACCCCCGAGACCCCCGGCCGACCCCAGCCCCCGCGTCAGCGACCGTTGAAGGCGTCCTTCAACCGCGAGAACAGGCCCTGCTGCCCCGGCTGACTGTGCCTGCCCGGGGGCAACCCCCGAGACCCCCGGCCGACCCCAGCCCCCGCGTCAGCGACCGTTGAAGGCGTCCTTCAACCGCGAGAACAGGCCCTGCTGCCCCGGTTGGAACTGCCCCTGTGGGCGTTCCTCGCCGCGCAGCTTGGAGAGCTCGCGCAGCACGCGTTCCTGCTCGGGGTCGAGCTTGGTCGGGGTCTGGACCTCGACGTGGACGATGAGGTCGCCCCGGCCGCCGCCACGCAGGTGCGTGACGCCGCGGCCGTGCAGCGGGATCGACTGACCGGACTGGGTGCCCGGGCGGATGTCGACCTCCTCCAAGCCGTCCAGGGTCTCCAGCGGCACCTTGGTGCCGAGGGCCGCCGCGGTCATCGGGATGGTGACCGTGCAGTGCAGGTCGTCGCCGCGCCGCTGGAAGGTCGAGTGCGGCAGCTCGTGGATCTCGACGTACAGGTCGCCGGCCGGACCGCCGCCGGGGCCGACCTCGCCCTCGCCCGCGAGCTGGATGCGCGTGCCGTTGTCGACACCGGCCGGGATCTTCACGGTCAGGGTGCGGCGGGCGCGGATGCGGCCGTCGCCGGCGCACTCCGGGCACGGGGTGGGAACCACCGTGCCGAAGCCCTGGCACTGGGGGCACGGGCGCGACGTCATGACCTGGCCCAGGAAGGACCGGGTGACCTGCGAGACCTCACCCCGGCCGCGGCACATGTCACACGTCTGTGCGGTCGTGCCCGGAGCCGCGCCCTCGCCGCTGCACGTGTTGCAGACGACGGCCGTGTCGACCTGGATGTCCTTCGTGGTGCCGAAGGCCGCCTCGTCCAGCTCGACCTCGAGCCGGATCATCGCGTCCTGGCCCCGGCGCGTGCGCGAACGCGGTCCGCGCTGCGACGCCGTGCCGAAGAAGGCGTCCATGATGTCGGAGAAGTTCCCGAAGGAACCGGCCCCGAAGCCGCTCGCGCCGGCCGCGCCGGCCTGCGAGAGGGGGTCGCCGCCGAGATCGTAGACCTGCTTCTTCTGCGGGTCGGAGAGCACCTCGTAAGCGGCGTTGATCTCCTTGAACCGCTCCTGGGTCTTGGGATCCGGGTTGACGTCCGGGTGCAGCTCGCGCGCGAGCCGCCGGAAGGCCTTCTTGATCTCTTCCTGCGACGCGTCACGGCGCACGCCGAGAACGGCGTAGTAGTCCGTGGCCACCTACGACTCCGCCAGGATCTGTCCGACGTACCGTGCCACTGCGCGTACCGCTCCCATCGTTCCCGGGTAATCCATGCGGGTCGGTCCGACCACGCCGAGCTTGGCCACTGCCTCGCCGCCCGAACCGTAGCCGACCGACACGATGGACGTGGAGTTGAGTCCTTCGTGGGCGTTCTCGTGACCGATGCGCACGGTCATGCCCGGATTCTGCGTCTCACCGAGCAGCCTCAGCATCACGACCTGCTCCTCCAGCGCCTCCAGAACGGGCCGGATCGTGAGCGGGAAGTCGTGAGGGAAGCGGGTGAGGTTGGCGGTGCCGCCGATGACCAGCCGCTCCTCGTTCTCCTCGACGAGCGTCTCCAGGAGGGTGGACAGCACGGTCGAGACGGTACCCCGGTCCTCGACGTCGAAGCCGTCGGGCAGGTCCTCCACGAGGTGCGGGACGTCCGTGAAACGGCGCCCCGCGACCCGGCTGTTCAGCCGCGCCCGCAGGTCGGCCAGGGAGGTCTCCCCGAAGGGCACCGGGCAGTCCACCATCCGCTGCTCGACCCGGCCGGTGTCCGTGATCAGCACGAGCATCACCCGCGCGGGCGCGAGGGCCAGCAGCTCCACGTGCCGCACGGTCGAACGGGTCAGCGACGGGTACTGCACCACGGCGACCTGCCGGGTCAGCTGGGCGAGCAGCCGTACCGTGCGGGCCACCACGTCGTCGAGGTCGACGGCGCCGTCGAGGAAGTTCTGGATGGCGCGCCGCTCGGGCGCGGTCATCGGCTTGACCTCGGCCAGCTTGTCGACGAACAGGCGGTACCCCTTGTCGGTGGGGATACGGCCGGCACTGGTGTGCGGCTGGGCGATGTAGCCCTCGTCCTCCAGGGCCGCCATGTCGTTGCGGACCGTGGCCGGTGAGACGCCCAGGCCATGCCGCTCGGTGAGGGCCTTGGAGCCCACCGGCTCCTCGGTGCCGACGTAGTCCTGGACGATGGCGCGCAGCACCTGAAGCCGCCGCTCGCTGAGCATCGCGCACACCTCCAGGGTCGTTCCTCGGCCACCCGCCTGGCACTCTGCGCATACGAGTGCCAGCTCTACCCGGCCCAGTGTACGGCCGCCGGGTACACCCCCGGCAAGGCCGGGCCGCGAAGGACTACGAGGTCGGGACCAGGATCACCCGGGATCGGCCGGGATGTCGTACCCGGCCGCGGTCGCAGCACTAGCGTCGCCGTATGACGGCTGGTCGGGAAGAACCTCGTAAAGAGCCTCGGGACGAACCTCGGGAAGAGCCTCGCGAAGAGCTGGAATGGGAACGGCTGGCGGACGGCGTCGGGCGGTGCCGCCTTCCGGTGTGGGACTGCACGGCCGGGCTGGTCGTCGGGGCGGACGCCGCGCTGATGGTCGACGCGGGGTCGAGCCGCGCGGAGGGCGCGTGGTTGTGCGCGCGGGCGCGGGAGCTCTCCGGTGGTCGTGTGACACTTCTCGCGCTCACCCACCCGCACTTCGACCACGTCTTCGGGGCGGCCGAGTTCACCGGCGCGGAGGTGTTCGCCGCCGTGGGCGCGGCCGCGGTGTTCACCGGCGGGCGCGAGGAGCTGTGCGCGGACGCGGTGCGCCACGGGCTGGACGCGCGGGCGGCACGCGAGGCGGCGGACGTGCTGGTGCGCCCCGGCCGCGAGGTCGGCGACCGGCTGACCCTGCGGCTCGGCGGCGGGCGGGAGGCGCTGCTGGTGAACGTGGGTCCGGGTCACACGGCGCACGACCTCGCCGTGGTGGTGCCGGGCGAGCCGTCGGTGGTGTTCTGCGGAGACCTGGTCGAGGAGTCCGGCGAGCCCCAGGCGGGCCCGGACGCCGTGCCGTCCCGGTGGCCCGCCGCCCTCGACCGACTGCTGGCGCTCGGCGGCGAGGACGCGCTGTACGTCCCCGGTCACGGAGCGGTGGTGGACGCCGCGTTCGTCCGCGCCCAGCGGGACGCCCTGGCCGCGCGCTTCGGCGTGTCGCCCTGATCGGACACGGGCCTGTCCATATCGTCACTCGAATGCGCCAGTATTCGCCCGACCTCACTCCTCCCTGGAAGAAGCCGCGGACCGAGCCGGAGGTTTCCGCCGAGCCGGGTCTGGTGGTGGAGGAGCCCGGGACGGGCTTCTGCGGGGCGGTGATCCGCTGCGAGGCGGGCACGGTGACGCTGGAGGACCGTTTCGGCAAGCACCGGGTGTTCCCGCTCGCGCCCGGCGGCTTCCTGCTGGAGGGCCGGGTGGTCACCCTGGTGAAACCGTCGTCCGGCCCGGTACGGCCCACCCGCACGGCATCCGGTTCGGTCGCCGTGCCCGAGGCACGCGCGCGCGTGGCCCGCGCCGGGCGCATCTACGTCGAGGGCCGGCACGACGCCGAACTGGTCGAGAAGGTGTGGGGCGACGACCTGCGCGTCGAGGGCGTGGTCGTGGAGTACCTGGAGGGCGTCGACGACCTGCCGGCGATCGTCGAGGCGTTCGCGCCCGGTCCGGACGCCCGCCTCGGCGTCCTCGTGGACCACCTGGTCCCCGGCAGCAAGGAGTGGCGCATCGCCGAGTCGGTGACCAGCGAGCACGCGCTGGTGGTCGGCCACCCGTACATCGACGTCTGGGAGGCCGTGAAGCCGTCCTCGCTCGGGATCGGGTCCTGGCCCCGCGTCCCGCGCGGCCAGGACTGGAAGACGGGCGTGTGCCGCGCCCTGGGCTGGCCGGAGAACACGGGCGCGGCCTGGAAGGGGATCCTGTCCCACGTGCGGTCCTACAAGGACCTGCAACCGGAGCTGCTGGGCCGGGTCGAGCAGTTGATCGACTTCGTCACCGTCCAGCCCGAGTAGCCGCTCGGGTCCGGCTCCGGGTGCTCCGGGCGACTCAGTCCACCAGGTCCCGCACCACCGCGTCCGCCAGCAGCCGCCCCCGCAGGGTGAGCACGGCGCGCCCCGCCTCGTACGGCCCCTCCTGGAGCAGCCCGTCGGACAGCGCGCGCCGGGACGCGGCCAGTCCGTCCGGGCGCAGCAGGTCCAGCGGGACGCCCTCCCGCAGCCGCAGTTCCAGCAGGATGCGCTCCACCCGGCGGTCCTCCTCCGTGAGGAGTTCCCTTCCTGCGCCCGGGGAGCGGCCGGCCGCCAGGGCTGCCGCGTACGCCCCCGGATGCTTCACGTTCCACCAGCGCACGCCCCCCACGTGGCTGTGCGCACCGGGTCCGGCGCCCCACCAGTCGGCGCCGCGCCAGTACAGCTCGTTGTGCAGGCAGCGGCCGGCTTCCGAGGTGGCCCAGTTGGACACCTCGTACCACTCGAAGCCCGCCGCGGTCAGCGTCTCCTCGGCGATCAGGTAGCGGTCGGCGTGCACGTCGTCGTCCGTCATCGGGATCTCCCCGCGCCGGATCCGGCGGGCGAGTTGGGTGCCCTCCTCCACGATGAGGGCGTACGCCGAGACGTGGTCGGGGCCGGCGCCGAGGGCCGCGTCCAGCGAGGCCCGCCAGTCGTCGTCGGACTCGCCGGGGGTGCCGTAGATCAGGTCGAGGTTGACGTGCTCGAAGCCGGCGGCGCGGGCCTCGGCCACACAGGCCTCGGGGCGGCCGGGCGTGTGCGTGCGGTCGAGGATCTTCAGCACGTGCTGCCGGGCGCTCTGCATGCCGAAGGAGATCCGGTTGAAGCCGCCCTCGCGGAGCGTGGCCAGGTAGGCGGCGTCGACCGACTCCGGGTTGGCCTCCGTCGTGATCTCGGCGTCGGCCGCGAGGCCGAACTCGTCGCGGATCGCCCCCAGCATCCGCACCAGGTCGTCCGCGGCCAGCAGCGTGGGCGTGCCGCCGCCGACGAAGACCGTGCGGACCTCGCGCGGGTCGTCGCCGAGCACCTTGCGGGCGAGGCGGACCTCGTCGGTCAGCGTCCCGGCGTAGTTGTCACGGGACGCGAGCACCCCGCCGGTGCCGCGCAGCTCGGTGGCCGTGTACGTGTTGAAGTCGCAGTAGCCGCAGCGGGTCGCGCAGTAGGGGACGTGCAGATAGAACCCGAGAGGCCGGTCGGCCGCCCCGGCGAGCGCGCCCACAGGCAGCGCACCGTCATCGGGAACGGACTCACCATCGGGAAGTGCGGAAGGCATACCTCCCATTGTCCAGCACCCCGGGCGAAGCCCGGGGCCCGGCGGCTGGGGCGGGCGGTTTCTCGGGCGCCGGTGTTTTGTCAGTTGCGTTCGGCCTGGAGTACCAGCAGGGCCAGGTCGTCCTCAGGTGGGCCCGTGCCGAAGTCGTGTACGAGGCGGCGGATGCGCTCGGCGATCGGTTCCGCGTCGAGTCCGGCGCAGCCGGCGAGGGCCACGGCGAGGCCGTCCCCGTCGTCGAACTGGCGGGAGCCGGAGCGCCGCTCGGTGACGCCGTCGGTGACGCACAGCAAGGTGTCGCCGGGTCGCAGCTCGAAGGTCTCGCAGGCGTACGTCTCGTCCTCGATCACCCCGAGCAGCGCCTGCGGCCGGGCCGCCGTACGGACGCCGCCCTCGCGCTCGAGGACCAGCGGCAGCGGATGCCCGGCGGAGGCGAGGGTGCAGCGCACGCCGCCGTCGAAGGGGACCAGCTCGCCGTACAGCAGGGACAGGAACCGGGTCTGGGTGTCGCCGGGGACCGGCGTCCGTCCGCCGGCCGCCACCAGGACGCGCGCGGCGGCGTCGGCGGTCTCGGTGGCATCGTCGAGGAGGAGCTGATTGAGGCGGTCCAGGACGTCGGCGACGCCGTAGCCCTCGCGGGCCAGCAGCCGCAGCCAGGGGCGGGCGAGCCCGATGACCACGGCGGCCTCGGGGCCCTTGCCCTGCACGTCGCCGACGGCGAAGCACCAGCGGCCGTCGCCGGCCGGGAAGAGGTCGTAGAAGTCGCCGCTCGGGCCGCCCTTGTCGCACGGCTCGTACACCAGCGCGCTGCGCAGACCGGGGATCTCGGCGACCGCGCCGGGCAGCAGGCCGCGCTGGAGCACGGCGCTGATGGTGGCCTGGCGGGCGTACTGCCGGGCCGCACCGATGGCGAGGGCGACCCGGCGACTGAGGTCCTCGACCAGCCCGGTGACCTCGTCGGGGAAGCGGAGCAGCCCGGTCCGCCCGATGACCAGCGTGCCCAGCGGACGGCCGCCCGCGATCAGGCGGTACGCCAGCGCCGCGCCGTGGGCCGCGTACGGGCCGAGGGCCTCCCCGGGCCACGGATAGGAGGCGGGCCCTGACCGCAGGCCGTCGGTGGGACGCGGCGGGTCCTTCTCCAGGAATCGCCGCAGTTCCTCGATCCGGCTCTCGCTGCCGTGCCAGACACGGGCGAGCCGCGGCCCGGCCGCGCCGGCCCCGTCGTTCCAGCCTCCGCCGCCCTCGCCTCCGCTCCAGCGCGAGGCCCCCCACCGGCCGGTGGACTCGTCCTCCAGCCACACCGCGCACCAGTCGGCGAGCCGGGGCACGAGCAACTGTCCGGTGAGTGAGGCGACCATGTCCTCGTCGAGCTGTCCGGCGAGCAGGTCGGAGGCCTCCGCGAGGAAGGACAGCGCGCCGCGCCCCAGCCAGTCCCGGTCCCGCCCGGCGCGCTGCGGCTCGGGCGCGGGGACCTCGGCGATGCCGAGCTCGCGTTCCGCGCCGTACGCCGCCTCCTCGTCCTCCTCCGCCGGGCCGGCCTCGGCGGGCAGCCGCGCCCACACCGTCTTGGTGCCGGTCCGGTAGGTGACGCCCCACTCCTCGCAGAGCGTCGCGACCAGTCGCAGGCCGCGGCCGTACTCCGGGGTTTCGTGCGGTGTCCCGGAGCCGTGGTCGCTGGGGGCGCGCGAGGGGTGGTGGTCGCACACCTCGACCACGCAGGCGCCGGTCTCCGGCTCCAGCCGGCAGGTCAGCTCGACGTCGGTGCCCGCGTGCACGACGGCGTTGGTGACCAGTTCGCTGACCACGATCAGGGCATCCTCGGCCAGTCGCTCGCCGATCTCGAACCCGAGGTCCGTCCACTCGGCCAGCGCGGAGCGCAGCACGGCGCGGGCGGAGCGGGGCGCGAGGGAGCCCCCGGGCAGTACCGCGTGGGTCCACGGGCACGCCCCCGCGGTGTGCGCGGCCGCGCCGGACGCGTGCGCGGGTACCCCGGAGGCACGGGAGGCGGTCTCCCGCTGCGTGGGAATGGCCCCCATCTGCGGCTCCCCGGGCGGTCCGGACGAATCGGTTTCGGTCAACGCCGACAGGGTGACAGACCGACCGCGCCCATAAGCAAGGAGTTACCGAAGTGTGTCTCCTTGTATGAGAACTGCACTACCGGAGTGATCAAAGACGGACAGATCCGAGTGCCCGTGAACGCATTCGTGATCGTTCCCCGCGCGCCCGAGGCGCGCGGGGAGTTCACCGGCCGGGCCGCCTCAGCGATCACGCCTCCCGCGCGCCCGCGTACATCTCCTCGATCAGATGCTTGTACTCCCGCTCCACCACGGGCCGCTTCAGCTTCAGGCTCGGGGTGATCTCGCCGTGCTCGACGTCGAGGTCGCGCGGCAGCAGGCGGAACTTCTTGATGGTCTGCCAGCGCTGCAGGCCCTCGTTGAGCTGCCTGACGTAGCCGTCGACCATCTCGACCGTCCGCGGCGCTGCGACGACCTCGGCGTACGGCCTGCCCCCCAGGCCGTTCTCCTTGGCCCACTCCATGATCGCGAGCTCGTCGAGGGCGATCAGCGCGGTGCAGAAGTTCCGGTCGGCGCCGTGCACGAGGATGTTGGAGACGTACGGGCACACCGCCTTGAACTGGCCCTCGACCTCGGCGGGCGCGATGTACTTGCCGCCGGAGGTCTTGATGAGGTCCTTCTTGCGGTCGGTGATGCGCAGGTAGCCGTCCGGGGAGAGCTCGCCGATGTCGCCGGTGTGGAACCAGCCGTCGGCCTCCAGCACCTCGGCGGTCTGCTCGGGCAGCTTGTGGTAGCCCTCCATGATGCCGGGGCCGCGCAGCAGGATCTCGCCGTCGTCCGCGATGCGCACCTCGGTGCCGGGCAGCGGCCTGCCGACCGTGCCGGTGCGGTAGGCCTCGCCGGGGTTGACGAAGGAGGCGGCGGAGGACTCGGTGAGGCCGTAGCCCTCCAGGATGTGGATGCCGGCGCCGGCGAAGAAGTAGCCGATCTCCGGGGCGAGGGCGGCGCTGCCCGAGACGCAGGCGCGCAGCCGGCCGCCGAAGGCCTCGCGGATCTTGGCGTAGACGAGCGCGTCGGCGACCTTGTGCTTGGCGGCCAGGGCGAAGGGCGCGGAGCGGGTGCCGGTGCGCCTGAAGTTGTCCTGGGTGACCTTGGCGTACTCGCGGGCGACCTCGGCGGCCCACTGGAAGATCTTGTACTTGGCCGGGCCGCCGGCGCGCGCCTTGGCGGCGACGCCGTTGTAGACCTTCTCGAAGATGCGCGGGACGGCCGCCATGTAGGTCGGCTGGACGACCGGAAGATTCTCGATGATCTTGTCCACGCGGCCGTCCACGGCGGTGACGTGCCCGACCTCGATCTGGCCGGACGTGAGGACCTTGCCGAAGACGTGCGCGAGCGGCAGCCACAGGTACTGCACGTCGTCGGCGCCGACCAGCCCGGTGGCGGCGATGGCCTTGGCCATGTACGACCAGTTGTCGTGCGGCAGCCGGACGCCCTTGGGGCGGCCGGTGGTGCCGGAGGTGTAGATGAGGGTGGCGAGCTGGTCCTTGGTGATCGCGTCGACCCGCTCCTTGATCAACTCGGGGTGCTCGCCCAGGTACGCGGCGCCGCGCCGCTCCAGCTCGGCCAGGCTGAGCACCCGGTCGCCGGTCTCGACGCCGTCCGCGTCGATGACGACGACGTGGTGCAGCTCGGGCAGCTCGGCGCGCTTCTCCTCGGCCTTGGCCAGTTGCTCGGCGTTCTCCGCGATGAGCACCCTGCTCTGGGAGTCGGAGAGGATGAAGGCCGACTCGCCGGCGCTGGTCTGCGGGTAGACCGTGGTCGTGGCCGCGCCCGCGCACATGATGCCGAGGTCCGCCAGCAGCCACTCCACACGGGTGGAGGAGGCGAGTGCGACCCGCTCCTCCGGCCGCACGCCCAGTTCGATGAGTCCGGCCGCGATCGCGTAGACCCGCTCGGCGGACTGCGCCCAGCTCAGCGACTTCCAGTCGTCCGGACCCGCGCCGGATGCCGCGGGTACGGGGTAGCGGTAGGCCTCGGCGTCCGGTGTGGCCGCCACACGCTCCAGGAAGAGGGCCGCCACGGACGGCGGACGGTTCTCGATCAGGGTCTGTGCGTCGCTCACGACATCCTCCGGGGCCCGCGACAATGCGGCTGGCTCTTTGCGGCTGGGGTGACTCACGTGTGGTGGTTCGGACTGTTGCTTAACTCGTGAGTAACTAACGAGCAGGATCAGACTAAGGTGCGACCGGCCACCGCGTAAGAGGCAGCGCTCGGTCACTTCCCACAGAGAGCTACCGCGTGAATGCGCGGGGGCCCGCCGCGCCTTCGCACGACGGGCCCCTTTTTCACCCGGTTCACCGGGTTACGGCCGCACGTCCCGAGCTACCGAGCGGTCACTTCTTGCCCTTGGCCGACCCCGCGCTGTCATCGCTGGAGAGCACCGCGATGAAGGCCTCCTGGGGAACCTCCACGGAACCCACCATCTTCATGCGCTTCTTGCCCTCCTTCTGCTTCTCCAGCAGCTTCCGCTTACGGGAGATGTCACCGCCGTAGCACTTGGCGAGGACGTCCTTGCGGATGGCGCGGATGGTCTCGCGGGCGATCACCCGGGAGCCGATGGCGGCCTGGACGGGCACCTCGAAGCTCTGCCGCGGGATCAGCTCCCTGAGCTTGGCGACGAGCCGGACGCCGTACGCGTACGCCTGGTCCTTGTGGGTGATCGCCGAGAAGGCGTCCACCTTGTCGCCGTGCAGCAGGATGTCGACCTTGACCAGGGAGCTGCTCTGCTCACCGGTGGGCTCGTAGTCGAGGGAGGCGTAGCCGCGGGTCTTGGACTTCAACTGGTCGAAGAAGTCGAAGACGATCTCGGCGAGCGGGAGGGTGTAGCGGATCTCGACGCGGTCCTCGGAGAGGTAGTCCATGCCCAGCAGCGTGCCGCGGCGGGTCTGGCACAGTTCCATGATCGAGCCGATGAACTCGGTGGGCGCGAGGATCGTGGCCCGCACGACGGGCTCGTACACCTCGGCGAGCTTCCCCTCGGGGAACTCGCTGGGGTTGGTGACCGTGTGCTCGGTGCCGTCCTCCATCAGCACGCGGTAGACCACGTTGGGGGCGGTGGCGATCAGGTCGAGCCCGAACTCGCGCTCCAGTCGCTCGCGGATCACGTCCAGGTGGAGCAGGCCGAGGAAGCCGACGCGGAAGCCGAACCCGAGGGCGGCGGAGGTCTCCGGCTCGTAGACCAGGGCGGCGTCGTTGAGCTGGAGCTTGTCCAGCGCCTCGCGCAGCTCGGGGTAGTCGGAGCCGTCCAGCGGATACAGGCCGGAGAAGACCATCGGCTTGGGGTCCTTGTAGCCGCCCAGCGCCTCCTCGGCGCCCTTGTGCTGGCTGGTGACGGTGTCACCGACCTTGGACTGGCGGACGTCCTTCACCCCGGTGATCAGGTAGCCCACCTCGCCGACGCCGAGGCCGTCGGCCGGCAGCATCTCCGGGGAGTTGGTGCCGATCTCCAGCAGCTCGTGGGTGGCGCCGGTGGACATCATCCGGATCCGCTCGCGCTTGTTGAGCTGACCGTCGATGACACGGACGTAGGTCACGACACCGCGGTAGGAGTCGTAGACGGAATCGAAGATCATCGCGCGGGCGGGGGCGTCGGCGACGCCGACCGGGGCCGGGATCTCCTTGACCACCCGGTCGAGCAGCGCGTCGACGCCGAGGCCGGTCTTGGCGGAGACCTTCAGCACGTCGTCGGGGTCGCAGCCGACGAGGTTGGCAAGCTCCTCGGCGAACTTCTCCGGCTGCGCGGCCGGCAGGTCGATCTTGTTGAGGACCGGGATGATCGTGAGGTCGTTCTCCATCGCCAGGTAGAGGTTGGCGAGGGTCTGGGCCTCGATGCCCTGGGCCGCGTCGACGAGCAGGACGGTCCCCTCGCAGGCGGCGAGCGACCGCGAGACCTCGTAGGTGAAGTCGACGTGCCCGGGGGTGTCGATCATGTTGAGGATGTGCGTGTTGCCGGGGTCGTGGGTGGGAGCCCACGGCAGGCGCACCGCCTGGGACTTGATCGTGATGCCGCGCTCGCGCTCGATGTCCATACGGTCGAGGTACTGAGCGCGCATCTGCCGCTGCTCGACCACCCCGGTCAGCTGGAGCATCCGGTCGGCGAGCGTGGACTTGCCGTGGTCGATGTGCGCGATGATGCAGAAGTTGCGGATCAGAGCCGGGGCGGTACGGCTCGGCTCGGGCACGTTGTCAGGGGTCGCGGGCACGCAGGGTCCTGTTTCTTGAGGCGCCTTATGCCTCGGGTCGGAACGATACGTAGCTTCCATGGTCCCACGGGCGGGGACCGGCGGCCGGTTTGGGCCGTCCAGCGGGCCGCTGGTAGCCTGGGCGACTGTGTCTCATGCCCTCTACGCGCGAGGCACAACTCAAGAAATCACCGGTGCGGGACCCGTGCGGCCCCGTACCAGAACCTGAAAAGGCTCATTCGTGGCGAACATCAAGTCCCAGATCAAGCGGAACAAGACCAACGAGAAGGCCCGGCTGCGCAACAAGGCCGTCAAGTCCTCTCTGAAGACCGCGATCCGCAAGGCCCGCGAGGCCGCTGCCGCGGGTGACGTCCAGAAGGCCACCGAGCTCCAGCGCGCTGCCGCGCGTCAGCTCGACAAGGCCGTCTCGAAGGGCGTCATCCACAAGAACGCGGCCGCCAACAAGAAGTCGGCGCTGGCCACCAAGGTCACGGCCCTCAAGGGCTGAGCCCCTTCCTTGATCTGAACGGATCCTCCGTGATCCGACTTGGCCGGAAGGACTGAGGGCGGGCCCTCTCTCATCCGCCCCCGACCGGCACCCCCGGATCCGCGCGCGGCCTGCGTTCGCCACGCGGGCGCGGAACCGAACGGCGTGAACCGAAGGCCCCGCCGCACTCCCTTTCCCCAGGGAGAGCGACGGGGCCTTCGGCGTGTCGCGGAAGCGTGAAGAGCGGCCGGGACCTTCGACGTGGGGTGGCTCGGGCCGTCTCAGCCGCGTCCTCTGGAACGGGCCGCCCGGGCGATGGTGACCACGGCCTTCTCCAGGGCGTACTCGGGGTCGTCTCCGCCGCCCTTGACGCCCGCGTCGGCCTCGGCCACCGCGCGGAGGGCGACGGCCACGCCGTCCGGGGTCCAGCCGCGCATCTGCTGCCGGACGCGGTCGATCTTCCAGGGCGGCATGCCCAGTTCCCGCGCCAGGTCGGCCGGACGGCCGCCGCGCGCGGACGACAGCTTCCCGATCGCCCGCACGCCCTGGGCGAGCGCGCTGGTGATCATCACCGGTGCCACGCCGGTGGCCAGCGACCACCGCAGCGCCTCCAGCGCCTCCGCCGCCCGCCCCTCGACGGCCCGGTCGGCGACCGTGAAGCTGGACGCCTCGGCCCGCCCCGTGTAGTAGCGGCCGACGACGGCCTCGTCGATCGTCCCCTCGATGTCGGCGACCAACTGCGTCACCGCCGACGCCAGCTCCCGCAGATCACTGCCGATCGCGTCGACCAGCGCCTGACACGCCTCCGGTGTGGCCGAGCGCCCGAGTCCGCGGAACTCGCCCCGCACGAAGGCGAGCCGGTCGGCCGGCTTGGTCATCTTCGGGCAGGCCACCTCGCGCGCACCGGCCTTGCGCGCCGCGTCGAGCAGGCCCTTGCCCTTGGCGCCGCCCGCGTGCAGCAGCACCAGCGTGATCTCCTCGGCGGGCGAGCCCAGATACGCCTTGACGTCCTTGACCGTGTCGGCCGACAGGTCCTGCGCGTTGCGTACGACCACGACCTTGCGCTCGGCGAAGAGCGACGGACTGGTCAGCTCGGCGAGCGTGCCGGGCTGCAACTGGTCGGGGGTGAGGTCCCGTACGTCCGTGTCGGCGTCGGCGGCCCTGGCGGCGGCCACCACCTCCCGCACGGCACGGTCGAGCAGGAGGTCCTCCTGCCCCACGGCTAGCGTCACCGGGGCGAGAGGGTCGTCGTTCGCAGTCTTCCTGGCCATCGCGACAAGCATCCCACGGACCACTGACAACGCCCCCGGCACATGGCACCGGTCGACGCGGACCACACCGGTTCGCGCCTGGTCCCCACGGGGCTAGGGTCTTTCGTTTGGATCAGGCCGGATCAGGGAGCGGGGTCTGGTGATGGGGGCACCTCCCACGCCGTTCAGGCAGTGGGGGAGGATCGCAAGGCGGAGGAGGGCGGCAGGGCGGAGCCCTGCCAACCGACGACAACGCGGCGAGGCACGGTGCCAGGGCCCGCGAGCCCGGCCTGATCCAAACGAGAGGCCCTAGGGCTCCTCGCGCCAGCCCTCCCACTCCCCGGCGAACGCGTCCAGCTCCGCCGGATCCAGTCGTTCCGCCTCGTCCCGGAGGACGACGAGCCACTGCGCGTCCTCGGCGTCGTCCTCACCGGCCAGCGCGTCGCGGACGATCCGCGGCTCCTCGTCGACCGCGAACCGCTCCGCCAGCGCCTGCGCCGCCTCCTCCGCGGCATCGCGGTCGGGCAGCACCAGCACGTGTCTCACATCGCTCACGGGGCCATTGTCCGGCACCCCGCCGTGGCGTCGGCCGGTGGCGCCCGACGGCTGTGCCCGGCCGGCTGTCAGCTCTTGGCGACGAGCTGCACGTCGAGGGCGACCTGGATGGTCGGTCCGACCACGGCGATCCCCCGCGCCAGCATCGTCTGCCAGCTGACCGTGTAGTCGTCACGGTGCAGCTCGGTGGTGGCCCGGCAGGCCGCCCGCACCTCGCCCTCTATGCCGTTGCCGAGCCCGAGGTACTCCATGTCGAGGGTGACCGTACGCGTCACCCCGTGCAGCGACAGCGCGCCGGTGACAGCCCATCGGCTGCCGCCCCTGTGCACGCACCGCTCGCTGTAGAACTCGAGCGTCGGGAAGTTCGCCACGTCCAGGAAGTCCGCCGAGCGCAGATGGTCGTCGCGCATCCGCACGTTCGTGTCGATGGACGCCGCGTCGATCACCACGTGCATCGCGGACCGCTCCACGGGATCGGCGATCCGCACCACTCCTGCGAAGGAGTTGAACCGCCCGTGGATCCGGGCCAGCCCGATGTGCCGGGCGGTGAAGCCGATCGAGGAGTGCGTCGCCTCTATCTCCCAGTCGCCCGGCGCCGGCAGCTCCGGCGGCTGGGCGACCTGGAGGGTCACATCGCCCAACGGGGCCAGCGAGTTCTCGCTGACGAACACGGTCGCCCGGTGCGGTGTGTACCCCTCCGCGGAGATGGCGAGCCGGTACTCCCCCGCCGGCACCGTCGCCAGGAACAACCCGTAGGGATCCGTGCCGCCGCCGACCACCGTGCGCCCCATGGCGTCGCTGACGGTGAACTCGGCATGCGTCACCGGTTCGTTGACCGGATCGAGCACCCGGCAGCTCAACACCCCCGCGTCGGGCGGGGTCTGCACCGCCGCGAGCGGACTCGCCCGTTGCGTCCGGTTCGTCCGGTTTCCTAGCCAGCGGCCGAACATCTACGCCACCCCATGCATGCCTCGACATCTTCATTGCCGAAGAAGTATTCGATCACCAACAGGGCATTCCAGGCAACACGAGCCCACATCGCGAGAATCCGGCACATGTCGTGGGACTGCACACAAGGAGCATCAACTGGCCCTTCATTGACAGAAAATGAACATTTTCACCTCACTTCCCTCACAGTCGGCACACATCCACGGCGTTCAGTCCCGCGCCACACGCACCCCCGCACCCGCCCCGGTCACCGCGAGCGCCCCGTCCCGGTCCGTGCGCAGCACCACCGCGCCCAACGCGCGCAGGGCCGCGACGGTGGGAGGAGCCGGGTGCCCGTAGGTGTTGTCCGCGCCGCACGAGATCAGGGCCAGGCGCGGGGCCGCCACGCGTATCAGGTCCGGGCTCTGGTACGCCGAGCCGTGATGGGCGACCTTGAGCACGTCCACGCCCGCCAGTCGCGCGCTCATCGGCGAGTCCAACAGAGCCTGCTGGGCCGGGGGTTCGAGGTCGCCCAGGAGCAGCAGGCGCAGTCCGCCGGAGTGGACGAGCAGCGTGACGCTGGCGTCGTTGGGTCCGTCCGGGTCCGGTGCGGGGGACGGTGGCGGCCACAGCACCTCCCAGGTCAGGTCACCGGTACCGCGCTGCTCCCCGGCACCGGCGCGGGTGAGCGGGATGCCGCGGCGGGCCGCCTCCTTCCGTACGAACTCGGCCTGCTGCGCGGGTTCTTCGTACCCGGTCGTCTCGATCGCGCCCACCGCCCGTCCGCGCAGTACACCCGGCAGGCCGGCCACGTGGTCGGCGTGGAAGTGGGTCAGTACGACCAGCGGGACCCTGGTGACGCCGAGTTTGCGCAGGCAGTGGTCCACCAGCGCCGGGTCGGGTCCGGCGTCCACGACCACACCGGCATCGCGGCCCGCCGCGAGCACCGTCGCGTCACCCTGGCCCACGTCTTCCCTGTCAAGTTCTGCGTGTTGAGATCTCGGCCCTGCCGGTAGTTGCTGCGCGCTCATGCGTCGATGAGCGCCCCTTGAGGCGTCGAAGGCCAACTGGAGCGCTTCGAAGTCCCGCCTCATGCGGCTTGGGCATCCTGTCGAGTGCGATGTAGTTGGCCTCCACGAAGTCGAGAAACTTGGGAGTCTCATCCTCCAGCATGTCCCCGATGTAATTCAGGCATTCGATCGCAGATGCCCAGTTCCACGCTGGACTCCTCCCCAAGGTGTTTGCCAGCAGCTCGCATTTCGCGGCAGGGAGTGCGGAGGGTCTCGCCGAGTCGTTCGGGGGAGTTTTGCTCCTCGTGAGTTCTCGCCGGAGTCGGCACTTCTTGAGTGGGCTATTCGGTGGGCTCTAGGGGTCTCGCTTCTGAGAGCCCACGGCCCTCAGCGTCTCGACCACGGTAGTGCTTCAGTGGACGAGGGCGGCGAGACGTCCTCGGACCCGCGATGCGACAGTGCTCACAGGGATTCGATCCACTCAACGGGCTCGTCCGAAACATGCAGGCCCACCGGCAGCGGCAGACGTGAAACCGGTGTGTCGCGCAGCGGGGGTTCCGGGACGGTCGCTGCCTGGGGAATCGCGGTGGCACAAGCGGTGCAGGTGTCGGCGAGATGCCAGGTGCGGCCATGGTCAGCCCGGATCAGCACCAGCCGCAATGCGCCGGCGCACGGAATCCGACGGCGATGCCATCCGCAGGACCTCTCGCGGCACTGACATGTGCGCAGGTGGGGCGGCATCCGGGATTGAAGGACGTGGTGTGCCAGATGCCGTCGGATCTCCGTACCGCACGGGAGACCGGTCATGGGGTTCGGGCGGGAGCAGGCGCTGCACATCAGCAGAGGCCTCCCAGCTGGACTGCTGATGGTGATGGTCCAGGCGCGCGCAGGCGGGGCGGTGGCCATCGGGTCTCTCCTAGCCGTCGTCGGTTGCCGTCGGCCCTCGGCTCGGGGGCGACACCCCCGCGAGAGTAGTGCAGACCTCTGCCCTGGCGTGCACCTCCAATCCACCGCAAATAGGGCAGAGGTCTGCACTGTCAGGGCAGGGGTCTGCACCGTCCGATGGTCGGGTGACGATCTTTCCGCCGCCGGACCCCGACCCGACGGCACTCCGGCAGGCTCTCGCCCGGCTACGTGCCGATCAAGGCTGGAGCTATGACGAGCTCGCCGCCCGCAGCGGCCTGTCCCGCCGCACCCTCATCGAAGTCGAGCAGGGCCGCACGATCGGATCGCTGGGCACCTGGCACGCCCTTGCCCACGCCTTCGGCCTTCCGCTGGGCGAGCTGCTGGACCCGCTGTGCACCGGTCACGAACGGCCAGATTCCGAGCACTGATCCCTACAGCCACAGCGCCCACCCGAAGGGGGCGGAACTCTCGCTCTCATGCTCCAGATTCGAGTACCCGTTCCCCGCAGGTCACCGGCAGGAGGCAATGGGGCGGCGCGCGTAAGGGTGGTGGGCGTGTCGATTGGCAGTTTTGTTCCCGAGCCTGCCTTGACGCAGGTCTGTTCTGTGCCCGCCCCTCCAGGCGTGCCGCTGCGGCTTTCGGAGACACTGCCATGCCCCTTTCCCCCACCGACGAACAAGCCGCTGCCAGTGAGGCTTTTCGGAACGGCGATCACCTGGCCATCCAGTCCGGCGCCGGCGCCGGCAAGACCTCCACCCTGGCCTTCCTGGCCGAACAGGAAGCCGCGCGCCGCGGCCACTACTTCGCCTTCAACCGTGCCATCGCCCAGGACGCCGCAGCCCGGTTCCCCGCCTCCGTGATGTGCAAGACCGCCCACTCCCTCGCCTACGGTGCTCTGGGGTTCCGTTATCGCGGCCGGCTCAACAGTCCGCGCCGTCCTGGCTGGCAGATCGGCCAGGACCTCGGGCTGCACACCCCGGCCCGCATCGGTGGCCTGGACGTGATGCCTGCGACGCTGTCCAATACGGTGCTGCGCACGGTGACCCGCTTTTGCCAGTCCGCCGACCGCGAGCCGGACTACCAGCATGTCCCGCGGCTGCGCCGCTTCGATGACGACGCACACGACGACCTCGTCGATCTGCTGCTACCGTACGCCGTCAAAGCCTGGGCTGACCTGCAGGATCCGCACGCGGGCATGGTGCGCTTCGAGCATGACCACTACCTGAAGATGTGGGCGCTGACAGACCCCGTACTCAGCGGCGACTTCCTCCTGTTGGACGAGGCCCAGGACACCAACCCCGTCCTCGAGCACATCGTCCTGGCCCAGAAGGAGCGGCTGCAGATCGTCATGGTCGGCGACTCCGCCCAGGCCATCTACGGCTGGCGCGGCGCCCGGGATGTGATGACAGGTTTCGAGGCGCGCCACCTCACCCTCACCCGCTCCTTCCGCTTCGGCCCCGAGCTGGCCGCGGAAGCCAACCGGTGGCTCGCCCTGAGCAAGGCGCCGATCCAGCTCGCCGGATCTCCCGCGATCCCCACCACCGTCGGCCCACGACCGGGCCGCCCCGATGCCGTACTGTGCCGCACGAACATCGGAGCCGTCACCGAGATCTTGGCCCTCTTGTCGAGCGGCATCGCCACGGCGCTGGTGGGAGGGGGCGAGGCGTTGCGGGGCCTGGCTCAGGCCGCCCGCGATCTGATCCAGGGACGGCGCACCCATCACCCGGAACTCGTGCTGTTCACCAGCTGGGCAGCACTGCGGGAATACGCCGAGCACGATCCCTCCGGCAGTGACCTGCAGCCGTTCGCCAACCTCGTCGACGATCACGGCCCCGACGCCATTCTGAACGCCGTGGACCGACTCGTCAGCGAGTCCGATGCCCAGGTCACCGTCTCGACCGCGCACAAGGCAAAAGGCCGCGAATGGGCGACGGTACGTATCGCACCCGACTTCACGCCGCCCCCAGACACCGACGAACTCGACGCCGCGGGAGTGCCAGTCCCGGAACCGGTCGACGAGGCCGAAGCACGCCTGGCCTACGTCGCCGTCACCCGAGCGCGCCACCACCTCGACCCGGCCGGGCTGGCGTGGATCACCAACCACCCCGACAACCCCGGCCGGCTCCACGCCTGACACCCTGACCGGGGACAACGTCAGTCATCGGCGATGCGGTCCGGCGCGGGCGACAGCCGACCGTACTGAGCTGGAGCCAGCTCCAGCCTGCCGAACCAGATGCGGTAGGCGAACGGAAGGCTCACCAGCCCGGGGATGCAGAAAACGAGCCACACCAGCCATGCGGGCGGGAAGTAGCTGGGCAGCGGCCAGGCGTCATGGAACAGGGCTCCCATGCAGACATCCATCAGCAAGACCAGCGGAGGGCCGATCCAAGTGGCCCCGGCCGTCCACTTCACCAGACCGCCGCCCCAGTACGCGGCGACGATCACGCTGAATCCGACATGCGCCGGGAGGTAGAACCAGCCGACCCATCCATTGCCCAGTCCTCCGGAGTAGGCGACACCGACCGTGGCAGCGGTGATCGCCACCAGGTAGGCGGCGCTGACAGCGGTGAGAAGCAGCCAGACATACCGCGGCACCGTCGGCTTGGCCACGACACGCCTCGGCCGCCCATAGGGCACGGATCCGGTCGGCCCCCCGCTGTAGCGCGACGGTTCTGCGTCCTCGGCGTCGAGGCCGGTGGCGGTGTCGCTGTCTCTGTCGCCGATCAACGTGGCCGGGCTGATACCGGCGGCCAGGCAGTCCTGGGCTTGGTCCACCAGGTCGGCTGCCTGCTGATACAGAGCGGTGTCCGCGCCGGCGCCGGGCTGCGCCGCCCGAGTGCCAACCGCCTGCTGGGCTGAATGCAGCCAGTGGGCGGTGTCGTCGGTTCCCGAGCCGCTACGGGGCAACACCGAACCAGCAGGCCAAAATCGACCCACGCCTGGCTGCGGAGCCGACGACGAGTTGACCGCTCAGAGCGCCTCCGCCATACAGCACCAGCCGCCTCCATGTCACACTTCTTGTTAAAGTGACAGGAACCGAAGTACCGTAAGAAACATGCAAGTTGACGTATGGTCACCTCCGCCGGTGCTACTGACGGTCGATCTCGTGATCCTGACGCTGCGTGAGGGGAAACTGTGTGTCCTGCTCGTGGAGCGGGGTGAAGATCCTTTTCAGGGCATGCTGGCTCTGCCTGGCGGATTCCTCAATCACGCTGGTGAGGAGATCCTGGACGCCGCCCACCGTGAGTTGAGTGAGGAAACCGCCCTGGTTGCCGGGTGGATGCATCTTGAACAGTTGGCCACCTACGGGGACGCAGGCCGTGATCCACGGGGACGAGTCGTATCCGTGGCCCACTTGGCGATCGCGCCGGGACTCCCCGAACCGGTCGCGGGAACGGATGCCATGGATGCTGCGTGGGTTCCCGCAGAAGCCGTCCTGTCCGGTGAGGTGGAACTGGCCTTCGATCACCGCCGGATCGTGACGGACGGAATCGAACGCGCGCGCACCAAGCTCGAATTCTCGGCGCTGGCCACGGCATTCTGCGGAGAACTCTTCACCATAGCCGAGTTGCAGCAGGTGTACGAGGCGGTTTGGGGCACCGAACTCGACACCCGCAATTTCTACCGGAAAGTCCAGGCCATAAAGGGATTCATCATCCCCGCCGGCTCGGGACGCAGGACTACGGGAGGACGGCCAGCGCGGCTGTACCGGGCCGGGCCGAAGACGGTGTTGTCCCCACCGCTGATCCGACTGGTGCCGTCCACGACGGAAGAGGACACGAGAGAGGAAGGGGAATAGATGTCGAAAGACCTGGTGGTGATTCTCACCGCCCTCAATCTCGAATACCAAGCCGTGCGGCTGAAACTGACTGGCCCACAGGTGCACCGTCATGAGCGTGGGACGCGGTTCGAGGTGGGAACCGTGCAGGGAACTTCATGTCGTGTCGCGCTCGGTCTGACCAACAAAGGGAATCATTCCGCCGCGGTGATCGCTGAGCGCGCGATACAGGAATTTTCGCCGGTGGCCGTGTTGTTCGTCGGCGTCGCCGGTGCCCTGTGGGACACCGCCAGGCTAGGCGACGTGGTGATGGCGACACATGTGTACGCCTACCACGGCGGGACCAGCGAGGACGACGGACTCAAGGCCCGTCCCAGGGTGTGGGAGGCGGCGCACGGTATCAGCCAACTCGGCTCGCACCTGGCTCGCGTGAACGACTGGGCCGACGACACGCCCGGTCATGGGCGCGCGCCGCAGGTGCGCTTCGGCGCGATCGCCGCAGGCGAGGTCGTACAGAACTCGAAGATCTCGGCCGAGGCCCAGTGGATCCGGCAGCACTACAACGACGCGCTCGCAATCGAGATGGAGGCCGCCGGTGTGGCGCAGGCCGGTCATCTCAACGGGGCACCGGTGGCCATCATCCGGGGAATCAGCGACCGAGCGGACGGTACGAAGAGCAGCGCGAAGGACCGTAACTGGCAACCACGAGCCGCGGCGAACGCGGCGGCATTCGCCACACGGCTGGCCGTGGAACTGGTGGGAGAACAGGAGCAGATCGCAATGTCCCAGGCAGACAGGGCCCATACGGCCGACAGACTCAATAAACACGTGAGCAACACCGCCCATAACAGCACCGTTGGCATCATGGCCGGCTCAGTCAAGGAGAGCAGCGTCTACTTGAACGCGGACCCAAAGGTGACCAGTCCGGCAGACCTGGTCGCGGAACTGGACGGTTTCCGTGAGCACCTGAAGCGTCACCACGCCGAGGGCGCCCTCGACGACGACACCTACCGAGAGGCACTGGCCGAGCTGGGCTCTGCCCGCCGGGCAGCAAGGGAGAATACTCCTGAATCGCCCAAGAGGACGCTTATGGCACTCAAGAGGTTACGCGGTCTGATCGCAGAGTTTCCCGAGCTGGTGGCCAGGCTGGCACCACTGGTTGTTGCGGCGGGTGACTTGTCATGAACGACGGCAGCAGTGTCACGCACAATTCGGCTGCATACGGCTCAACCGTCGGAATCCAGGCCGAGGTCGTACACAACTCCACCGTTAACGTCCATCCGGATGCATCGCCTCAGGAAAAGTACAAGGTCGGTGTGCGGTTCCTGGAGGACGGCGTTCCCAGCCGTGCTCGCGACATGATCAGTGACGCGATCGCCCACGGACACGACAACGCGGAGGTCCGTTTCCACTGGGTGCTTGCCATGCTCAGTGCACGCGCCTACCACGACCTCAGCACCGAAGAACTCCAGCGGCTGCACCATGCTTCCGGACTCATAGAGACCTACGCCGAGGGAGAGTGGAAAGACGCTCTGCGCGTCGCTTTCGAACTGCTGGAGATGCTCAGCACCGCGGACGGCGAAACAGGACGCGTACTGGAGCAGTTGCGCGCCCTGCCACCTCGCCAGAGTGGCGTAATCCTCCGCCACCTCGACCTCGTACTCACCGGAGGGCTGAAGGACAGCCTGTGGGCCGAGTACCGCGAGCGGGCCGAGGCAGCTCGCTTCGACAACTACCGAGCCCAACGGGTCTGGGCCTATTTCGAACCCGACCCCATCGGGCCACGGGCCCTGCCGCCCCGTCCGAGCACCGCTGCTGCCGCCCAGGCAGCCCTCCGAGTCCGAGCCGGCCTGTTCGTCGCCGTCACCGCATTCCTCTGGATCTTGGCGCTGGTCGCGGATCCGGCTGCGGCAGCCATCGAGCTAGTGGTGGCGCTCGGCGCAGGCCTGACCGCCGCTCACTTCGGCCGCCGATGGTGGTACCAGGAACATCAACTGAAGGCCAAGAAGCGTGAGTCCCACATCCGGCACTGGGGCGATCCCGCCTCTACTGGAGACGGGTTCACCAACCGCGTCCGCCATTCGTTCGATCACTATTTCAGTACTCGCGTGCCCTACGGATTCGCCCCGCACGAATGGCTCGGTTATACCGTCCACATCCGCAACAGCCTCGTCGCCGAGATCGCGCTTCTCTACCGCGAGAGCCGGATCAACGTGGACCGGGTCAACTGGCTGATCCGCTATCTCGCTGAGGATGCCCGAGACCGCCACAACAAAGGCACTCTGTTCGATCACCGCCACCAGAACCAGACGCCGGCAGCGGCGAAGGTGCTGTGCGTGGCCGCCCTCATCGCTCTCGGCATCACGACTCTGGCCCTGCTCGGAGCAGTGGCCGCAGGTGCCGACGCGTCGCAGATGCTGCTGGCCATCCTGGCCCTAAGCGGTGCGGTCTGGTCCGGATGCGCGGCTGCGTCCTCGTGGCTGGAGGCCCGGGGTGAAGAGCACCGACTGGCCGAGGAAACCCAGGAATATCAAGAGCGGCTGACCGCGCGGCAAGTCGCGTACCAGAACTGGAAGTCGTTCCTGGACAGCACGCGACCCAGTGAGCTGGAAATGGAGACCTGGCTCACCTGCGACAAGACGCTGTTCGTCGACGAAGCACTCCGCCACTACCAGCTCACCTGGCGCGACCTGATCACCCACACCATCCTGATGACACCCGCACGCCCCTACAAGCGAGGGCGCGTGAAGGGCGGTCCTTGGCGATACTCGCGCTACAGCTTCCGTCTTTTCCTGGTCACACAGGATGGCATTCGTGAAATCAGTACGGAATTCGATTTCAGCGACGCAAAACGTGGGAACGAGCAGCGAAGCAACTACCGGTTCGACGCGTTGTCCTCCGTACAGGTCACGGAACGCACCCATGTCGGCTACGACCTGGAACTCGTACTCACCAACGGGCCGGCCAGGAACATTCGTGTCAAAGACGCCGACACCCATCAACTGGCGCCGGACGAAAACGCCCAGGAAATCGCCGAAATCAACCTCAATTCGGCTGGTTTCATCCACACCTTCCGCCTCCTGGAAGGAATCGCGGCGGACGGAAAGGGTTGGCTCGAACGAAACAACCCTAACAACCTGCCGTCCTTCCGTGCTGCTGACTGAGTCTTCCGGGCCTTCAGGGCGGGCAGGGGCCGGAGCCCTGCCCGCCCACTCATCAGCCCAGCCGGGACCCAAGCTTAGGAATGGCCGTGGCCGCTACAGAAGACGTCACCGAGAGCAGACTGCTGCTGGCCGAGTACGACAGCATCAAGGAGGAGCAGAAAACCCGCATAGGATTCCGTGACAACCTGCTCTACTTCACGCTCGCCGCCTCCACAGCGGTCCTGGCGATCACCGTCCAGAGCAGGCAGGCTCAACTGCTGCTCGCCGTCCCTGTGATCTGCCTGGTCCTGGGCTGGACCTACCTGGTCAACGACGAGAAGATCTCGGCGGTCGGCTGCTACATCCGCGACCAGCTGGGACCGCGGCTGGCTGAGCTCAGCGGCGCCAATGGCGCAGTGTTCGGCTGGGAGACCTACCACCGCGACGATGCGAGCCACACCACGCGCAAGCGACTACAGACCGCTGTGGATCTGTTCACGTACTTGGCCTTGCCGATGATCTGCGTGACTGCATTCTGGTGCTCTCCCGTCGTCCAGCCTTTACTCGTGATCGTCTCCCTGGCACAGACACTTGCCCTGGCCGTACTGGGCTGGCAGTTCCTGCGCTATGCGGAGCGGTAGTGCTGCTCCGCCGCCCTGAAATTCCCCGTGGATCGTGGACAGCGGATGGTTACGCTGCGGGGGCGAGGTCTTGCGTCATCAGAGTTCTGGTCTCGACCGGGGTGACGTTGAAGTCTCCCCTGCAGTCGGTCCGGAACGGATTCAGCACACATGTGGCCGGGAAACCCCGCGAACATATGAAAACTGCGGAGGGGTATTTTCCCAGGCCAGGCACCCTGCGACCGCTGTTTCCACAGGTCACAGACCTGCTCACGGGAAACTCCTAAAGCGGGTGTCGCAGGTTCGAATCCTGCCGGGACACAGCGAGAAGGGTCAGCTTAGGAGGGATTCCCTCCCATGCTGGCCCTTCGACGTTTCAGGGGTCGTGCCACAAGCGTGCCAGTACACACCAACGGGTCGGAAGCATCCGCAGCCGACCAGCCGGGGCCCAGATGAGCATGATCGCCGCGTGAATGACCGCCACTCACGAACCTCGCGGAATGCGGGAGATCCGTACGGCGGGGCGAAGTTGTTCAGCCGGTGATGGCAGCCCGGCTCAGCCTCTTGAGCACGTCCTCAGGAGACAACTGTGAGTCTCGCAACTTCTCGTATCCGGCAACGACCTCATCCGGGTTCAAGCCTGCCTCTTGCGCCTTGCTACGCAGCTCAGCGAGGTCGATGGCATCCCTAAGCGCCTGCTTCGCGGCCTCGGCGTCCTGATGCTGCAGCCGCTTGGCCGCTTCCTGCTGACCACGCCTCCACAGGTACCACCCTCCGCCGACTCCACTTGCAAATCCGCCTGCAAAGAGGGCACCAGCGGCGGCGAAGAAGAGAATGGGCATCTCCGGTCCTTTCATTGCCGCTCATAGGCTCCCATGTCCGTGCCGTCGTCGCGGGCGAATCGGAGGAAAAAGGCGAGCCGTGACTTCGATGCCAACGCAGGTTCGAATCCTGCCGGGGCACAGAGAGAAGGGCCAGCTCAAGAGGGGTTTCCTCGCGGGCTGGCCCTTCAGCGTTTCAGGGGTCGCGCTACAGACGTGCCACTATAGGCTGGGTCCTCGCCGGAGGCGTCGGAGGCCGCTCACCTATCACTCCGGATCACGGCGCCGAGCCGGTCGGCGATGGCCCGGTCTCGGTCGCTGGTCATGTGCTGGTAGATCAGCGCAGCCCGGGAGCTGCAGCCGCGGCCGGCCGTCTCAGGTGGCGGCCCCCAGAGCGCGCAGTGGGTGCGACGAAGCCCGGCTGCGGCACAGCAGCGAAGTACAGCAACACAGCAACCGACCATGGCCGACAGCCACTCTGAGGGACCGCCGGGCGCCTTCTGTAGCCCCCGTTGACCGATCTCTGCGGGCTACGGATCAGAAGAGTGGATGGGGTCGGGCATGGAGCCATCCGTCGTCCCGGGACCGTGCAGGTCCGGAGACTGCCATCCGGCCCGCCCCCTTGGCTGCCCCGACGGACGGACGTGCTACATCCGTGCCAGATCGGGCGGGGAACAGCGGGGAATCCCGGGAACTGAGACAGCGGCCAGTCGGACGCCGACAACACTCCGCCGCAGGTCCACACGGCAATCGGCGCTAGATCACCTGAGCTTCCCAAGCTGAGGGCTCAGGCGCTGTCGTCACGGGCCGACCGACACGGCTTGCTCTGGTCGACGACACCGACGGCGTGGCTGAGGCTCGTGGGGGCGGAGCGAGGCATACGCGTGCGTGGTCGGTCGGCGCACCCGTCCTCGTGGCTGACTGTCGTCGGCTGAGGTTCAGACGGGGCGTGCCGAACGTCCCGGCCACCAGCTGATCGGGCCGAAGCTGGGCCGTCTCTGGGCCGTCCGAGGTTGCTCAACAGCGGCCAATGACGACCAACGCCGACCGCCAGGCGCACGATCCCGTCTCCCCTAACCAGGAAAAACCCAGCTCACCAAGATCCCCGGCAAGACCCAGGGCAAGAAGAAGTAGTCTTCGTGCTCTCAGTGATCTTCGTTCAGCGACGTACACCCGACGTGCCCGCCCTGGTGTGACCATACGAAAGCCGATCCCCTGGAGAAACCGTTCGCCTTCCCTCGCTTCCCATAGGCCTCGGGCCGCCTGGCTCTTCGGGTGACGTCGCTAGGCTTGTCCCAGCACGACGCCACCCGATACCGGAGGACTCCAAGTGACGCCGACCGCTGCGAAGCCCGGTCCTCCCTCACGGCGTGAACGCTGGTTCCAGCCTCGTCGGTCGGGTTTCCGGTGGGAGCAGGAGGGCTTGGAGCACGTGCGGCAGCTGATGCCGAACGCCGAGCCGTACCGAGCCTGGGCCACATTCCGGTTCACCGGCGTCACAGGGCGAGTCAACGAGTGCGATCTGCTCATCGCTGTGCCCGGGGGCGTCTATCTACTGGAGCTAAAGGGGCATCCGGGCCGGGTGGTGAACCGCGGGGACACCTGGCAGTTCCACGACGACCGGGTGCGGACGCTGCGCAACCCGCTGCACCTTACCGATCTCAAGGCCAAGGAGCTGAAGGCCCAGCTAGAGCGTGCTGCGCGGGCGACGGGTATCCCCGAAGCGAAGATCCCCTTCATCAAGCCGGCGGTCTTCCTGCACGATCCCGACCTGGTGAGCGAGCTGGACGAGTTCCAGCGCACGTCGGTCTACGGGCGCGACGGGGGCACGAGCGGTCTGCCGGGCATCTGGGACGGCCTGCTCGGGCTGCCCCCGGAACGGGAGGGCCAACGCGTCACCCCGCAGGACAGCCAGCGGCTCGAGATGCTAATGAAGCGCATCGGCATCAGCCACTCCACCGCCCACCTGCGCTTCGGGGACGACTGGCTGCTCGCCCCGCGTGCCCTAGACGCTGGCCCCGGCTGGGAGGATCGGCTCGCCGTACGCGACGACGGCCTGGTCAAGGAGAACGGCAGGGTCCGGATCTATCTGTCGGGTCAGGCCGCGTCGGCGGAGCAGCGTGCCCGGGTGGACCGGGCCGCTCTGCGCGAGTACCAGGTGCTCCAGGGCATCAACCACCGCGGCATCGTGCAGGCCGTGCAGATCCGCGAGCACCAGGGCGGCCCGGCGATCCTGTTCCGGCACGAGGAGTCGGATCTGCGGCTCGACGCGTACCTCGACGCGTACGGGGGCCGGCTCACGCCGACCGTGCGGCTGGACCTGGTGCGCCAGCTCGCCGAGGCCGTCCGGTACGCCCACAACCGTTCGCTGTACCACCGGGCCCTGTCGGCGCGTTCGGTGTACGTGTCCGCGTGCGAGGACGGCACGGAACCGGTGCTGCGGATCGCCGACTGGCAGACCGCCGCACGGGACTTCGACACCACCTCGCACCTCACGCTCGGACAGACCCCGCTGGATTCCGGTCTGGTCGCCGACATCGCCCAGGTGTACCTCGCGCCGGAGACCACCAGGGAGCTCGCGGACCCGGTCGACCTCGACCTCTTCGGCATCGGCGCCCTCTCCTATCTGCTGCTCACCGGCAAGCCGCCCGCCGACGCCCGGGGCGCCCTGGTGGATCGGCTCGCCACGGAGGGCGGTCTCCACCCGTACGCCGCCTCCGACAGCGTCTCCGCGGCACTGGACGACCTCGTCTTCCGGGCCACCGCCTCCGACGTGCAGAGCCGGCTGTCGTCGGCCGAGGAGTTCCTGCGGCTGCTCGACGCCGCGGAGGCCGACGCCGTCGCGGGCGGACGGGGCGCCGTCGAGGTGGAGGACCCCCTCACGGCCAAGGCCGGACGCCGCCTCGACGCGGAGTGGGAGGTGGTGCGGGTCCTGGGCACCGGTGCGACCGCCCGGGCCCTGCTGGTGCGCCGCCTGGAGGAAGGGGTGCCGGATCCGGCGTCCCTGCGGGTCTTCAAGGTGGCGCTCGACCGGGAGAAGGACGCGCGGCTGTACGCGGAGGCGAAGGCCCTGCGCGAGGTGGGCGGCAACCGCATCGTCAAGCTGCTCGCCGCCCCCCGGGAAGTGGGCGGACACACCGTCCTGGAGATCGAGTACGCGGGCGGTTTCCGCCCGGCCGACGACCGGGAGCCGGTCAGTCTCGGGTCCCGGCTGCGCAGCGAGGGCCGGCTCGGTTACGCCCAGTTGGAGCGCTTCGGCAACGACCTGTTCGAGGCCCTGGATAGTCTCGCCGCCCGCGGGGTGCGCCACCGTGACATCAAGCCGGACAACCTGGGCCTGTTCAAACGGAACGACGGCTCCTGGCAGCTGATGCTGTTCGACTTCTCCCTGGCCGACGCCCCCGACCAGGATCTCCACGCCGGCACCCGCGGCTACCTCGACCCCTTCCTGGGCGGTAGCCGCCGCGCCCGCTTCGACGATCACGCGGAGTGGTACGCGGCCGCGGTCACCCTGCACGAGATGGCGTCGGGCGAGCGTCCGGTGTGGGGCGATGGCCAGGGCGATCCGCTGACCGTTCCGAAGGCCGAGCTCTACGTGGCGCGCGAACTGTTCGAGCCGGCGCTGGCGGACGGTCTGACCGACTTCTTCGAGCGGGCCCTCCACCGCGACGTGGAGAAGCGCCACGACAGTCTCCGCCAGATGCAGGAGGCCTGGCGCAGGGTCTTCCGCCGGGCGGACTCCACGCGCCCGCCGACCACGCCCGCGACGGTCGACGCGCAGGCGGCGGACGTCGAGGACGCACGCGAACAGGCCGCCGCCGCCGCGGACCTGACGACCCCGCTGGACGCAGCGGGGCTGTCGCCGCGCGCCGTGTCGGTGGCGGCGGGCCTCGGAGCAGTCACCGTGGGCCAGCTCCTGGACGTCCCCCCACACTCGATCTCCCGTGCCCGGGGCGCCGGCAACGTCATCCGCAAGGAACTCAACCGGCGCCACCGCCAGTGGACCCACGATCTCCGGAGACGGGTCACGCTGAAGCAGCCCGTGCAGGTGCCGGCCGACACCCCGGGCGACATCCTGGAGTCGGTCGAGATCCTCGCGGCCCGGCTGGTTCCGGTCGAAGGCGGTGCCCGCACCCGCCCCCGGCGGGACATCGTCCTGGCGACGCTGGGGCTCCCGGGCGTGGAGACGGCCGAGGCGCTGCCCCCGTGGCCCTCGCAGTCCGCGATCGCCCGCGCCCTCGACGTGAGCCAGCCGACCGTCTCGGGGAACCTGGGCGCGGCGATCGAGCAATGGTCCGCCTTCGCGTGGCTGAAGGACATCCGGGACGAGCTGGTCACCATACTGTCCGAGCAGGGCAGGGCGATGACGGCGCAGGAACTGGCCACCGAGCTGCGCGTGCGGCACGCCCCGGACGACGAGGACGACAGGGAGGACCGGGCCGATCTCCAGGCGCAGGCCCTGGCCGTGGTGCGGGCGGCCGCGGAGGTAGAAGACCGCCGCGACGACGACGCCCTCGGTGAGGGCGGCGAGGAGGGCGCCTCCCGGTTCGCCGTGATGCGCCGCGGCAGCGCAGTGCTGCTGGCCCTGGTGGACCTTCCGGGCAGCAACGATCCCACCCCGGTGGAGCTCGCCGAGTACGCGGCCCTGCTCGGCCGGGCCGCCGAGGACCTAGCGGCCCGCGATCCCCTGCCCGGCGGCGGCACCGTCCTGCGGGAGCTGCGCGCCGTCCCCGCTCCGGAGGGCATGGCCCCGCTGGCCGACACCCGCCTGCTGACCCTGGCCGCCGCCCTAGCGGGCGGTACCGGTGTGACTCCGCGCTTCGAGCTTTTCCCGCTGGACCTGGGGCTCGACCGGGCGCTGCGGATCTCGCAGGCGGCCGCCGGGGTGCGGTCCGGTACGGGGATCGACGCGGACGCTCTGCTGACCCGGGTGAAGGCCCGTTTTCCGGGCCTCACGGCGCTCGCCGACATCACCTACGTCGAGCTGGAGGAGGCGCTGGCCCAGGCCGGCTTCCCGCTGGTGTACGAGTGGGAGACCGGGCGCTTCTTCCCGCCGTCGCGGGACGCCGAGCACAGCCGTCCGGCGTTCAGCGGGTCCGTGGTGACCAGCACCAGTGCCTGGTACGACGCCGCGCAGAGCCAGTTGGCGGAGGGACGTGACCCGCGCCGTCTGGCGGAGCTGCGACTCAGGGAGACGCTGCGTCGGGGCGGTTTCCTCGCCCTGACCGTCAAGGGCTTGTACCTGCCCGACACGGCACACCGTCTGGCCGCCCGGTTCGGCGTGCTGCCGGTCGACGTCGACGAGCTCTTCCTGACGGCCCTGCGGGAGCTGGCGGAGGAACAGCAGGTGAGGTGGGGGGCCCTGCTGAAGGCGGACGCCAAGTTCACCTCCACCGGCAGAATCGGGGCCGCCCTGGCGTCCTACACCAGGCTGGCCGCCGAGCGCGTCGCCGACCGCTGCACGGCCCTCGCCGCTAAGGCGGGCCCTCGTACGGTGCTCCTCGCGCACCGGGCCTCCCTCGCGGCCCGCTACTGGGAGGCCGGGGGCCGCGAACTGCTGGTCTCCCTCCAGGAGGCGGCCCGCCGTTCGGCCGCTGTGCCGCACGGTCTGTGGCTGCTGGTACCCATGGACGACCCGAAGGCCACTCCGGCACTGGACGGCCGTCCGGTGGACGTGGTGGACCGGGTGAGCGAGTGGGAGGTGCTGGAGGGGCAGTTCCTGCGGGAGCTTCCCGCGCTGCCGGAGGCGAGCTAACAAGTGACGCGCCGTCAGCCGAGTCCCAACGGGAGCGAATTCACCTCTTCGGAGCAGTCGTGCGGCTTATGATCGGCTCGTGCCGGACGACAAGACCACGGGCGCCGCGTTAGGCGACGAGCCGAAGACATCCACGACGGACTACGCCTGTGCCGGGGAACGCCACTTCGCCGACGGCTCCCATCTTTACGGGCGCGGTCGTCTGTTGAACGCGGACCACCTCTTCGGCCTTGCCGTGGAGTGTTTGATGAAGAGTCTGCTCGAGCGGTTCGCCGGGGCGTCGGGGGTGTCCCGCAAGGACAAGGGCGGAAACCAGAGTGACCGGCTCTGGTGGAAGGACCCGGACACCAACAAGAGCCACCCGGTGAGTCACATAAACAAGATGCGCCATCTGCTGCCCCTGCTCCTCGACGGACGCCCCGGCCCTGCTCTCACCGAGGCCCTGACCCGGGTGACGGCCGATTACGAGCAGTGGCTCGTCGATGACCGTTACACCGACGGAACTCACCTGGACGAGCCCTTGCTGATCCGCCGTCAGGAGGCGGCGGTCCTCACCCACGACCTGCATCTGCACGTCCAGCTCACCGGAAAGCTGCCATGACCTTCTACGAGTCCCCGGTCCGCTTCGACGAGGCACGCCCTGCCGCCTTCGCCATCGCCCGCGAGGTCGCCGAGGAGGGCTTCGACGTCCTCCTGGTGCGGGATGTTCTGGGCCGGTTCTCCGTCGTGGTGGACGACGACGGAGGGGAAGGAGCGAGCGAACAGGCCGACCGCTGGCGGGAGTCGCTCATCGCCCGGCTGGGCCGGTACTGCGGAGAGCGCCCCCTCACGCTGACGTCGGTCACGCGCCTGCCAAGAAGCCTGACGGCCTCACCGCGCGTGCTGGAGGTCGCGGCCGCCACGCCCACCACGGGCTCGGTCCGGTTTCTCGACAACACGGTCGTCGGCGAGGACTGGTCCCATGTCACCGACTTCTCCGCCGCGGGGGCCGAGGTGCCCCGGACCCGCCGCACCGCCCTGTACGGGTTCAAGGGCGGTGTGGGCCGCACGACGGCGACCGCCGTGCTCGCCCGCCGGATCGCCGACGAGGGCAACATCGTGCTCGTCGTCGACCTCGATCTGGAGTCGCCGGGCGTCGGTCCGCTCCTGCTCGCGGGCGGGAACCTGTCCCGGTACGGCGTCATCGACCATCTGGTGGAGTCGGCGCTTGGCAACGCCGACGGTCTGGAGATCGTGACGCGTTCCGGGTACACCCCGCGCAATCAGGGTGAACTGTGGATCGCCCCGGCGCGCGGGGCGGGTACCGAGGACGTCCCCTACGGCTTCGTGGACAAGCTCAACCGGGTGTACGCCGACGCCGAGGGGGGCCGCTTCGCCGACCGGCTGGCCGCCACCGTCCAGGCCTGCGAGCGGGCCGTGGAACGCAGCGACAGCGGGCGCCTGCCCGACGTGGTGTTGCTCGACAGCCGGGCGGGCATCCACGACGTGGCCGCCGTCACCATCTCGCACCTGTGCGACTACGCGCTGCTGTTCGGCGCCGACAGCGACCAGACGTGGGAGGGCTACCGGGACCTGTTCGAGGCCTGGGCCGCGTCCGGGCAAGCCCCGGCCATCCGGAGGAAGCTTCGCATGGTGGCGTCGATGGTGCCGGACTCGGCGCACTATTCGAGGGAGGTCCACCTCGCCTCCCTCCGCAGGAACGCTCACGCGGTCTTCAGCGTCCTCTACGAGTCCCTCGCCCCGGGCGAGATCGCCAGCGCCTCGGACGGCGTTCCCGACGTGACGGACGACTCCGCGCCGCATTACGCGATCCCCATCCTGTTCGAGCCGGGCCTGATCGGCATGAACGTGCCCAACTCCCCGGACTGGCAGGACCGCCCCTTCGTCCAGGCCGCGTACCGTGACTTCCTGGACACGGCGATCCCGCTGATCATGGCGGGGCCGCCAGGGCAGCCCGACGCCGAGTCTGACGCATCCGCCGAGAGCACCGAGTCCGAGGAAGAGCGCCGATGAGCGAGCCGCTGACCCCCGGCGAGTACCGCGACCTGCTGTCGCGCGCGCTGGAAGGCACCGTGGACGCGGACACCCGGCCGCCCACCGCGCACACGCTGTACATGCTGGACGCGCACCGGACCGCGCTGTACGTGGACCAGACCGTGGTGCAGGGCGACCGGGGGGTCGGCAAGACGTTCTGGGCGCGATCCCTGCTCGATCCCGGGCTGCGCGAGGCGGCGGCGGCGGAGTACCGCATCTCGCGGCTGTTGAAGTTGCACGTCACCCCCGGGTTCGGGATGGACATCGGGTCACCGCACTACCCGGGACCCCTGGTGCTGCCCTCGCTCCTCACGGGCGGCGCGCTTCCCGAGGAGATCTGGTACGCCGTCCTCCTCAGCGCGCTGGAGCAGCCCTGGCCGCAGGGGACCGCCGGCTGGGCCGAGCGGGTCGCCTGGCTGCGGACGCATCGCGACGTGGCGGAGGCCGCCATCGCGCAGGCCGACGTCAGGGCTGCCGCCGAGGACATGGTGCACCTGCTGGTCTTCGACGGCCTGGAGCACCTGCACACCGACTGGGAGACCCGCAACCGGATGATCGCCGAGCTGCTCCGCACGGCGATGCGGATGCGCTTCGGCACCCGCAACATCCGCCTGAAGGTGTTCCTGCGCCCCGACATGTTCGAGGCGGCCAAGCAGCTCTTCCCCGACGCGTCGAAGCTGTCGGGAAACGCGGCACGCCTGCTGTGGTCCCAGACCGACCTGTACGGCCTGCTCTTCCACCATCTGGGCAACGAGGACGACGAGGCGGCGGAGCGGTTCCGCCGCTTCACCGGCGGCTGGACGCCGTCCGACACGGGCGCCCTCACGCGGTACGCGCCCCCGCCCGCCCTACGCAACGACGAGAAGGAGCAGCGGCTGCTGTTCGAGCGGATCGCCGATCCCTTCATGGGCACCAACGTCCGTCAGGGCCGCCCCTACACCTGGCTGCCGAACCACCTCATGGACAGCAACGACCGGATCAGCCCGCGCAGCTTCCTCAAGGCCGTCGCCGAGGCCGCCGAGACGACCCACCGCACCCGGCCCTCGCACACCCGCGCCCTGCACCACGACGCGATCCGGAGCGGAGTGCGTGAGGCGTCTACGGTCCGCGTCGACCAGATCGTCGAGGACACACCCTGGGTGCGGCTGGCGATAGAGCCTCTCAAGGGCTGCCAGGTCCCGATCGCCCAAGGGAAGATCATCAACATCTGGAAGGAGCGCGACCTGCCGTCGCTCCTGCGCGAGGACTCGGCCCGCTACGCCCAGGCCGACCGCCCCGAACTGGTCCACACCGGTCCGCGCCATCCCGACGACCTGCCCCGGCTCGTCCAGGAGCTGATCGACCTCGGCGTGCTGCGCCGCCGTGACCAGAACGTCGACGACTTCTCGCTCCTGGACCTGCCCGACATCTACCGCCTCGCCTTCGGGCTCGGCCGCCTCGGCGGGATTCCGCTGGCCGGACGGTAGACCCGGCCAGGGCAGGAGGCCCTACCTGGAGGGCACGCCGCGCCGTCCGGCCTGGCAGGATGGGCGGACCGGCGCGAGAGCGCGCGCCGCTACCACGAAGCGAAGGAACGACCCCGGTGCCCTCCCAGGAAGCCCGTACGACCACCGAAGCGACGGACGCGCAGACCGTCGCGCCGCTGGATCACGACGTGCTGCTCAAGGACCTCCAGAAGCAGGTCGCGCTCCTGGAGGCCGACCTGCGCGAGCGTGCCCACGGCGAGAGTGAACAGGCTGCGGCCCTCAGGGCCGAGTACCGGCGAGCCGAAAGCGCCGGCCGTACCGAGGTCGGTGAGGAGAGCTGGCTGGAGGAGCGGGTGACGCAGATCGCCGCCGCCTGGGTCCTCGCCTGCGTCTTCGTCCGCTTCTGTGAGGACACCGGCCTGGTGCCGGACGCCCGTATCTCCGGCCCCGGTGAGCGTCTCGCCGAGGCGCAGGACAACCACGACGCGTTCTTCCGCGAGCACCCCGAGCTGAACGACCGGGACTGGCTCAAGGAGTCCTTCCGCGCCCTCGGCCGCGAGCACGAGGTCGCCGAAGGGCTGTTCGACCCCGCGCACAACCCGCTGTGGCAACTCGACCCGTCCTACGACACCGCGGCCCGCCTGCTGGCGTTCTGGCGCGAACGCGGCGCGGACGGCCGCATCCGCCACGACTTCACCGACCCGGACCTCAACACCCGTTTCCTCGGCGACCTCTACCAACACCTCTCCGAGCACGCCCGCAAAACGTACGCGCTGCTCCAGACCCCGGAGTTCATCGAGGACTTCATCCTCGACCTGACGCTTGACCCGGCTCTGGAGGAGTTCGGCCTCGACCCGCAGTGGAAGTACCGCCCCGAGGGCTGGCAGGGTGAGACCTACGAGGAGATCGACGAGAACGGCGACGAGGTGGCGGTCGTCCAGGGCCTGCGCTGCATCGACCCAGCCTGTGGTTCCGGTCACTTCCTGCTCGGGCTCTTCAAGCGTATTCTCGCCGCTTGGCGGGAGGCCGAGCGGGGCGCGGATAACTGGCTGCTGGTCCGCCGCGCTCTGGAGTCCGTCCACGGCGCCGACAAGAACCCCTTCGCTGTCTCCATCGCCCGGTTCCGCCTGCTGGTCGCCACACTCCAGGAGTGCAGGGTCGACCGTCTTTCCGCGGCTCCGTCCATGCCGATCCGTATCGCGGTCGCCGACTCGCTGCTCCACGGACGAGAGGCCGGCCGCGAGACCGACCCGACCCTCGACGACGCCGAGCGGGGCGAGATCTTCACGTATCGCACGGAGGACGTCACGCGGTACGTGAAGGAAGTGGACCTGCTGGGCCGCGGCTCGTACCACGTGGTCGTGGCGAACCCGCCGTACATCACGGTCAAGGACAAGGCGGAGAACGAGAACTACCGCAAGAACTACTGGGCGTGCTCCGGGAAGTACGCGCTGTCGGTGCCGTTCGCGCAGCGGATCTTCGAGCTGGCAGTCCGGGCGAGCGGTGACCACCGAAACGGCGGCTTCACCGGGCAGATCACGGCGAACTCGTTCATGAAGCGGGAGTTCGGGGCGACGCTGATCCAGTCGTTCTTTCACGGGGGGCCGTACAAGGACCCGCAGACGCGGCGCCTTGACGTCTACCCCGGGGTCGAGCTGACGCATGTGCTGGACACGTCCGGGGCGTTCATTCCGGGGCACGGCACGCCGACGGTGATTTTGGTGGGCCGCAACCAGGTGGCGCGACAGAAGCAGCCGATCCGGGCGGTGCTGGGGGTGCGGGGGGAGCCGCAGCAGCCTCGTGATCCGGCGCAGGGGGAGGTTTGGAAGGCGATCACCTCTCAGTGGCGGAAACCGGGGGTAGGGCCTGAGACATGGGTGACCGTGGAGGACCTGCCCCGGCTGAGTCTGGCCGATTTCCCATGGAGCCTTTCCGGGGGTGGCGCATCCGGACTGATGAGCAGGGTGGAGAAGGCCCCCCGATCTTTGGGGGATCTTCTTGACGGGAAGATTGGGTTCGCTAGTTTTCCGGGGCAAGACGAAGTCTTCTTTCTGCCCGCCTCTTGGTTCCGTCAGCGACCGGACGCACGGAGGCTCCAGCGTTTCCTTGTGACTGGGGATGTGGTGCGAGACTGGGCCATCGACGCGGATGTGCCCGCTCTGGTGCCCTACGACTCCGCGAACGAGCCCGTCGCCTACCAGCCGCAGACCAGTTGGGGGCGCCACCTTTGGACCATGCGGACCCAACTCGGGTCGACTACGGGCTTCGGCGGCAAGACACGAGCTGAGTCAGATGAGCCCTGGTGGACGTGGTACCGGTGGGTGGCGGATCGGTACCGGACGCCTCTGACGATCACCTACGGTGAGGTCGCCACGCACAACCACTTTGTGCTTGACCGAGGCGGGAAGGTGTTTAAGCAGACCGCGCCGGTGATCAAACTGCCAGAGACCGCGAGCACGGAGCAGCACATTGAGCTACTTGGGGTCCTGAACTCGTCGACCGGCTGTTTCTGGATGAAACAGGTCAGCCACGTCAAGGGCGGCAGCGGTATTGGGCGCGGAGTCCAGGATGAGGCCTGGGAAAACCGTTTCGCGTTCAACGGAACCCGGCTACAGGAGTTCCCTCTCCCCTCCGCACTCCCCCTCGCTCTAGCACGCCAACTCGACACTCTCGCCCAAGAGCTGGCTGCTCACGAGCCCACCGCCCTCACCAGCTCCCCAACCACGCCCCCCACCCACGAAGCCCTAAAGGCCGCTGAGGCGGCACAGAGACGCATCCGCGCCCGCATGATCCTGCTCCAGGAAGAGCTGGACTGGACCGTGTACGGGCTGTACGGGCTGCTCACACCTGCCGAGGTCGCCCGAACCACGCTGCCCGGTGATTTGACCGAGCTCACTGACGCCGACGTACCCGAGGGATTCAAGCTCGGGCAGCGGGCGTTCGAGATCGCCCTTGCCCGCAGCGGTGCCGACACTGCCTGGTTCGAACGGCACGATTCCACCGAGAACCGCACCACCGAAGTCCCCACCCGCGGCTGGCCCGAGTCCTACCGCCGGATCGTTCAGGCGCGGCTCGAACTCATTGCTGACAACAAGGACATCCGCCTGCTCGAACGGCCCGATTTCAAAAGGCGCTGGTTGACCGCGTCCTGGGAGAAGCGCGAGGAGGCTGCTCTGCGGGTCTGGCTACTCAACGCCACCGAGCGGGAGGAGCTGTGGTTCGAGGAACGGGACGGGATCGACTCCCCCCGTGCACTCACCGTCTACCAGCTCGCCGACGCCCTTCGTCACAACGATGCCGTCCGGGACGTCGCCGACCTCTACGCCGCCAAGCACCTCAAGAAGCGCGACGCCCCGCTGTCCACCGTGCTGAACGCCATCATCGAGCCCGAGCACGTCCCTCATCTCGCAGCCCTCCGCTACAAGGAGTCCGGCCTGCGCAAGCGCGCCCAATGGGAGCGGGTCTGGGAGGAGCAGCGCAAGGAGGACGAGGACGGGGAGCGGCGGGACATCAAGGTGCCGCCCAAGTACACGTCCGCCGACTTCCTCAAGCACAGCTACTGGTCGCACCGCGGCAAGCTGGACGTGCCCAAGGAGAGGTTCATCTCCTACCCCGGCTCCGGCCCGGACAACGACCCCTCCCTCCTCATCGGCTGGGCCGGCTGGAACCACCGTCACCAAGCCGAGGCCCTGGTCAACCTCCTCAACGACCGTCTGAACGTCGACGGCTGGCCCAAGGAGGACCCCCGTTTCGTCCCGCTCCTCGCCGGGCTTGCGGAGGTCATGCCCTGGGTGAAGCAGTGGCATGACGAGTACGACGAGGATTGGGAGGGAAACCCCGCCGAGGACTTCAACAGCGCCCTCGTCGCCGGCATGTACGGACGGAGTCTCTCCCGGGAGGACCTCGCCGCCTGGCGCCCCGAGAAGAAGCGGGGCAGGGCGAGCAAATAGGACGGCCTCCAATGTGCGCCACCGTCGACGCATGTCACCCCTCACGAACAGCACGACCCCCACCCCCACGACCTTCGAGCTGCGCATCACCGCCACCCCACGCGGCGCCCGCCTCGCCCGTCGGCTCACCTCGTACTGCCTGGACATCTGGGGCCACCCGAACGACTCCGAGGCCAACGAGACGGCCGCCCTGTTCGTCGCCGAGCTCGCCGCCAACGCCGTCACCCACGGCCGCGTACCCGGCCGGGACGCCCTGCTGCGGTTGACGCAGACCGATGGACGGCTGCAGATCGAGGTGACCGATACCCTCGACGAGTGCCACCCCACCCTCTGGCCGGGGCACGGCGGACGCGCACGCCGAGGCGGAGACCGGCCGGGGCCTCCTGATCGTCGAGGCGCTCGCCGAGACCTGGGGTGTGACGCCGCGCACAGGCGCCCGGGCAAGACGGTGTGGGCGGTGCTCCCTGCCGTGCCGTCCTGACGCCGATCTTCCGGGCCGTCCCGCCCCTGCCCGCGCCCCTGGCAGGATAGACAGGCAGGTGTGTGCGGGACGCGGGTGAAGGCCGGTGCCCCGCCGGGAGCCCGGCCTCGGCAGCCGGGTGCGACGAGGGTGTGGGGAGCGGAAGCAGCTTATGGCGCGAGGCGGCGGGACCGTGCTGAGGGACGTCCTCGACATCAAGGAGGACATGCTCTCCGGTGACTTCAAGGTTGCCCTGTCCGAGGGGTTCACCGGCCGGGACGCCGGGTCGGTCGACGAGTACGTGGTCACGGAGCAGCTCCAGGGGGAGTTCCGCAAGGCCCTGAAGCTCGTCGGCAGAGCCCTGCGCAAAAACGCCTCGCACGCCGCGTATCTGCACGGTTCCTTCGGTGCCGGTAAAAGCCACTTCCTGACCGTGCTGCACGCCGTGCTCAACGGGGATGCGGCGGCCCAGGACAAGCCGCGGCTGCGCGAGGTGGTGGCGGAGCACGAGGACTGGCTGCCCGGCAAGAACTTCCTGATGGTGCCCTACCACCTGGTGGGCGCCGCCAGCCTGGAGTCGGCGCTGTTCGGCGGGTACGTGAACACTGTGCGCCGGGAGCGGCCCGAGGCGTCCACACCGCTGGTGTTCCGGGCCGACTCGCTGCTCGCGGACGCGCGTGAGCTGCGCGCGAAGATCGGCGACGAGGCGTTCATCGGGCTGCTCCCGGAGCCCGCCGCGGCCGCCCCCGCATCCGGCAGTGCGGTCCACACGGACGACGACGCGGACGACGAGGACGCCGAGCTCCAGCCCATCGGCGCCGCCCCCGCCCTCGGCTGGACCGGCGCGGGACTCGACGACGCCTTCGACGCCCCGGCCGGCGACCCGCGGCGCGACCAGCTGCTGACCGCCCTGTTCAAGGGCCCCAACAAGCACTACGCGGACACCGTCAGCGGTGACGCGGCCGCGTACGTGTCGCTGGACGACGGACTCAGCGAGATGAGCAAGCACGCCCACCGGCTCGGCTACGACGGCGTGGTGCTGTTCCTAGACGAGCTGGTGCTGTGGCTCCAGGCCAGGATGTCCGACCGGACCTTCATCAACGACCAGATCCAGAAGCTCGTCAAGCTGATCGAGTCCAGCAACCCCGACCGGCCGGTGCCGATCATCTCGTTCATCTCGCGCCAGCGGGACCTGTCCCAGCTCGTGGGATCCGACATCCTCGGCTCGGACGTGGAGAACCTCCAGCAGGCCCTTGAGTACCTGAAGGAACGCGTCACCGTCATCGACCTGGAGGACCGCAACCTTCCCGAGATCATCAAGGAGCGCGTCCTCAAGCCGCTCCCCGGGCAGGAGCAGGTACTCGACGCCGCGTTCACCGGGGTCGACAGGGCGAGCCAGGTCGTCAAGGACGTACTGCTCGACGGGGAGGGCGCGACCGGCGCCGACTGGGAGGACTTCCGGGCCGTCTACCCCCTCTCCCCCGCCCTGCTGAACGTGCTGGTCGCCCTGTCCGGGGCGCTCCAGCGCGAGCGCACCGGCCTGAAGCTCGTCCAGCAGCTCCTGGAGCGGCACGCCGACGCCGAGATCGGCCGGCTGATCCCGCTCGGCGACCTGTGGGACGTCCTCGTCGACAACACCAGCACCGCCTTCACCGTCAAGCTCCAGCAAGAGTCGGACACCGCACGCCGGTTCCACGCCAAGGCCCGCCGCTTCCTCCTGGACCGGTACCAGCGGGCCGACCACCCCGACTTCATCGCCGACGAGCGCTTCGTCAAGACGCTGCTGCTAGCCTCCCTCGCCCCCGACGTGCCCGCACTGCGCCGCCTGACCGCCTCCCGGCTCGCCGCCCTCAACCACGGTTCGGTGCGCTCGCGTGCTGTGCCCGTGAAGGACAAGGTCGTCGAGCGGATGCGGGCGCTGCAGGGCGAGTTCCCCAGCGAGCTGCGCTCCGAGGGCAAGGACGACCCCGTCTTCTCGCTGCACCTGTCCGAGGTGTCCATCGACCCGATCCTCGACGCCGTCGCCGGCGAGGACACGGCCGGTGCGCGGCGCTCCTGGTTGCGCGAGCGGCTGTGGGAGGAGCTGGGCCTCACCGGCCGGCAGGGGCAGCTCATCGACGAGAAGAAGATCGTGTGGCGGGGCTCCGAGCGCACCGTGGAGTTCGTGTTCGACACGGTCGGCAACTCGCGCCGGCTCTTGGACGAGGCCTTCGAGCCGGCCGTCAAGGGCAACCTGCGGATCATCCTCGACTGCCCCTTCGACGAGGAGACGGGCCGGTCGCCCGACGACTCCTTCCGCCGCGTCACCGGGCTGGGCAAGTCCCATCCCGGCGCGCCCGTGCTGGTGTGGCTGTGCGACCACTTCTCCGACCAGCGCAAGGCCCAGCTGGGCCGCCTGATGCGAATCAACTTCCTGCTGGAGCGAGACCGGCTGTCCGACTACTCCCGGAACTTCCCGCCGGACGACCGTCTCAAGGCCCGCCGCCAGTTGGAGCACGCGCGCGACAACCTCACCGAGACCCTGGTCGATTCGCTGCGCGAGGTGTACGGGCTGGCCGAGGCCAGAGAGGACACGCTGGGCGCCGACGTGCCCGACGGGCGGCACGTCCTGTCGCTGCTGCCCGAGTTCCCGCGTCCGCAGCCCGCGGGCAGCAAGCCGTTCGACCAGGCCGTCGTCCTGCTCGCCGACGGGCTGCTCTCCGCCCTCTACGACAAGCACCCCGACTTCGGTCCGGGAGCGAGCAGCACGCCCAAGGCCGTCACTCCGGGCGAGCTGACCACGGCACTGAAGTGGCTCACCCTGGCCATGGACGAGGGCGGCCGGGTCGAGGTCGACCCGAAGGAGCTGCGGACCGTGAAGCGCGTCCTGGAGCCCCTAGAGCTGGGCACGGTCCACGACGGTCCGCTCGTGGTGAAGAGCGACCAGTGGCGCACGCGGATCAACCAGGCCGCCGCCGCCCACGGGGAGCACGGCGAGCTGTCGGTGGAAGACATCCGCAACTGGATCAGGGACGACCTCGGCCTGCGCGGTCTGGACAAGCACGTCTCCAGCCTGCTCATCGCCGCCTACGCCCTCTTCGACGACCGCTCCTGGGCGCTGTACTCCGGCACCGAGACCACACCTCCGCCCCTGTCGGAGATCGGCCTGGGCTGGAAGCTCCGCGCCCAGCAGCTGCCCACCGCCGAGGAGTACGCCACCGCCCGGGAGCGGGCCGGGGCACTGTTCGGTGTCGCCGGCAAGCCGGGCCTGTTCGCGCGCAACGTGGGCCGGCTCGCCGCCGACGTCCTGGCCAGGGCGACCGCCTACGAGCGGGACGTCGACGGGGTGCGGTCCGCGCTGCGGCGGCACGCCGCGCTCCTCGGGCTCGATGGGGAGACGACCGGGGAGAGTGCCGCGCCGCGCGTCGCCGTGCTGCGCGAGGCCGCCGCCCTGCTGGCCCGCCTGGTGCGTCACACCGACGACGCCACCGGGCTGGTGACCGAGCTGGCCTCGGTCTCCTACGAGACGCCCGCGCGGGAACTGTCCCACGCCATGGACAGCGCCGCCGCCGTGCTCGCGGCGCTGGACGGCACCGACTGGCGGTTGCTGTCCAGCGTGCGCGCGCTGACCGGCCGCGACGACAGCATCGGCGACCGCGCCCAGCGGCTCGTGGACCGCATCGGCGAGGCGGCGCGCGCCCCCGAGCGGGAGCGGTCCCTGGCGCCCGTACTCGGCGAGGTGCGGGAGGCCGGGCACGCCCTGCTGGACGCCGCGCTGCGGCTGGAGCGGCCCGCCGCACCAGCCGGCGAACCCGCCGAGCCGGACCCGGTGACGGCCGCCGGGAACGTCCCGCTGTCCCGGCACGGTGTCCCGCCGGTCTCCTCGGACCCGGCCCCCTCGGATCCGGCGGGTGCGGCCGCGCCGACGCAGGAGCCGCTGTCCTGGGAGCCCGAGCCCGCTTGCGGCCCCGGTCCGCGGCGGGGCGCCCGCCGGGTCATCGCGCCGGGCACCACGGCCCTCCACGCCGACCTCACCGCCATACGCGAGGAGATCGAGGCGTTCCGCGCCCTCCACCCGGACACCCCGGTCGAGATCTCCTGGCGGGCCGAACCGGACGGTGAGGGGCGGTGACGGGCACCCGGCCCGTCGCCGGGCGACGCGCCATCGAAGTCCTGCTGCGGACCGAGCTGGAGAACGCGCCCGACCGACGGCTCGTGCTGGTCGACGCGGTCTGGGACCCCGAGGAGAAGGACAGCGAGTTCACCGTCGCCGTCGGCGGCGGGCGCCGCCGCGTCGTCGTCAGCGACCAGCACTCCCCGCTCGGCGTCACGGACGCCTGGCACCGCCACCTGGCGGGTGGCGCCGCCTGGGAGGACGACAGCGTCCTCGTCGTCACCGGCACCGTGCCCCCCGACCAGCTCGGTCTGGACCTGCGGGCCCACGCCGTGCACCGGCATCCGCTGCCCGTGGACCGCGCCGAGATCGTCACCCAGCTCTTCGGCGCCACCGATCTCGACCGGCGGATGCTGGGCGAGCAATGGCTGCTCGACGGACTGCTCCAGGCCGAGCCCCTCGACGGCTGGCCCCGGGTCGGCGCCGTCCTCACCCGTGACCGGGCGGTCCGCGCCCTGATCGGGGCACGCCTCGGGCTCGGCGACCCCGCGTCCGACACCCTGGACCTGGACGCCGACACCCTGTTCGCCTGGACCCGCACCCCGGCCGGGCCTGCCCTCTACGCCACCCTGCCGAAGGACGAACAGCGCGGCCTGGAAACGTGGCTGGCCCGGACCGTCGGGCCCGCCGCCCCCACGCTGCTCGCACTCGCAGCCGAGAACCGGGGTCACGAAGCCCTGCCCCTGGGAATCCTCGCCTCCGCCGCGCTGCGCTCGCCGTCGGCGGAGGCGGCGGGGTTCGCGCTGGGCACCCTGTTCGGTCAGGCGCTGGCGTCCTTCGACACACTGCGACCCTTCGCCGACGCCGCCACCGGCGTCCTCACTCGCTGGATCGCCCAGGCCGAGGGCACCGGATCACCGTCCGGGCCGGCCCGCTCCCGGGTACTGGCCGTCCTCGAACGCGCCGACCTGCTCGCCGCCGACGCCCGCCTGACCGACCTGGTCCGGGGCGACCGGCTGCTCCCGTCCGGCTACATCGGACGGCTGCGGGCCCTGGCCGCCTGCCTCGGCAGCCGCGGCGAGGGCGCGCCCGCACTCGCCGAGTCCGCGCTGCGCGACCTGGGCGCGCACCAACTCGCCGCGCTGCACGGCGAGTCCACCGAGACCGCCCGCACCGCCGTCCGCCTGATGCGCTGGCTCGCCACCGAGCCCGGCTGGCCCGCGACCGTCGGCCAGGCCGTGCGGGACCACATGTCCTCGTCGGGCTGGGCCGACCTGGCCATCGGCGTCCTCGCACAGGGAGACGCCTCGCGTGACACGTCCGTCGGCGAGGCCTACCGGCGGCTGATAGGAGCGGCGCGGGAGCGCCGGGCCGCTCTCGACGCCCGGTTCGCGGACCTCCTGGCCTCCTGGTCCGAGACCGCCTGCCAGCAGGCGAACGGCGGCGCCCTGCTCATCGAGGACGTCCTCGCCAAGGCGGCGGCCCCGCTCGCCCAGGGCGGCGGCCGTCCCCTGGTGCTCGTCCTCGACGGCATGAGCGCGGACATCGCCGTCCGGATCGCCGGGGAACTCGACCGGCGGGCGTGGACGGAGATCGTGCCGGGCTCCGCGAAGGGCGCGATGCCCCACCGGCAGGCGGCCGTGTCCATGCTGCCGTCGGTGACCCGGGTCAGCCGGGCGTCCCTACTGTGCGGCCGCCCCTCCGAGGGGGGACAGGCCGCCGAGCGCACCGGGTTCGCCGCCTTCTGGCGCAAGCGCCACCGCGGCGCGCACCTCTTCCACAAGGGCGGATACGAAGGCCCGCCCGGACACCGGCTCGCGCCGGAGGTCGTCCAGGCCCTCGCCTCCGAGGACGTCGTGGGCGTGGTCGTCAACACCATCGACGACGCCCTGGCCGACGGCCGGGAGGGAACCACCGGAAGCTGGGGACTGGCCGACATCGGGAAACTGCCCGACCTGCTCAACGCCGCCCGTGACTACGGGCGTCCGGTCGTGCTCGTCTCCGACCACGGACACGTCGTCGACCGCACCGAGCGCGGTCACCAGCCCGCCGACGTCCCCGGGGTGCGCGGGGCCCGCTGGCGCACCGGAGAACCGGGCGACGGCGAAGTCCGGCTGACAGGGCCGCGGGTGCTGACCGACAGCAAGCACATCGTCGCCGCCTGGCGCGACGACCTGCGCTACACCGCCCGGCAGGGCGGCTACCACGGCGGGGCCTCGCTCGCCGAGGTCACCGTTCCGGTGATCACCCTGGTCCCGGCTGGAGGGACCGTGCCGTCGGGCTGGACACTGCTGCCGCCCGAGTCGAGCGAGCAGTCCTGGTGGAACACGACGACGTCCGACTGGGCCGAGGTCGAGGCCGTACCGACGACGGCAACGGCGACGGCAACAGCGGAACCGGCCGGGCAGGCCCCCACCGCGCCACTGCGGCATCCGCCCGCCCGTGGCGCCGAGGTGGCGGGCGAGCCCACCCTCGGGGAGCGCACCGTACGCAGTGCGCCGTACCGGACACAGCGCGAGTTCGTCCGCCTCGCGCCCGCCGACAAGGCCGTCGCCGCGGCGCTCGACGCCCTGGACGCGGCGGGCGGGAAGCTGTCGCCCGGAGCGGTCGCCGCGGCCGCCCAGGCCGCCACCGGCAAGTCGCAGCGCAACCCCGCCCGTTTCGCGACGATGCTGGAGCGGCTGCTTAACATCGACGGTTACCCCGTCCTCCAACTGGTCGAGTCGGGACGCACCGTGCACCTCGACCGGGCCCTCCTCGCCCAGCAGTTCCCGTCCCCGGAAGGCACCGCATGACCCGCCCGGCCCTCGACATCAGCGCCGCACGCCGCCGCGACGTCGTCGACGCGCTGCGCCGCGGCACCGTCCCGCAGGCGGGGCTCGGCCTGTTCGCCGTAGGGCTGGAGCGCTTCGAGGACGCCCTCGACGACGACCTGGCCACCGTCGCCCGCGGCGGGGCCGCCTTCCACGCCCTGCGCGGCGAGTACGGCTCCGGCAAGACGTTCTTCGCACGCTGGCTCGCCGAGCGGGCGAAACGGCGCGGACTCGCCGTCAGCGAGGTCCAGATCTCCGAGACCGAGACCCCGCTGCACCGCCTGGAAACCGTCTACCGCAGGCTCGCCGAACGGCTCACCACCGCCTCCCACCAGCCCTCCGCACTGCGCGCCGTCGTCGACTCCTGGTTCTACGCCCTGGAGGAGGAGGCACTGGCCGGAGGTGACGTCGCCGACGACGACGAGGAGACGCTGGCGGCCGTCGTCGACGCACTCCTCGAACAGCGGCTCGCCGCCGTCGCCCGTACCACCCCCGCCTTCTCCGCCGCACTGCGCGGCTACCGACGGGCCGTGGCCGCGGGGGACAGTGCCCTCGCCGAGGCCCTGATCGCCTGGCTGGGCGGACAGCGGTCGGTGGCCGCCGCCGCGAAACGGGCCGCCGGACTCCGCGGCGACCTCGACCACTTCGCCGCCCTCGGCTTCCTCCAAGGGCTGCTCACGGTACTGCGGGACTGCGGACACCCCGGGCTCCTGCTCGTCCTCGACGAGGTCGAGACCCTGCAGCGCGTCCGCAGCGACGTCCGCGAGAAATCCCTGAACGCGCTCCGCCAGCTCCTCGACGAGATCGACACCGGACGCTTCCCCGGCCTGTTCCTCGTCATCACCGGCACCCCCGCCTTCTACGACGGGCAGCAGGGCGTCCAGCGCCTCGCGCCCCTCGCCCAGCGCCTCGCCACCGACTTCACCACCGACGTGCGCTTCGACTCCCCGCGGGCGGTCCAGTTGCGCCTGCCGGGCTTCGACCTCACCTCGCTCCGCGAACTGGGGCGCAAGGCCCGGGACATCTACGCCGCCGACGCCCGGCACCCCGAGCGGCTCACGACGCGGGCGGACGACGCCTACCTGGACGAGCTGGCCCGCGCCGTCACCGGGGCGCTCGGCGGCAAGGTCGGCATCGCGCCCCGCCTGTACCTGCGCAAGCTGATCGCCGACGTGCTGGACCGCATCGACGAGTTCGCGGACTTCGACCCGCGCAGGCACTACGCGCTCACCCTGCGGGTGGCCGAACTGAGCGACACCGAGCGCAACGCGGCGGCCGGCACAGCGACCGGGGCAGCCGACGTCCCGCTGGACCTGCCGTGAGGCAGGACACCCCCGGACCGCCCTCCGGGCGCCCCGCACCCGACGCCTTCGACCTCCTCGACCCCGTGCTCGGGCACCACGTCGTCAACACCCTCGGCTGGCACACCCTGCGACCGCTGCAGGAAGAAGCGGTCGCCCCGCTCCTCGACGGCGAGGACGCCGTGCTGCTGGCCCCCACCGCGGGCGGCAAGACCGAAGCGGCCGTGTTCCCCCTCCTGAGTCGGATGAACCGGCGCGGCTGGAAGGGCACCAGCGTGCTGTACGTGTGCCCGCTCAAGGCCCTACTCAACAACCTGCACCCCCGCCTGGAGATTTACACGGGCTGGCTGGGCCGCAGTACGGGCCTGTGGCACGGTGACGTCACCACCGCCCAGAGGCACCGCCTGCTCCTCCAGCGCCCCGACATCCTGCTGACCACACCGGAGTCCCTGGAGTCCATGCTGGTCAGCACCCATGTCGACCACCGCTCCTTCTTCAGCGGACTTCACACGGTCGTCGTCGACGAGGTGCACGCCTTCGCCGGGGACGACCGGGGCTGGCACCTGCTCGCCGTGCTGGAGCGTCTGGCACGCGTCGCGGGCCATCCCCTCCAACGCGTCGGACTGTCCGCGACCGTCGGGAACCCCGCCGAACTGCTGGAATGGCTCCAGGGATCCGAGCAGGCACGCCGTCCCGGCCGCGTCATCGCCCCGGACTCCGGTCAGCGGTCCCCGGCGACAGGGAGGGCCCATCCGGCCGGGGACGTCGAACTCGACTACGTCGGCTCCGTCGCCAACGCCTCGATCGTCATCGCCGCCCTGCACCGCGGTGAGAAACGGTTGGTCTTCTGCGAGAGCCGCCGCACGGTCGAGGAACTTGGCGAGCAGTTGCGCCTGCGTGGCGTGACCACCTTCCTCTCCCACGCATCGCTCTCCGTGGACGAACGCAGACAGGCCGAAGCGGCATTCGCCGAAGCGCGGGACTGCGTGATCGTCTCGACCAGCACCCTGGAACTCGGCATCGACGTGGGCGACCTCGACCGGGTCATCCAGCTCGACGCGCCCCGCACCGTCGCCGCGTTCCTCCAACGGCTCGGCCGCACGGGACGCCGACCCGGCACCAGCCGCAACTGTCTCTTCCTCGCCCTGGACGACGACGGGCTCCTCGCCTCGGCCGCCCTGCTGCTGCAGTGGTCGCGCAACTGGGTGGAACCGGTCGTTCCGCCCCCCGAGCCGCGTCACCTCGTCGCACAGCAGCTGCTGGCGCTCTGCCTCCAGGAACACCAGGTCGGCGAGAACCTGTGGGAGCAGTGGTGGGGTGGTCTCGGTCCCTTCGGCCCTGGAGCGGACCCTGTGGTCCGCCACTTGGTCGAACAGGGCTATCTCGACCAGGACTCGGGCCTGCTATTCATCGGCCCGCAGGCCGAACAGCGTTACGGTCACCGGCACTTCATGAATCTGATGGCGGTGTTCACCGCACCACCCGAGTTCACCGTCCTCAACGGCCGCACCGAGATCGGCCGGACCGACCCCGACCTGCTCACCGCACAGGTCCAGGGTCCGCGCAGGCTCCTGCTCGCCGGGCGGAGCTGGCAGGTCACCCACATCGACTTCCGTCGCCGCCGCTGCTTCGTCACCCCGGTGGACGAAGGCGGGCGGGCCCGGTGGAACGGCTTCGGCTCCGAACGGATTCTGTCCTTCGAACTCGCCCGGGCCGCACGCGACGTCCTCCTCGAAGAGGATCCACCCGTGCGCCTGACCGGGCGGGCCGCCGCACGCCTCGCCCAGGCCCGCGAGGCACACGTGAACACGGTACATCCCGGAGGGACGGTCATCACCCGCCGTCCGGACGGTGACGTCCACTGGTGGACCTGGGCCGGTCACCGCGCCAACTCCACCCTCGCCGCCACTCTGGCCCCCGTGGTCTCACCACAGCAGCGCACCCATGCCCACTACATCCGGCTACGGGACGATCTCACCCGTCAGGATTGGGTGATCGCCGTGGCAGACACGAAGGACGGCTTGAGCCTGCCCGAGGTCGATGGGCAGGCCCTGCGAGGCCTTAAGTTCAGCGAAGCCCTTCCGCCTAGGCTAGCGGAGGCCACTCTTGCCGCCCGTACCGCGGACGAGGAAGGTGCCCGCCTCACACTTGCCGAGCCCGTACGATTCACCACTCTTTTGCGCAAAATGTGACGGTGGGGCGACACACCGCACCCATAGATGCCACAAAGCATGCAGGCACAGCATCATTCGTCGCCATGAGCGCCTTCGCTGTGTTATTCCGATTGTTGCCACCGGTCCGATGCCGTTAGAGGCCCGCGCACTGGATTGCCAAGCGGCGCAGGTTCATCAGCCTTAGCCTGTGGACTATCCGTGGACAAGATTAAGAAGTCATGGGGACGACGTAGCTTCCGACCTGCTATTTCGCGGCATCGAGAAGCGCCCTCCGGAGCCGTGGTCGCAGCTTCGGACCTTGCAATGAGCCGATCTGCGCCGGGCATCACCGGTCGTAACACGTGTACGAGCCGTTTGTGTTCTGAGCGATGGCGTTATGATCCCAACACTTCAGCATCGACGAGAGCGTGTATCCCCGGTAGCCGGCTGCGACGATCAGGACGCCACATACCGCGCCGACGACAGCCAGCAGAACGCGCGACGTCCGCATGGCTATGGCCAGTCCTCCGAGCAGCGCGACAACACCCAGGATCAGGGCGACCAGCGCAACGCTGCTGTCGTTGTCCCTCAACCCTGCAAACTGGTCAGGTGACTCGATCTCGACGGTGCTTCCAAAGCTGAGCGCAATCAGCAGCCCGGCGAGCAGGACTAGGACCCCAGCCAGGCAGCCCCCAGCGAGTTTCAGGGCCGGGGGCGCTGTCGGAGCTTCAGCCGAGTCGATTTGCTTCACCCGATCATCCAACCCGACATCGCCGGATGACATCAACGCCATCGGTCGGCTGCGGGTGGAGCCACCCACGGGGGGACTACTAACTCGGCGTCCACGTCGTGATTCAGCAGGATCCGCTGAGCGGTGATCGAACTCCTAAAGCGGTGGTCAACGCGAGTTCTGTACAGGAGCTACCACCACCGGGGCCCCGACGCTCATGCCCCTTGCCTAAGATCCCTACCCCCGCTGGCCTTGATCAGCCAAGACAGCGAACCGCTGCCGAATGGCCAACCAGTGGTGGCCACCTCAACCCAGCCGTTGCCCGGCTCGTCTGCCCCCGCGTCCCACCACCACCAGCTGCGGTCGTCGCCCATGCCCTCCTCGGTCGGGTCGAAGTAGTAGAGCCAACCTGACAGCGTCCAAGGTCCTTGGCTGAAGTCCGCCTTCTGCTCGGGCGCCATCGCCTGCCACTTCCGGAGCCAAGCCTGGGCGTCGAATGACAGGCCAGCCCGCGACTCTGCGTTCTCCGGCGCGCACCGCTGCACGAACCACGCCGGTAGCAGCTCCGGCCACCGCTCGAAGGCGGGCCAGTCGTCCGTCCGAGCGACCACAGACGTCAGCACGGCACGGGCATCTGCGATGACCCGCGCCGGATTCTCGGCGGTGAACCGAACCCGCACGAGAAAGGGCCTCTGTTGACCGTCATCAGGTCCGAGACCAGACCGAAGACGCCTAAGCTCGCCCGTGATGATCTCCACGGCGAAGAAGTGTGCACTGCCACCAGCTTCACCGCACGTGAAATAGCCCGTCGCATGCGTGTTTGGAGTCGGCATGCGAGGTCGCAAACGACCTGAGGGAACTAGCCGTACTGCTCGACGAAGAGGCCGTGCCAGACCCGTGCCAGGTCGTGCGGGGAACCACGGGGAACACTGGGGATCAGGGGGACGGCCATCAGAGCTCCGACACCGCGTCGCCACAGGTCAGCCCGGCAGCCTCCCCTAAACGCCCCTAGCTTCCCAAGCCGAGAGCGCGAGTTCGATTCTCGTCACCCGCTCCATGAGAAACCCCCAGGTCAGAGACCCGGGGGTTCTTTGTCGACGGCCCGGTCCGGGTTTCTGTCCATCATGGAGTTCACCCCGGCCGACCCAGGCTGCTCAACCCACTTGAGGGCTTGGGCCGGTGGCGTTCCCGGTGGCGTCTGTCGTAGGGCCCGGCCGGTGAGAGCAGTCGCTCAGTCGTGATCACGCGGCCGGGCGGCTGCGGTCACGCATGGGCCGGACTGGGGGCCCTCGAGCCTGCGTATGCTCGCCTCGATGTTGCTTCAGAGAGGCTGAGAGGGGGTGCGCGTGCTGAGGTTGCTCGGCTTTTTCGATGACTTCGGTTATTCGAGCGAGTTGGCTGCGGGACCGCTGGGGGCTCAGGCGCAAGCGTCCGGCGAGCCGGATGAAGCTGAAATCGTGGAGTATCTCGACGTAGGCCATCAACTCACGTACTTCATGGAGGCGGGGGTCGATGTCGTCACGGGAAAGGTTCACCGGCACACGTCCGGCTGCTCGTCGCTGGTAACCGATGGCATGTGGGTGTGGCGCGCGGATTTTGCGCACTATCTGGAGGCGTATCACGTGCTGTTGCCCGCAACCTTCGTTGCCCGGGTTCGAGGGCTGCGCTACCAGATGCCGGACCTGGTCGGTGCGGACTTCGCACCGGTCTTCGACGAGATCGTCCTCAGGTTCGAATGGACGGATGTCGAGCCGTGGGACGCAGAGTCGGTCCTGCGCCCGCAGTCACGGGCCGTTTCGACCCGTACCGAATTTGTGGCCAGGGTCCGGCAGGAACGGCCTGCCGGACCCTGGGGGAAGGCGCCACGTAAGCCGCGCAGGGGCAGGGAGCGCGGTTTTTAGCGATCGTCGCTATACGTGATGGGTCTGATCAGGCGGCGAGTATTTTGTGCAGGCGCTCGGCTGGGGTTTCCCAGCCGAGCGCCTTGCGTGGGCGGCTGTTGAGTTCGGCAGCGACTGTGTCGAGGTGCTCGCGTGTGTGCGCGCCGTCAGCGGATCGACGGGTCGCTTCGTCAGCGACCTTGATCCTCAAGTCCACTGCTTCGGAGAGGAGTTCGTCGATGGCTCCCTCGGTGCGGCAGGTGTTGACGCAGGCTGGATGGCAGCCATCGGTGTCCGGGGTGAACCGAGCGTCATCGAGGGATGGCTCGAGCTCACAGCGTGTCACCGGCGCGGAGAAGACGCAGGTCATGCCCTTCGCGGGGTAGATCTGCAGGGATGAGTTGACCGAACTCGAAAGGAACTCGGTGTCGCCGCCTGAACCTCATCCAGTAGGCGGCTGAGGCTGGGTGGGCAAGAGACGGACCACGGAACTGGGTACCGTCAGCTGCTGGCGAAGCTGACGGTTCTCCAAGGTCAGCTGATTGACGACCCTGACCAGGCCTTCGCGGTCTTCACGGAGTTGAGCGAGTTCGTCCTTGTCGGCCGCGCGGAGTTCCTTCAGCTTGACGATCTGCTTGCGCAGCCGCACTTCGACGTCGGTCGGCTGGCCCCGCTCTTTGACCTTGGCATAGAACGCGTTCTTCAGGTCGAGGTGGCGCTGGGTGAGAGCGTTGCGGGGAACGTCTGCCTCGGCAGCCAGGGACTTAATGGTCAGGGCGCCGTCCGAGCGCTCGGGCGCCCCGGCCAGGATGCGGTCCATGGCCGCGCGGATGCGGTCGCGTTCATCGAGTGCGGGGCTCATACGGCGTCCTCGAGAGTGATTCGGGTGCGGTGGTGGGCCTCAGCGAGGTCGCGCAGGCGGGCGGCATTCCGGCGAAAACGGTCACCGAGCGGGCCGGGGACACGGGCCGCTCGGCTGTCGAGGAAGTCAGCGCGGTCAAGGATCTTGGTGATGTGTTGATCGGTGCGGGCGATGTTTCCGCAGCCGGAGACGCATCGGTCGAGGCTTGGGGTGTCCTTGATGCCGCGATGGCAGAGAGCCTTCTCGCGTTTGTAGACACACATCAGCAGGGCATTGGGGTTGTCGTAGACGGCCAGCTGAGGGTTGGCAACGATCTGTCGGGCCTGACGCAGGCTGATGACCGTGCCGCTGTACTGCGCTGCGGTAGTGGCGGCCGTGATAGCCCGCCGGGCGGCAGGCCCCGAGACACCGAGGCCGTCTTCGAGGTCGGCGTGCAGGTCGGCGACGGTGTCAATGGTGGCCCGGGCGGTCTCGACGTCGAGGAGGTCGTGGATCCCGTCACGGCTGCGGGAGGCGTATCCAACAGATACGGAAGTTCGCAGGTGGCCGTACTGAATCGCCAGGGCGACCAGTCCGCCCGGACGGCGGGCGATGTGCCAGGCGAGGCTGCGTCGGAATCGCGCGGTGCCGATGTTGCCGTGCGGGTCCGGCGGGATGACTTCCTTGGGCAGGTCGTGAGCGGTGGCCTCCTTGTTGGCCCAGGCGACGAAGTCCTCCACCCGGTCTCCCATCGTCGAGACGGTGAGTGCACCCGTGCCAGAACGCGAGTCGTGGGCATCGTGGGCGAAGAGCAGAGCTCCGGCTGGGACCATGCGCTCCAGGACTCGAATAGCGTTCACCACCGGGGCGATGGCCACCCAGGGAACATCGCGAAGCTCGCCTTCGGATCGATGGTTGCCGTTCTCGTCCCGCGCCGTCTTGTAAACGACACTGGTGATCAGATGCCGCCCCGTCTGCCCCTTGCCGTCCGGCTCGGGATCAGGACAGCTTCCGCTGCGAAGGCCGGCGACCTCGCCAGGTCGCATTCCCGTCAGGTAGGCGATGACGATGAAGCAAGCTGTGCCCAAATGGCGCATCAGAGAAGCGCATTCGTGATAGTCCAGGACTTCTCTCCACGGTCTGCCGCCCAGCATGCCAGTGACGGGGATGTCCAGGGGGCAGGGGCCAGGGCGCTGGAGGGCCGCCTGCCTCCAGCCCAGCCGTTTGGATGTCGAAGTGACCTGATTGTGCGAGGCCCGGGTGATCGCGGCGATGTAGGTGCGGGCGAGCGTCGGTTCGCCGCGCCAGTTCGCCGCCGGAATGGGCAGGCCACCAGCAAGAAGCGGTTCCATGAAGGCCTTGAGCGAGGCCAGCGAGGCGGGCGTGGACTTGTTGGCGGCGGCGGACACGCGCAGGCTCGTCACTTCGGCCCTGGCGGCGAGGATGTCGTCGCTGAAATCCTCGACCATGCGGATGGCCCAGATCAGCAGGGGCCCCATGGTCTGCTCGGCGATCGCCTCCGTGGTGTTCTCTCCCCCCGCGGTGGCCGGCGGTAGATAGTCGTCTACTCCTTCGATCTCCCAGGGCGGGCAGCCGATCCCGCTGGGCCGGCTGCTGAGCTGGTCGAAGGCCCACAGCCGCGTCAGGGAAGCCAGCATGTAGTGCACGGTGATGCGGGAGGCTCCGCTGTCACGCAGCTTGTAGCCGTACTCACCCAGCACGTGCGAAGTGCAGTCTTTGACCTCGGTGATGCCGCGTTCGGTGAGCCACTCGGCCAGCCGGGCCCAGACCCCGACGGTCTTGCTGGTCGACTGCGGGCCCTGCTGGGATCGCCAGGAGGGGCTGCGTTCGCGCAGAAAGACAGACGACAGCTCATAGTTGATCAACATCCAGACCAGGAGGCGCATTTCCTCGCGGAGCACTTCGGGGAACGACGCCATGTGGATCGTGTTCTGGGTGACGCCTGGATTGCCGTTCATGGGAATCAGGGGCCAGGACGGCGCCGCGAAGCACGCGATCGGCCCCGTGTAGCCGTCGATGATCCGGTGGGCGGGGATGGCTGGGGTGTCCGGCCCGGGGAGGGTGGGAGGCTGAAGGGCTGCGGTAGCCGTCACTGGTCGAGGTCTCCGTTGAGCAGGTAGTCGATGAGTTCACGGTCGGCGGCGGTGACCTGGGTCAGTGCCTTGTCCCAGTCGGCTCCGAGGAGGCGTTTGAGGTGCTCCAGGCGGGCGTATGCATCCGCCCAGTCGCTCTGCCATTGGCCGGGGTCCATGACGGACCGCAGGTTGTTCAGAGCTTGGTGAAGATGGGTGAGGCGGCTGTGGTGGGCGGGATGAACTCGGGCGTTCGGGCAGGCCAGACACATGAGGAACGAGGCCCCGCAACCCTCGTCGGTGCTGGAGAAGGGACTGTTCTCGTAGTCATGGCAGTCGGCGGTGGCCGTCGGCTGGTCTGCCGGATCGGCCGACTCGCGCAATTCGGCGCCGAACGTCACCTCACGGGCCTTGGTGACGACCGACTCGGCCGCCGCGGCGATGACCGGAACCGCGGCCTCCTGGGCCCGAGGGTCGGTCAGGACGTAGGTGCTGTCGTGGGTGCCCTGGCTGTTCTGTCCGGGCTCCCTGCGGTGCACCACGTTCACTGTCCGACGCCCCCTGCGAAACGGCGAAGACGCGAACCCCTCTTCCTTGGACCACTCTTTCGCGGCGCCTCCAGTGATCCCGAACCGGAACAAGCCGACGCTGTCCCGCTTCTTCTTTTCGGGAGCATCCGCCTTGTCAGGCCTGGTAGTTCGCCAGATGACGAGGCGATCCGTGCCGGGGCTGAGCTCGTGGACAGCTGCCCGTGCGAACACAGTGGCCTCCAGGGCCTGTGTGATCAACCGGCCCGGGGTGTCCGCCCCGTCATCGGTGAGGTTGCGCGTCTCGAAGTACCGTCCGGTGCCCCGCTTGTGCTTCTCGAGTTCGACGCGGTAGATCCGCTTGCCGTCCCTGCCGGCGTCCGGCGTCGCCCGTGGCACCGCAAGACGACTGATCACCGAGAGGTTCCACCCGTGCTCGGCCATCAGCAGCACTCCGAGCGCAACCGCTTCCATGCGAGTCAGGAAGAGCCTCTGCCATGTGTGCCGCGAACTCTCGCCGCCCAGAACCTTCATGTAGCGGAAGATGATCCGGCTGCCGTGGTTCTCTGTCTCATAGCAAGGGGGCTCCCCGGTTCGGGCGATGCAGTCCAGTGCCTCGCCCAGCAGCCATTCGTCGCTGTCCCGAGCGAAGGAATTCGATCGCCAGTCGGCCAGGTGCCGGGCGTTCTCCGTGATCCTCAGGTGTGCCGAACGGAATATTCGCCGTGCTTGCGAGGTGATCGCGGCGAACTCACCGTCCTCGAAGGACGTCTCCGTCACCTTCGGCTGGGGTATCCGCTTGGAGAGAGCTTCGCGAGCCTCGGCCGTCAGCCGCGGATCGTCCAGCAGCAGGCCGCTCACCACCGTGAGTTCCTTGTAGCCGATCGTCTGCGTGCTCCTGCGGCTGAGTTCCCACTCCTTCCAAACCGCTGCGGTCAAGACATCGAGGTCCGCCACCGGTTCCTCGAGCGCGGACAGGTGCTCGGCGAACGTCTCCAAGTGGACCCAGTGGTGTCTGCTGGTGAGGTGAGAGGCCCACCGGCTCGGAACGCAGCGGGCTGCGAACAGCCGTGCCAGCGACCGGCGCATGGTGTCGGGGACCGGCAAGGCCCGGAAATCGTAGACCTCGACATGCCCCTTGCCGTCACGGTGTTCAACGACGAGTCCGTCGGAGACCACAACCGGAGGCCTGTGCAGGGGAGTTGTCGGGAGCGATGCTGTCCGTCCACGCCGGCTCATGCCACCGCCTTCGACGGAACCCGCATCTTCGCGTCGATGTCCTGGATTCCCTCGGCTTCGCGCGCCAGACGCGCGAACACATCATCCATCTCCTGCTCTGTCTGCTCCCCCTGCCTGACCACCGGAGCGGTGGCCAGCAGCGACCTCAGCTGAAGATCTGCAACAGGGGCCAGATACCGTTCCCGGGTGGTCTCGATGTGCGAGTGGCCCAGCAGGTCCTGAACCATCCGCCACGGATCTCCGTAGAGAAGCCGGTAATCCCGCCGTTCCTCCGGCGTCAGGCCCATCCGCTGATCAAGCAGATGGTGCAGAATCACCAGCATGTAGAGGGCGAAGCTGTGCCGACAGGAATGCGGAGTCGCGTACGGAGCCACACTGCCGTGGGGGTCCAGCCGACACTGCGGCTGCGGATCCAGGACGGCCTGGCACCGTTTGTTGGCAGAAGTGAAGACGTTCTCCCACGAATGCGGCTGAAACGGCAAGCCCCTCTCGTTCAGCCACAACCACAACGGCTCGGGCCCGTTCGGCCCTTCGGTGTACCAAGTCATTCGTTCTTCGGCGAGCGCGTCCGTCAGCGCGACGCGGCCCATGACACCGTCGCGGTCCCGCCAGTGCACGATCGGCTTCGGGCCGCGAGTCACCCTCGTGACCAGACGCATGCCTCTCACACTGTCGTAGCGCCCCTTCGCCTGGGCCTTGCGGATCACCTCGGCCCGAGAGGAGTCGACGTAATTCTCGATGTCGCCGACCACGCCCGCGGCGACGTAGTACGTGCGGGCCCTCTTGGATCGAGTGACCGCCGCTGCCAGCCGCCCCGTGTAGTAGCGCCCGCCTTCGAGCTGGAGTGACGGGACCTCGAACGTCAGCAGCGAGGCCCCTTCGAGCCGCCGCAGTCCGGACGAGGTCAGCAAGCGCACAAATGCGACGTTGCGGTCTTCCAGCCGCCCCACCCAGTCGGGAGCGCGAAGCCCGTCAGCCCCACATCCTCGCAGCCCGACATCCACCCAGAGCCGGAACGTGCGAGGGGTCAGCCAGTGCACGTTGCTGGGTTTGGTGTCCTTCGCCTTATCGTCCGGGACCTCGATGATCTGCCCATTGCGGCCGGTCACTTGGTGAGTGGGAATAGGATTCCGCGGCACGAACGCGTTCCCCGGCTTCGCTGCCCACTTGTACAGGCTCATAAGCGCTGCCAGCTCGCGGCCCCACTTATCCCCGCCGACACGAACAGGATTGTCCGGCGAGTCCTGACGCCAGTACTGGAAATCACTCACATCGGATTCCACTGCCTGCGTCCATATTTTCCCGCGCAGCCAAAGGAAATTGAAGAACAAACAGTCGTCCGTGGTGTAGTTCCGCTTCGTCTCTGCCGTGTACCCCCGGAAGGGGCTGCTGAGGGTGTAGAGACTGAACAGCTCATCCACTCGGTAGTCCGGCGCCAGGAGGATCGGATCTCCGGGACGAACCCCCACAGACTTCTCTCGCTCCGCAAGATCAGCCCACCCTGCCAACGCTGGTCCAGGAGACCCCGTCATCGCCATCGTGGGCACCCAAAACACACGCCACTTACTCATGGAGCCACCCTGTCAGATCGTTTTCAACACACCGATTCAATAGGGAACACGTCGCACATCGCGAACCGCCAGCCGGGCGGCGGCCAGCCGGTGATCACCCGGGTCAGCGGCGGCGGCTGCACGACCACCAGCAGGAGCAGCGCCCCACAGACCCCGCAGAGCCAGGGGTGCCTCAGCAGCCATCGGCCCACGAGCACGGCCGCCACCGTGACGAGGGCCAGCAGCAGCGCCCCGGTCCAGTTGTCCGGCCAGTCCACTCCCCCGCCGGGCTGGGCCGCCCCGGTCCGGGCCACGTCCGCAATCCACCCGGCCGGCCAACTCGCGCACCAGGCGAGCGCCTTCGCCACCGGCATCGCCAACGGTGCCGTCGTCAGCGCCGCGAAACCCAGCACGGTGGCGGGTGCGACGGCGGCCTCCGCGAGCAGGTTGCACGGCACCGCCACCAGGCTCACCCGGGCCGACAACACGGCGACGACGGGCGCGCACAGCGCCTGCGCCGCGGCCGCCGCTGCCAGCGCCTCGGCCGCCCGGGCGGGGACCCGGCGCCGCTGCAGCGCCGCGCTCCAGCGGGGCGCGAGGGTGAGCAGGGCTCCGGTGGCCAGCACCGACAGCAGGAAGCCGTAACTGCGCGACAGCCACGGGTCGTAGAGCACCAGCAGCAGTACGGCCGTCGCCAGAGCCGGGAGCAGCGATCTGCGGCGCCCGGTCGCGAGGGCGAGCAGCGCCACCGCTCCGCAGGCCGCGGCCCGCAGCACGCTCGGGTCGGGCCGGCACACGACCACGAACCCCAGGGTGAGCGCCGCCCCGAACAGCGCGGTGCCGCGCAGGGGAAGGCCGAGCCGCGGGGCCAGGCCGCGGCGCTCCACCCTCTGGGCCAGGCCCGGTGGCCCCAGGAGCAGGACGAGGAGGATGGTGAGGTTGCTCCCGGAGACGGCCAGAAGGTGTGTGAGGTCCGTCGCCTTGAACGCCTCGTCGAGTTCGGGGGTGATCCGCGAGGTGTCCCCGACGACCAGGCCCGGCAGCAGCGCCCGTGCGTCCGCCGGCAGGCCGTCGGTCGCCGCCCGCAGCCCGGCGCGCAGCCGGCCCGCCAGCCGCTGTGGCGCGGACGGCTCCGCCACCACCTCGGGCGGCGCCCGGTCCTGGACCCGGAGGACCGCCGCGATCCGGTCGCCGCCCGTCATCGGGGGCGCAAGCCGCGCAGTCACTTTCAGCCGCGTGGACGGCAGCAGCCCGAGCCAGGGCGAGAGCTGCGCCCCTTCCGCGGGATGCGTGTCGTGCCCGTCCGGCGGGCGTCCCGGTCTTCCCGACGGGTCCCCGGCACGGGCCGCCGTCTGCGAGCCGATGTTGACGAGGATCAGCACCGGAGTCCGGGTCACCACGGCCGCCGCCGAGCCGGGTCGGTGGACGCGCAGCACCTCGGCGTCCATCCGTACGGAGGGAGGTGCCTGGCGGTCGCCGCGGATCCGCGGGCGGGTGAGGCGGGGGTCGGAGGTCAGCTCCACCTCGGCGGTCACCGTGGCGAACTGCCGTGCCAGAGCGGGCACCGGACCGCGCCGCACGTCCGCTCCGTGGAGCCCGGCGGACACGGCGGCCGCGGCGGCACCGAGCAGCGCGGCGGCAGCGGACGTACGCGCCCAGGAGGCGCGTGCCCGGGACCGCCCGGCGGTAGGGGCGGGCGGCTGTCCTGCTGTAGGGGTTCCACGGCTTCCGCGTCGTCGGCCTGCCAGGAGTACGGCGGCAGCGGCGAGGCAGGCCGTCACGAAGCCGGTCACGCCGCCCGTGGGGGCGTCCAGCGCCACGGCCGCCGTAGCCCAGGCCGCGAGGGCCGGCGGGACGAGCCGGAGGTCTGCCGGTCCTTCCTGCCGGGGATGGGCGTCTCCCAGCCGCTTGCCGGAGGCCGCGTGCACCGCCGGGCGGAGGTGGGTCGGGGTGGCTGGGGGCTCGGCGGGGGCGGGGCGGCCGGGAGGCGCGGGGCCTCGCTCGGCGTCGGTGCCGGTCTCGGTATCGGTATCGGTATCGGGGTTCACGGGCTGACCAGGTCCCGGAGATCGGCGAAGCGGCGTGTGCCGATGCCGCTGACCTCACGCAGTTGGTCCACCGAGCGGAAGCCGCCGTGCTGCGTGCGGTAGTCGATGATGCGCCGGGCCAGTACGGGACCGACGCCGGGCAGGGTCTGCAACTGGTCGGCGGTCGCCGTGTTGAGGGAGACCGGGGCCGTGGACGTGCCCGCGGCACCCGTACCGGCCGCGCCTGCTAGGCCCGTCCCGGGCGCCTCGGGTACGGCGGCGGGGGCCGGGCCGCCGACCACGACCTGTTCGCCGTCCGCCAGGAAGCGGGCCCGGTTGAGGCCGTCGGTATTGGTGCCGGGACGCACCCCGCCGGCCGCCTGGAGGGCGTCGGCTACCCGCGACCCGGCCGGCAGGCGCTGGATTCCGGGGCGCCGGACCTTGCCGCTGACGTCCACCACGATCTCCGCGCCGGGAGACGCCGGGGCGCCCCGCGCGGTGACCGGCTTCCCGGCCGTGGTGGCCTTGTCCTGCCCCTGGTTCTCGTGGGGAGCCACGGCACGCACCACCTCGGGTGCCTGGACCGTCTGCGTACGGCCGGTCCAGAAGTGCTGCACGGCGAGGAGTGCGGCGACGGCGAACAGCACGGTAAGCGCCACCACGTTCCTGCGCTCCAGCCCGCACCGCGTCTGCAACCACAACGGCATCCGCTCGCGCACCGCGGCCCCCGCCCGCTCCCGCCAGTCCGGCACCCCGACAGGAACGACGGGCCCCGTCTCGGCGCCGCCGCCCGTCTCCACGGCGCCCCGCACGGCGGGATTGGCCGCGCCCCTCCGACCCGCCGCCATCGGGCCCGCCCCAACCGCCGTGATCGAGCAGCTCACTTCGCTCATGGCAGCGGGGTTCGCACGGCCCGCGCCAGACGGACTCAGGTCCGCCAAGCCCCCGTCGACGACCGCAGCCGGGCCAACATCGACCACTGCGGCCGAGCCGCCACCGGCCAGGCCAGTCGCCCCGCCGCCGACCACGGCCGCCGCCGGACCCGCGCCCACCACGGCAGTAGAGGCTCCGTGCGCGACTGCCTGGCCCACGCCAACCAGCCCACCACCGACCACCGCAGCCGGGCCCACCTCCCGCACGGCGACAAAACCCCCGTCACCCAGGGCAGTCGAATCCGGGCCATCCACCGCAGGCGGACCCTCGGCCGCCACGCTCGGCCCACTCGTGGCAGTGACGACGTCGGCCAGGGCAGTCGGGGCCCTACCACCCACCGCAAGCGGACCCACTGCAGCCACGCCTGTCTTCCCCGCAACGCCAAGTCCCACATCGGCCACGCCGTTCGGATCCGCGCCGCCCACCGCAAACCAGCCCTCGGCCGCCGGGCTCGGCTCACTCGCGCCAACGCGACCGAAGTCGGTTCCGGCCGTCGCACCCTCACCGCCCACAGGAGCCGACCCCGCGCCAACCGCCGCAGCCGCGCTCGCCGCGTCCGGTGGGCGGCCCGTCCGCTCCGGCGTCGCCGTGGCCCAGGACGGCCTGGGACGAGGGGGCCGAATCGGCGGCGCCGGGTCAGGACCGGCCTTGTGCCTCCGCGCGGCCTCCCGGGAGTCACCGCCCGGCTCCCCGGCCCGCGCCGCGCGTTCGGCGAACAGCGCCTGCGCGCGCCGGTGCAGATCCTCCGCCGAGGCGTGGGAGCCCCGGCGGGCCGGTGGGCGGCGGTGCCGGGTGCGACCGTCCGAGTCGGGGGCGCGGCCCGGGCCGCTGGTCGCCGCCGCTGTGCGTGAGCGTGATCGAAGTGCCATGCCAGGAGCATCCGGCAACCCGGCACCCTCGCAACGATCTTGCTCAATTTCCGGGGACTACCGCCCAGTTGTGGACAACTCACTCACCCGTACGGGTTAGCGCGGCGAGACCACGACCCCCAGCAGCCCTGGACCGGTGTGCGCGCCGATCACCGCCCCGACCTCGCTGACGTGCAGGTCGGCCAGGCCGGACACCCGTGTGCGCAGCCGGTCCGCGAGGGCCGACGCCCGTTCGGGAGCGGCGAGATGGTGGACGGCGACATCGACGTCGGCGCCGCCCGCGCGCTCGGCCACGATCTCCTCCAGGCGGGCGATCGCCTTCGAGGCGGTGCGCACCTTCTCCAGGAGTTCGATCCGGCCGTCCTGCAACTGGAGCAGCGGTTTCACGGCGAGCGCGGAGCCCAGCAGCGCCTGCGCCGCGCCGATGCGACCGCCGCGGCGCAGATAGTCGAGGGTGTCGACGTAGAAGAAGGCAGAGGTGCCTCCGGCGCGCTTCTCGGCGGCAGCGACCGCCTCGTCCACCGTGCCGCCGGCCTCCGTGGTCTCGGCCGCGGCCAGGGCGCAGAAGCCGAGCGCCATCGCGACCATCCCGGTGTCCACCACCCGTACCGGCACGGGCGCCTCACGCGCAGCGAGCACCGCGGCGTCGTACGTGCCGGAGAGCTCCGCGGACAGGTGCAGGGAGACGATGCCGCTCGCGCCGGACGCCGCGACCCTGCGGTAGGTCTCGGCGAACAGCTCGGGGCTGGGGCGCGAGGTGGTGACGGGCCGCCGCTTCTGCAGCGCCTGCGCGAGTGAACGCGTCGAGATCTCGGTGCCCTCTTCGAGCGCCTGGTCGCCGAGGACCACGGTCAACGGAACCGAGGTGATGCCGTGGCGCTCCATCGTCCGCGGCGGCAGGTAGGCCGTTGAATCGGTGACGATCGCGACATGGCGGGACATGAGCTGGAGGTTACCTGCCGTAGTGCCCCGATGGCAGCCCAGCCCCTCTCACCGGGTCACGTGTGGCCGGATCGGGCCGTGTTCAAGTCGTGCTCTCGGGCCGGGGCTTCTTCTGCCAGGGGTAGACGGGGCGACGGCCCGACGGGGTGATGGCGGGCCGGGCCGGCTCCTCGGCGGAGGCCTGCCGCGGGGCCCCGGGCCAGGTCCGCGGGTCCGCCGCGGCGGCCGGTGGCTCGGTCGTCGGCCCGGTTGTCGGCTCAGTCGGCTCGGTCTTGGTCCAGTGGCGCAGCGCGCCGGCCTCCACGTCGATCTGGGCGCTCAGCGTGTCCAGGTCGTCGTCCGCGAAGCGGCGGGCGCGGTCGCGGGCCGCCCAGCGCAGGGAGTCGGCCGATTCCGTGATGCGTCGGGTGCGTTCACGCAGGGCCGGGAGCCGCTCGGCGAGCGTCGCCCGGTCCGGCTCGGCCTCCAGGCGCTTGAGGTCGCCCTCGAGTTCGCGCCCGTGCACGCTGAGCCGCTCGAACAGGGCGATGGACTCCTTGAGGGACTCGTCCTCGTGCACGCCCGCGTACAGGGCGTCCTGGGTGGCACGCATCGAGGTGCGCAGGGTGAGCCGCAGCTGGGCCAGTTCGCCCGCCGGGCCGAGCTGGGTGAAGGACTTGGCCCGCAGCGTGTGGTCCTCGACCGTGCGGCGGGCCTGGGTGATGGTGCGGTCCACACTGCGCTTGGCGGCCCCGACCACCTTCACCGCGGCGTAGGCGCCGAGCACCACGAAGACCGCGAAGAGGAGGACGAGGACGGTGACGACTGTTTCCACGGCGCTCCTCCTCCGGCTCACGCGGCACCGGTCGCGCCGCCCCTCCACGGTAAACGCAACGGGCAGGCCCCGGGTTCCAGAAGAACCCCGAACCTGCCCGTAGGGGACTACCCCGAGGCGCTCACGCCCCGGCCCTCACGCGCACGCGTGCACACACGCTCACGCCGAACGACAGCTCACACCCCGTCCCGCACGCACTCACGCCGGAACGATGTTCACCAGCTTCGGCGCCCGCACGATCACCTTGCGGATGCCCGCGCCCTCCAGCGCCGCGACGACCTTCTCGTCGGCCAGCGCCACCTTCTCCAGCTCATCCTCGGAGATGGCCGGGGAGACCTCCAGACGCGCCTTCACCTTGCCCTTGACCTGGACGACGCAGGTCACGGTCTCGTCGACGACGTACGCCGGGTCGGCGACGGGGAAGTCCTGGTGGACGACCGAGCCGGAGTGACCCAGCTTGTGCCACAGCTCCTCGGCGATGTGCGGGGCCAGCGGGGCGACCATCAGCACCAGCTGCCCGGCGACCGAGCGCGGCACGGACCGGCCCGTCTTGGTCAGGTGGTTGTTCAGCTCCGTCACCTTGGCGATGGCGGTGTTGAAGCGCAGGCCCTCCAGGTCCTGGCGGACGCCGTCGATCGCCTTGTGCAGGGCGCGCAACGTCTCCTCGTCGATGTCGGCGTCCTCGGCGTCGACGACGGTGACCTCGCCGGTCGCCTCGTCGACGATGTTGCGCCACAGCCGCTGCAGCAGCCGGAACTGGCCCACCACCGCGCGCGTGTCCCACGGCCGGGACACGTCCAGCGGGCCCATCGCCATCTCGTACAGGCGCAGCGTGTCGGCCCCGTACTCCGCGCAGATCTCGTCCGGAGTGACCGCGTTCTTCAGGGACTTGCCCATCTTGCCCAGCAGCCGGGAGACCTTCTCGCCCTGGTAGTAGTACGCGCCGTCGCGCTCCTCCACCTCGGCGGCCGGCACCGCGATGCCACGGCTGTCGCGGTAGACGTAGGCCTGGATCATGCCCTGGTTGAACAGCTTGTGGAACGGCTCCGGCGAGGAGACGTGCCCCAGGTCGTACAGGACCTTGGACCAGAAGCGCGCGTACAGCAGGTGCAGCACGGCGTGCTCGGCGCCGCCGACGTACAGGTCGACGCCGCCGTGGGGCATGCCCTCGCGCGGGCCCATCCAGTAGCGCTCGATCTCCGGGTCGACCAGTTGCCGGTCGTTGTGCGGGTCCAGGTAGCGGAACTCGTACCAGCAGGAACCGGCCCAGTTGGGCATGGTGTTGGTCTCGCGGCGGTACTTCCTCGGCCCGTCGCCCAGGTCCAGGGTGACGTTGACCCAGTCCTCGTTGCGCGACAGCGGCGTCTCGGGCTGGGTGTCGGCGTCGTCCGGGTCGAAGGTGCGCGGCGAGTAGTCCTCGACCTCGGGCAGCTCCAGCGGCAGCATCGACTCGGGCAGCGCGTGGGCCACGCCGTCCTCGTCGTAGACGATCGGGAAGGGCTCGCCCCAGTAGCGCTGGCGGCTGAACAGCCAGTCGCGCAGGCGGAAGTTGACGGTGCCCTCGCCGATGCCCTTGCGCTCCAGCCACTCGGTGATGCGCGCCTTGGCGTCGACGACGCCCAGGCCGTCCAGCTTCACGTCGTCGCCGGCGGAGTTCACGATCTTCGCGTCGTACGAGGCGAAGGCGTCGTCCCAGGTCGTGGTGTCGGTGCCGCGGTCGTCGGCCGGCTCGACCACGCAGCGCATCGGCAGTTCGAAGGCGCGCGCGAAGGCGAAGTCGCGGCTGTCGTGGGCGGGGACGGCCATGATCGCGCCGGTGCCGTAGCCCATCAGGACGTAGTCGGCGATGAAGACCGGGACCTTCTCGCCGTTGACCGGGTTGACGGCGAACGCGCCGGTGAAGACGCCGGTCTTGTCCTTGGCCTCGGCCTGGCGCTCCACGTCCGACTTCGAGGCGGCCTGGGCGCGGTAGGCGGCGACGGCCTCGGCCGGGGTGGCGTGGCCACCGGTCCACACCTCGTGGGTGCCCTCCGGCCAGGCGGCCGGGGTGAACTTCTCCACCAGCGGGTGCTCGGGCGCCAGCACCATGTAGGTGGCGCCGAACAGGGTGTCCTGGCGGGTGGTGAAGATCGTGATCCGCTCGCCGTCGATCGGGAAGTCGACGCGGGCGCCCTCGGAGCGGCCGATCCAGTTGCGCTGCTGGAGCTTGATGGCCTCGGGCCAGTCCAGCTCCTCCAGGTCGTCCAGCAGCCGGTCGGCGTAGGCGGTGATGCGCATGTTCCACTGGCGCAGCTTGGCCTTGAAGACCGGGAAGTTGCCGCGCTCGGAGCGGCCGTCGGCGGTGACCTCCTCGTTGGCCAGCACGGTGCCCAGGCCGGGGCACCAGTTGACGGGCGAGTCGGAGGCGTAGGCCAGGCGGAACTCGCCCAGGACCTCGGCGCGCTCGGCGGCGCTCAGCTCCGGCCACGCGCGCGTGTGCCCCGGCACGGCCCGCTCACCGGACTCGAACTGGGCGATCAGCTGCGAGATCGGACGGGCCTTCCCGGCCTCGTCGTCGTACCAGGAGTTGAAGATCTGCAGGAAGATCCACTGGGTCCACTTGTAGTAGTCCGGGTCGATCGTGGCGAACGACCGGCGCTTGTCGTGGCCCAGGCCCAGCCGGCGCAGCTGCGCCTTCATGTTCTCGATGTTGGCCTCGGTGGACACCCGCGGGTGGGTGCCGGTCTGCACGGCGTACTGCTCGGCGGGCAGGCCGAAGGCGTCGAAGCCCAGGGTGTGCAGGACGTTGTGGCCGGTCATCCGCTGGAAACGGGCGTACACGTCGGTGGCGATGTACCCGAGCGGGTGACCGACGTGCAGGCCCGCACCGGAGGGGTACGGGAACATGTCCATGATGAACTTCTTGGGCCGGGCGACCAGCTCGGGGTCGCCCGCCAGGTCACCCTTGGGATTCGGCGCCGCGTAGGTGCCGTCGGCGTCCCAGAAGTCCTGCCAGCGTGCCTCGATGTCGGCCGCCACGGCGGCCGTGTAGCGGTGCGGCGCTGCCACCTCGGAGGCGGCAGCGGGGTTCGTCTCGCTCATGATCCTCAAAGCTCCATCGATCGTCTCTGCCCACGGCTGCGACTTTCAGAAACGAAAAATCCCCTCGCACAGGAGGGGACGCCGCGCCGATGCCGACCATCCGATTGGTCCGGCGGTCGGGACTGATCAGCGCGGCTCGCTAAGCAGAAGGCGTACGGCACGCATGGCGTCAGGGTACCGCAGCCGTCGAGTGCGGGGCGACGAGCGTCCGCGGGGCGGGACGCGAACCCCGGCGAGTCGTGAGGGACCGGGGGTCTGTTTGTGAAGGTTCAGAAAAGCTGAACATAGTTCAAATTTAACCCGGCGTAATGGATCCTATGGGGACAACACGAGCCCCGGCGGCGCCGTTGATAACAACGCAATAACTCAAACGGCGTACCGCTCGGTTTGGAGCCACTTAGAGTTCGTGCCCGGGACCGCTTTCCCGAACCGCTCGGAGTCGCCCCCATGAACCCTCGTCGCAGTAACAGCTCCCTCCCCAAACCCGGCCGCTCGGCCTATGGGGTGGCGTCGGCTGTCGTCCTGCTCCTCATACCCGTGGTCGTGCTGGCCGGAGGCAGCCAGTTCCGCGAGTTCCTGAACTTCGGCGCGGGCGTGCTCTCGCTCGTCTCGCTCAGCTGCTCGGTGATCTGGGGCCTGGTCGCCCAGGACCGGATCATCCTCAACACACGCCAGCGGATCGTGGGCCAGGCGGTGCACCGGACCACCGCGGTCGCCTCGATCGCGTTCCTCCTGGTGCACATCACCACCAAGATCGTGCTGGGGCACACCCAGCTGATCGCCGCCCTGATCCCGTTCTCGCTCGGCCTCACCGGGATCGAGGGCCTGGTCGGCCTCGGCTCCCTGGCCGGCCTGCTGATGATCTTCGTGGGCATCACCGGGGCACTGCGCAGCAACTTCGCCACCCCCGCCCCGGTCGCGGCGCGCTGGCGGGCGATGCACATGCTGGCGTACCCGGCCTGGTGCGCGGCGCTGGTGCACGGCCTGTACGCGGGCCGGGAGGCCAAGCCGATCTTCTTCATCCTCTACGGCCTGTCCCTGCTGGGCGTCATGGCGGCCCTGGCCGTGCGCGCGGCACCGCGCCCGTTCAAGCGCAGGCTCGCCGACCGGCTCGTGTCGGTGCTGGGCGGCGGCGAGCGGCCGGAGCTGGACGACCTGGACGCGAGCCGGGCCAGGGCCTCCGAGTCGGCGCTGCCGGGCTACGAGAACGCACGCGGCGCGACGCCCCCCCGCGCCGACGCGACAAGGCCGGCGCCGCGCAGTCCGCGGCCCTCCTCCCCGCTGTACGACACCCCGGCGCCCGCCGCGGAGCCCGAGCCCGCCCCCGGCTTCGCCGCCGCCTACCGGGCCGTCGCGACGCCGCCGCGCGACCGGCAGTCCTTCGCGGCCGACCAGACCGCACGCATGAACATGCCGTTCGACTCGCAGGCCACCGGCGCGACGCCGCACGTGGACGGCCCCGGCAGCACCTCGGGCAGCTGGCCGATCCCCTCACCGCCGCCGGTCGGCGAGGCGCCCCCGTCCGCCTACGACCCGCTGAACGACACGGGGTACAACATCCCGGCCTACAACAATCCGGGCGCGGCCGCGGGCACCACCGGCTACGGCGGACGTGATGTGTACGACACCGGTGAGACGAACGCCCCCTACGGCACGTACAACCCGAACGACACGTACAACAGCGGTCCCGCCACTGAAACACCGCCCGGCGCCTCCTACGACGCGCCGGGTTCGGGCGAACCTTGGAACACGCCTTCCGGAGGCTACAGGTGAACGAGGCCCTGCCCGACGTCCCCGAAGTCCGCGTGGTCGGGCTCCCCCAGCTCACGTCGGGCTTCGACCTTGTCGAAAGACTCGATCTGCCCATGCACCTGAAGGTGCACGGGCCGCTCGAACCGATGGGCGGCGAGCAGCTCGCGCAGCTCTCCGAGGCCATCAATCTGAAGGGCCGCGGCGGCGCGGGCTTCCCCTTCCACAGGAAGCTGCGCTCGGTCGCCGAGTCGGCGATCAAACGCGGCGTACGGCCGGTCGTCGTCGTCAACGGCAGCGAGGACGAGCCGGCCTGCCGCAAGGACACGGTCCTGATCAACCGTGCCCCGCACCTCATCCTCGACGGGGCCCTGCTGTGCGCGGAGGCCCTCGGTGCCCGCACCCTCGTGGTGGGGGTCACCCGGGAGTCCACCCAGCGCTCCATGGAGGCCGCGCTCGCCGAACGCGGCCTGAGCAACAGCCGCAGGTCGGCTCTGCGCGCGAGCGTGCAGCGCAACCCGGTGCGCATGGTCACGGGCGCGGCCGCGTCGCTGATCCGCTCCATCGACGGCGGCCCCGCGATCCCGCCGGGCCGCAAGACCAGCGCCTCGCAGAACGGCGTGGGCGGCGCGCCCACCCTGCTGTCCAACGCGGAGACCTTCGCCCAACTGGCGATCGCCGCCCGCATCGGCCCGGAGCGCTACGGCAACACCGGCCTGTACGACGAGCCGGGCACCGTGATGCTGACCATCTCCGGCGCCGTCGCCCGCCCCATGGTGGTCGAGGCACCCACCGGGGTACCGCTGCGCTACGTCCTCCAGCTCGCCGGCGCCCCGCCGGTGCCGCAGGGCGTGCTGACCGGCGGCTACCACGGCAAGTGGATCGACGCGGCGACCGTCAACGAGGCGATCGTCTCGCGCAACTCCCTGGACGCGGTGGGCGGTTCGCTCGGCGCCGGGGCGATTCTGCCGATCAGTCAGGAGACCTGCCCGCTTGGCGAGTCGCTCCAGGTGGCGAAGTGGCTGGCGGAGGAGAGCGCGGGCCAGTGCGGTCCCTGCTACCTCGGCCTGCCGGCCGCCGCGCGCGGCTTGGAGGACATCCTGAACGGCGGCGGCCCGGCCGCCCTGGAGGCCCTCAAGCAGGTCGCCAAGAACGTCAAGCGGCGCGGCGCCTGCTCGCACCCCGACGGCTCGGCGATGTTCCTGGAATCGACCATCAAGGCGTTCACCGACGACCTGGCCGCGCACGTCCTCGGCAACGGCTGCGGACGCCCCGTGGAGGGCGTCCTGCCGCTCTTCGAGGGCGGCAGGGCTCCCACCGGCGTCCCCGGCGGGGGCGAGGCCGAGGAGTCCGGCTCCAGCCGTCAGAAGATCTACGTCGACTGGACGCTGTGCCGGGGACACGGTCTGTGCGCGGACATCCTCCCGGAGGTCTTCGAACTGGGCGCCGACGGCTTTCCGACCGTCGCCCAGGCGAAGGTTCCGCGCTACGCGGAGGACAAGGCCCTGCGCGCCGTGCGCCGCTGCCCGGCGCTGGCCCTGCGCCTCGAGGAGGACACCCGCTCGCAGGCGCCGTCGCGCAACCTGCCGGTCCTCTCCCAGGGCCGCGGCCGCCGCGCTCTGGGCCGCTGAACGCACGCGACGGCGGGTCGCCCTCCCAGGGGGCGCCCCGCCGTCGCATTGCCGCTCCCGATGCCGCCGCGTACGCGTCCGGGCATACGTCGAGGGCGGGTCATCCAATGGATGACCCGCCCTCACTTCCTGTGGAGCTAAGGAGAATTGAACTCCTGACCTCCTGCATGCCATGCAGGCGCTCTACCAACTGAGCTATAGCCCCTCGCGGCCACGCGGCTGAGCCTCGTATTCGACCGTGTCGCCCGGTTTCCCCGGCGGCGACGCCAACATTACACGGTCCATGGGGTGGAACACCAAATCGGTTTCGCTCCCCCCGGCACGGCCCCCGAGAGCAGGGCCGGCGTCACGCCGTCACAAACGAATAGAACCGCTTCAGAGTGCAGTGCTCCTCCAGGAGCCGGCCGTAGATCGGCTCTCCCTCGAGTTCGCGGTACGTCTCGATCGGGTCGCCTTTTATGATCAGCGCCCGCGCGCACTCCTCGCACCAGTACTGGTAGTCGGGGTTGATCGGCTCCATGTCGCGGACGATCGGGGTGCCGCCGCCGCACCAGTCGCACTTCCGCCTGTGTGCACCCATAGGTCAGCTCCAGCTGTGGCCGCAGGCCGTGCACACGTACGAGATCCCCCCGTTGTCGCCGAGGACTTGGGCCACATCGAGGGAGCCGCAGGAGGGGCAGACGAGGCGGGTGACCGTGTCTCGTATCAACGCCGCACCGAGGAGGTGATCGACCTCCTCGAGGATGCAGGCAGGCATCGCTACTCCCTCCCGTCGGGCCGCGCCCCCTTCCGGCCGTTTGATTCTGCCACGGCCGGGCCGACACGGTCAGCGACGCCTTGGTACCAGTACGGCCACGGCCTGCACCACGGACGTCCGGGCCGACGCGTCCAGGCACTCCGGGAGCGCGCTCGCTGAGGTATACGCCCCCGAGCCCCAAGTGACTCAAGCCGGTTCGCAGGAATACAGAAAATCCCGCCCCTGAACGGGACGGGATCCTGACGAACGATCTTCGGCGACTCAACCGAGTGCCGGTCCGTGGAGCTAAGGAGAATTGAACTCCTGACCTCCTGCATGCCATGCAGGCGCTCTACCAACTGAGCTATAGCCCCTTGCCTCCACGCGAACCAGCCGCGTGGTGTTTCGCCCCGCTCGGCGGGACGAACAAGAAGAACTTTAGCCTGCGACCTGCCGGAAAGTGAAATCCGGGTCCCGTGGGCCGCGGGGCGGCTCAGTCGTCGTCGCCGAGGACGGGCTCGGGCAGGGTGCCGGCGTTGTGCTCCAGCAGCCGCCAGCCGCGGGCGCCCTCGCCGAGGACCGACCAGCAGCAGTTGGACAGGCCGCCCAGGCTCTCCCAGTGGTGGGGTTCGAGGCCGATGAGGCGACCGAGGGTGGTGCGGATGGTTCCGCCGTGGCTGACCACGACGAGCGTGCCGTCCTCGGGCACCTTCTCCACGTGCCGCAGCACGACGGGGGCGGCACGGTCGGCGACCTCGGTCTCCAGTTCCCCGCCGCCGCGGCGCACCGGCTCGCCGCGCTTCCACGCGGCGTACTGCTCGCCGTACCGGTCGATGATCTCCTCGTGCGTCAGGCCCTGCCAGACGCCCGCGTAGGTCTCGCGCAGGGCCTCGTCGCGGGTGACCTCAAGGCCGGTGAGCGCCGCCAGCTCGGCGGCCGTTCGGGTGGCCCGCAGGAGGTCGGAGGAGACGATCGCGTCGGGCCGCAGGGAGGCCAGCAGGCGGGCGGCACGGCGGGCCTGGCCGACGCCGGTCTCGGTCAGCTCGACGTCCGTGCTGCCCTGGAAGCGCCGTTCCACGTTCCAGGGAGTCTGGCCGTGGCGCCACAGGATGACGCGGCGGCCACGGCCCGGCACCCGGCCGGGCCCCTCGGCGGCGCCGCTCACCGCCACTCACCGCCTGGCTCCGCCGTCTCCTCGGCGGCCTGCTGCTTGGCGTGCTCCTCAGCCTTGCCCCGGGTGGCCTTGGCGTCGGCGGGCAGTTCGAGTTCGGGGCAGTCCTTCCACAACCGCTCCAGGGCGTAGAAGACGCGCTCCTCGCTGTGCTGGACGTGCACGACGATGTCCACGTAGTCGAGCAGGACCCAGCGGGCCTCGCGGTCGCCTTCGCGGCGCACCGGCTTGGCGCCGAGTTCCTTCAGCAGCCGCTCCTCGATCTCGTCGACGATCGACTTGACCTGGCGGTCACTGGGCGCGGACGCCAGCAGGAAGGCGTCTGTGATCGACAGCACGTCGCTGACGTCATACGCGATGACGTCGTGCGCGAGTTTGTCGGCGGCCGCCTGGGCGGCGGTGTTGATGAGGTCGAGAGAGTGGTCGGTCGCGGTCACTACAAGGCTTTCCTTCGGCGGTCACTTGACACCAAGGGTCTCACGGACCGCCGAGGACACCCCACGCAATTGAGGGATCACTGCTCCGAGGAGCCCCGGTAGTCCTGACCGAGGACGACCGAGACGTCGGCGTTCGAGGTGACGGTGCCCTTCGTCACCGCGGTGTCGGGCAGCCCCAGGGTCTTGGCGACCTCCGTGGCCTTCTCCTTGCCCGCGGCGTCGGCGTAGACGACCTGGGACGCCGAGCGGACCTCGGACGCGGTGCCGCCCTCCAGGAAGGTGAAGCCGCCGCCCAGGAGGACGATCCGGGCCTTCTCGGTGTTGCCCTTGGTGCCGGTGGCGTTCCGCACGGAGACCCGGACGGCGGACGACTGGTCGGGGCTCTTCGCGGTGCCGCCCAGGACGTCCTTGACCACGCTCTCGCTGGTCTGCGCGCTCAGCGTGCCGTCCGTCTGCACCGGCAGCAGCGCCGTCTTGTAGTCGCCGCCCTTGGCGAAATCGGCCAGCTTGGCGAGGAAGGCGCCGAGGTCCTCGTCGGTGAGCGAGGGGTCGAGGATCTGCTGAAGCGTCTGCACCGTCGTCGTCGCGCCCGTGGCGTCGGAGGGGACCTTGCGCAGCACGCTCTGCATCACCTGGCCGAACCGTTCGAGCTGGGCGTTCTCCTGCTCGCCCGGGGCGTGGTAGGTGGCGTAGGCGACGGCCATCTTGCCGCTGAGGGTCTGCGCCTTGCCCTTGCGGATCAGGGGCGCGGTGCCCTTCTTCTTGGCGTCCGGGTCGGGCACCTCGGCGTTGGTGTCGACGTCGATGTTGCCGACCAGGTCGACGAGGTTCTGGAGGTAGGGGGTGTCCAGGCGCCAGGTGCCCTCGATGTCGGTGCCGAGGACCGTGTCGAGCTGGTCGCGGGTACCCGAGGAGCCGTCGCCCTTGACCGACTTGGCGAGGGTAGTGACGGTGCCGTCGTCGCCCGACAGGGCAAGGGAGTTGGGCAGCAGGACGGTGGTGCCCTGCTTGGTGGTGGTGTTGCCGACGAGCAGCGCCGTGGACGTGCCGCCCCGCTCGGTGTCGTGCAGGTGGACGACGATCACGTCGCGCTTCTGGGCGCCGGACGCGGTCGTGGTGCCGGTCTCGGAGCCGGGCGACGACAGTCCGGGCAGCTTCCCGGCGTACCAGAGGTAGCCGACGCCGCCCACCGCGACCAGGGCCAGCACGACGGTCAGGGCGATGACGCGGCTGCGGGCGCGGCGACGGGCCTCCTCGCGGCGCTCGGTGCGGTTCTCGGTGAACTTCAGCCAGTCGATGACGTCCTCGGAGTCGTCGCCAGGCTCCTCGACGAAGGCGAACTGCTCGGTGCGGTAGTCGGGTCCGTCCGCACCGCCGCGGCCGGGTCCCTGCGCCGGCCGGTCGGCGTCCGCCGGGCCGGTCTGCTGCGGGATGTGTGCGGTCTGCTCGGAGACCTGGGGCTGCTGCCCGCTGGTCGCGGCCCGGCCGTACGGGTCGTACGGCGCCGCCGTCGCGCCGGAACCGTAGGGGTCGTAGGAGCCGTGGGCGCCATGAGCTCCGTGGCCGGAGGGGCCGGAGGGGCCGGAGGGGCCGGGCGCCTGCCGGCCGCCGTCGTAGCCGGTTCCGTAGCCGCCCTGGTAGGCGCCGTCGTGACCGCCCTGGTAGGACGTGGGGTCGAGCTGCTGCTGGCCGCCGGTCGCGTACGGGTCGTAGCCGTAGCCCTGCTGTCCGTAGGCGTCGTAGGCCTGCTGCGGCGTCTGCTGGACGGGGACCTGCCGGTACACAGGCCGGCCGTACTCGTCGTAGCCGACGAGTTCGTACTGGTCGCCTCCGTGACCAGCGTCGTATCGGTCGTTCACCCCGGTGCCCCTCTCGGCTTACTCGCCTCGGTACAGCTGGCGTTTGGCGATGTAGCGCACGACTCCGTCAGGCACCAGATACCAGACCGGGTCACCCTTGGCGACTCTCGCCCGGCAGTCGGTGGAGGAGATGGCGAGGGCGGGGACCTCGACGAGCGAGACGCCGCCTTCCGGCAGGCCGGGATCGGTCAGATGGTGGCCGGGCCGGGTGACGCCGATGAAGTGCGCGAGGGAGAACAGTTCCTCGGAGTCCCGCCAGGTGAGGATCTGGCCGAGCGCGTCGGCGCCGGTGATGAAGAACAGGTCGGTGTCGGGATTGAGCGCGCGCAGGTCGCGCAGGGTGTCCACGGTGTAGGTGGGACCGCCGCGGTCGATGTCGATGCGGCTCACGGAGAACTGCGGGTTCTCGGCGGTCGCGATGACCGTCATCAGATAGCGGTCCTCCGCCGGGGAGACATGGCGGTGGGACTTCTGCCAGGGCTGCCCGGTGGGCACGAACACCACCTCGTCCAGGTGGAACTGCGCGGCGACCTCGCTGGCCGCCACGAGGTGCCCGTGGTGGATCGGGTCGAACGTTCCGCCCATGACGCCGAGGCGCCGCTTGCCCGACGCCGAAGGCCCGCCGCCGGGCCCGTGTTCGAGGGGGTTCACCGTGTCACTCGCCGGACCGGTAGGCATGTCCTGCTCTCCCATGCGTGCAGACCCTACCGGCCCGACCTGAGGACTCCGTGAACCAGATCCCGGGGACGGGCCGGACAGGGCTTCAGCGGTCGCGGTTGAAACGCGTGGTGATCCACAGCAGGAGCAGCAGGATGAACAGCGCGCCACCGCCGGTGAGGAAGGGGCTGAGGCTCTCGTGGTTGCCCCCCTCGGCCTCGGCGAGGTTGACCAACTGGGCAGCGGTGCTGGGGTAGCTCATCTTTGGCAGGACCTATCCGGGAGTGAGCGGGACAAGGATGTCGGCCCATCGTAAGCAACCCCCGGCGCACCGCTCACCCCGACTCCACCGTTGGCACCGCGGGCGCTTGCGCCCCACCCGCACCCGCGCGGCCCCTCCGGTGCGGGCGCGACGGCCGCGGGAGCCCTCGGGAACCTTTTCGCCGCGTCAGTCGTCGTCCCGCTTGTAGCCGCGGAGGAGGAACCAGCCGGTGAGGACGCAGCCCAGAACCATCACGATCAGGACGACCCGGAGCAGGTAGCCCGTCCCCTGGTGCTGGGCGGCGGCGTCGGCGGCCTCGGTCAGCCAGGCGGCTGCGGGGTGGTGCTCCATGGTGTGGACTCCTTCGTTGCACTGCCCGTCCACGGTATCTCCGCCTAGGCTGGGTCCTGCCTCGGGGGCACATTGGGACACTGACACACATGGGGGACCACATGTCCGACGACGGCCGCGAACAAGACGGGCAGGAGCACGTGCCGAGCCGGCAGCGCAGGCGCTTCCCGGAGATCTCCTCGCGCGCGTACGAGCACCCTGCCGACCGCTCCGCCCTGGTCGCGCTGCGCAAGCTGAGCGGCTTCGACACGGTGTTCAAGGCCCTCAGCGGCCTGCTGCCCGAGCGCAGTCTCCGGCTGCTGTTCCTGTCCGACTCCGTCCGCGTCTCCGACCAGCAGTTCGCACACCTGAACGACATGCTGCGGGACGCCTGCTACATCCTGGACCTGGAGAAGGTCCCGCCGATGTACGTGAACCAGGATCCCCAGCCCAACGCGATGTGCATCGGCCTGGACGAGCCGATCATCGTCGTCACCACGGGCCTGGTCGAGCTGCTCGACGAGGAGGAGATGCGGGCGGTCATCGGCCACGAGGTGGGCCACGCCCTGTCCGGGCACGCCGTGTACCGCACGATCCTGCTGTTCCTGACGAGCCTGGCCGTCCGGGTCGCCTGGATCCCGCTGGGCAACCTCGCGATCATGGCGATCGTCACCGGGCTGCGCGAGTGGTTCCGCAAGTCGGAGCTGTCGGCGGACCGGGCCGGTCTGCTCGTCGGCCAGGACCTGAAGGCCTCCATGCGGGGCCTGATGAAGATCGCGGGCGGCAACCACCTGCACCAGATGAACGTGGACGCGTTCCTCCAGCAGGCCGAGGAGTACGAGGCCGGGGGCGACCTGCGCGACTCCGTGCTGAAGATCCTCAACGTGCTGCCGCGTTCGCATCCCTTCACCACCGTGCGTGCGGCCGAGTTGAAGAAGTGGGCCGAGTCCCGCGACTACCAGCGGATCATGGACGGCCACTACCCGCGCCGCACCGAGGACAAGGACACCTCGGTCACCGACTCCTTCCGCGAGTCGGCGGCCCACTACGCCAACCACGTCAGGAGCTCGAAGGACCCGCTGATGAAGCTGGTCAGCGATCTGGCGGGCGGCGCCGGCGACCTGGGCGACCGGGTGCGGCGCGGCTTCGGCGGCTTCACGGGATCGGCCCCGCCCCAGGACCGGGGCAAGGACCAGCCGTCCACCGACACCCCGCCCCGCGACGACGACTGACCCTCCGAGCGAGCGCGGGCCGGTCCCGCGCGGCCACCGCCCGCGGCGGCGTCACACCTTCGGCTCGGCGCTGTGCGCCAGGGAGCCGCACAGGGCCGCCGCGGTGTCCGTGGCGTACGGGTCCGTGCCGGGCGGGCTGCCCGCCTTGGCCGTCTGGCCGGCCAGCAGCGGCTCGAAGCGCCCCGCGGAGTCCCCGGCGCAGGAGAGCGGGCCGGCCTGCACATAGGAGACGACGATCTGGACCTGGTGCAGCCGCAGGTCGTCCTGGGTGAAGCGGAACTGCAGCTCGCGCCGGACGGTGAACAGCGAGGCCGGCGCGTGCGCCGCGGAGCCGGCCGGCTTCAGCGCGTAGACGAAGGTGTGGTCCGCCCTGACCTCCAGGGTGGAGGAGTCGGTCTCGACGGCCTGGAGACTGCCCTGCACCCGGATCTCGCGGTCGGCCAGCTCGGCCCGGGCCGGGTCGAAGCGGACGAGCCAGCCGGTGGGCGCGTGCCGGCCGTCGGCGGCGGGGCGGACGAAGCTCTGGTCGAACTGGTCGAGCTGACCGGGGTCGAGCAGCGCCCGCACCGGGCGGGTCTGGCCGCCGGTGAGCACCTCCGGGTAGAGGGAGGACGCGACGATGTACTCCTTCGCCATGGTCAGCGCGGCGACGACCTGGCTGTCGGTGAAGTGCGCGGTGCGCCGGACGACGGGCATCGGTACGCCCTCCGCGCCGATGGCGAACTGGGCGGCCGGGCTGTGCGTGTAGAGGTATTCGGGGTCGGCCGCGCCGGGCACCTTGCCCTGCGGGGCGAGCGGGACGACGGTCATCCGCAGCGGCTCCACGGGCCGCTGGGCCTGCGCGCTCTGGTAGGGGTGCCGTACGCCCATGTAGATCGCGGTGCCGAAGGCGACGATGATCAGCAGGACCAGCAGCAGCGCCTGCCGGGGCAGCCCTCGGCGCAGCGGCGGGCGGCGGCGCACGGCCGGGGTGTGGTCGGTCATCCGCTCACGCGCTGAGTACTCCTGGAGGTGGGCAGCCCGGACGAACGACTCGTCGAAGACGACGGATCGGTACTCGTCCTCCGCACCTCCCGGGACGCCCTCGGGTGTCCCCTCAGGTGGCTCTCCAGGCCCTCCCATATCTTCAGGGTAGGTCTCCGGAAGCCCTGGTAAACGCCCTGATGTGCGACAAGTTCTGACAGGTTCTCACCAGAACCGCCGCCTCGCCGTCAGGGCGTGCGCGGGACCGCGGGGACGGGTGGCTGGGAGTAGTCGGCGGAGGCGGAGGGTGCCCCGGCGCTGCCCTGCTCCAGGCCGGTCGAGGCGGGCGGCGGGGCCTGCTCCCGGCTGCCCGAGGAGCCGCCCCGGTAGACCGCCGCGAAGGCCAGGGCGACCATGCCGATGCCCATGACGAGGGCGAGCACCCAGGCGACGGGGCGGTGCCAGCGGACGTGCTTGCCGAAGGTCCCCGGGGCGCCGTGACGGCCTTCGAGGACGTCGGGGTCGTCCAGGTCGCCATAGGGGTGCTCGGGGCCGAGGCCAGGGCCGTACCCGTCCTCGTAGCGCTCGCCTCTGGCGTGGGCGCGGCGGGCCTCCGCTTCGGAGGCCTCGGCTCTGGCCTGCGCGGCGGCCAGGAGGCGTTCGACGGCGGTCGGCTCGTGGATCACGGCCGAGCGTACGAAGGCCTCGTCGAAGACCACGGAGGCGAACTCTTCGTCCGACACCCCGTGGTCGTGGTCGTCGTCGGGCTCCCAGCCGTCAGGGAACGGCGTGCCCCCCACATCCTCCGGCACGGATCCAGAGTAGACCTGAGGGGTCAATTTGGGCAGACGGTATGGAAATTCATCCGACTGCTGAGACGCCCCGCCACGGACCGGGCGGCGTCAGCGGCGGGTGTGGCCGTCCCCCGTGAGGATGTACTTCGTGCTGGTCAGCTCGGGCAGCCCCATCGGGCCACGGGCGTGCAGCTTCTGGGTGGAGATGCCGATCTCGGCGCCGAAGCCGAACTGGCCGCCGTCGGTGAAGCGGGTGGAGGCGTTGACGGCGACGGTCGTGGAGTCGACCAGCTGGGTGAAGCGGCGGGCGGCCTGCTGCGAGGTGGTGACGATCGCCTCGGTGTGTCCGGAGCTCCACAGCCGGATGTGCGCGACGGCCCGGTCCAGGGAGTCGACCACGGCAGCGGCGATGTCGTACGACAGGTACTCGGTCTCCCAGTCCTCCGGGGTGGCCTCGACGACCGTGGCCCGGGAGTCCTTGGCGTGGGCCATGACCCGCTCGTCGGCGTGCACGGTGACCCCGGCCTCGGCGAGCGCGTCCAGGGCGCGCGGCAGGAACTCGGCGGCGATGTCCTGGTGGACCAGCAGCGTCTCGGCGGCGTTGCAGACGCTGGGCCGCTGCGCCTTGGAGTTGATCAGGATGTCGACGGCCGTGTCGACGTCGGCCTGCGCGTCGACGTAGACGTGGCAGTTGCCGGTGCCGGTCTCGATCACCGGGACCGTGGACTCGTTCACCACCGTCCGGATCAGCGAGGCGCCGCCACGCGGGATCAGCACGTCGACCAGGCCGCGGGCGCGCATCAGCTCGCGCACGCTCTCGCGGCTCTCGCCGGGCACCAGCTGCACGGCGTCGGCGGGCAGTCCCGCCCCGCCCACTGCATCACGGACGACCCGGACCAGAGCGGTGTTCGACTCGTAGGCGGAGGCCGAGCCGCGCAGCAGCACCGCGTTGCCCGACTTCAGGCAGAGGGCGGCGGCGTCCACGGTGACGTTCGGGCGGGCCTCGTAGATGATGCCGACCACGCCGAGCGGGACGCGGACCTGCCGCAGGTCGAGCCCGTTCGGCAGCGTGTTGCCGCGGACGACCTCGCCGACCGGGTCGGGCAGCGCCGCCACGTCCCGCACGTCGGCGGCGATGGCGCGCACCCGCTCGGGGGTGAGCGTGAGCCGGTCGACGATGGCCTCGCTGGTGCCGGCCTCGCGGGCCTTGGCGACGTCCTTGGCGTTGGCCTCAAGGATCTCGCCGGTACGGACCTCCAGGGCGTCCGCGACGGCCAGCAGGGCGTCGTCCTTCGCCACCCGCGGCAGCGGCGCGAGGTCGGCGGCGGCGGCCTTGGCGCGGTACGCGGCCTGGATGACCGGGGACATCGAGTCGTACGGCGAGAGCGTGGTCATGAGGGAAGGGTAGTGCGCCGCAAGGGGCGGACACCGGTCATCCCACACCGCGAGACGGGGTCAAAAGGGGTGTACTCCGACCGGGGTCGCCGGGGGCGCTCCGTACCCCTCGGCGAGGCGCTGGTGGTAGGTCTCGCGGTCGATGACCTCGAGGCCGACGATCTCCCAGGGCGGCAGCCGGGCGCTCTGCCGGTGCTCACCCCACAGGCGCAGGGCGACGGCGGCCGCGTCGTGGAGGTCGCGGGCCTCCTCCCAGTAGCGGATCTCGGCGTGGTCACCCGCGTAACGGCTGGTCAGCAGGAAGGGGTGGTCGTGAGCGAGCTGCTCGAGGCCGCGCCGTACCTCCTTCAGCGGGGCCTGGGCGCCGGAGACGCTGAGCGTGACGTGCCACAGCCGGGGCAGATCCTGCGGCTCCTCGTAGCCGGCTCCGGCTGCCACGCTCGTCAGGCCACCGCGGGACGCCGCCGCCCCAGGGCGCACTCGTCTCACGACGTCCTCCTTCACGCAGCGCTCGCTCGCATCGCTGGCATCGCTCGTATCGCTGGTCCCGCTCATGCGGAATGCGTCCCTGCCTCAAAGTGGAGCAGGCCGCACGGCTCCATGGGGCGGTTTTACGGAACGTCCCCCGCCTTCGGCACCCGGGTGGCCGGACGTTTCGGCGTATTACGGCTCCAGGAGCACCAGGTCGTCCCTGTGTACGACCTCGCGTTCGTACGCCGGTCCCAGCTCGCGGGCGAGTTCACGGGTGGAGTGGCCGATCAGCCGGGGGATCTCCCTGGCGTCGAAGTTGACGAGTCCGCGGGCCACCGCGCGCCCCGCGCCGTCGCGCAGCTCGACCGGGTCGCCGGCAGTGAACTCGCCCTCCACGGCGGCGATCCCGGCGGGCAGCAGCGACTTGCGGCCCTCGACGACCGCGCGGACCGCACCGTCGTCGAGGGTGAGCGAGCCCTGCGGGGTGGAGGCGTGCTGCAACCACAGCAGTCGGTCGGCGGAGCGCTTGCCGGTGGGGTGGAAGTAGGTGCCGGTGTCGCGGCCGGACAGGGCGTCGGCGGCGTGGACGGCGCTGGTGAGCACCACGGGGATGCCGGCGGCGGCCGCGATCCGGGCCGCCTCCACCTTGGTGACCATGCCGCCGGTGCCCACGCCGGCCTTGCCCGCGCTGCCGATCTCGATGCCCACCAGATCGCCGGGGCCCCGGACCTCCGCCAGCCGGGACGTGCCCGGCCTGCTCGGGTCGCCGTCGTAGAGGCCGTCCACGTCGGACAGCAGCACCAGCAGGTCGGCGCGGACCAGGTGGGCGACGAGCGCGGCGAGCCGGTCGTTGTCACCGAAGCGGATCTCGTCGGTGGCGACGGTGTCGTTCTCGTTGACCACCGGGAGGGCGCCCATCGCGAGGAGCTTGTCGAGCGTGCGGGAGGCATTGCGGTGGTGGGCGCGGCGGCTGGTGTCGTCGCCGGTCAGCAGGACCTGGCCGACGCGGATGCCGTAGCGGGCGAAGGAGGCGGTGTAGCGGGCCACGAGCAGGCCCTGGCCGACGCTGGCCGCGGCCTGCTGGCGGGCGAGGTCGCGGGGACGGCGGCGCAGGCCCAGCGGGGCGAGGCCGGCGGCGATGGCACCGGAGGAGACGAGGACGATCTCCTTCTGTCCACCGCCCGCGCGTCCCCCGCCGCCCTCGGCCGGGGCCGTTCGGGCACCGCCCTCCTTGAGGCTCTTGCCGAGGACGTCCACGAGCGCGTCGACGCGGTCGGCGTCCAGGCCGCCCGACGCGGTGGTCAGCGACGAGGAACCCACCTTGACGACGATCCTGCGGGCCTCGCGCACGGCTTGCCTTGCCCCAGTCACCTTGCCCTGTGCCCCCTCGTCCGGTTTCCGGCTGCCCTGCCTGGCAATCTACGCGAATGGGATCGTGGGCAGTGCGCCGGTCCACTCATCGGACAGGGCGATGGGGGCGGGGAGCCCGCGGGGCGGGGCCGCCCGGGTCGTGCGGGCTGCCGGGCGGGTGTACGCCCTCTCCGGTTCCTCCGACCGGGGCTGTCGGGGAGGGCCACCGCCGGAGCATCCCGCGGTGGGGGAGGACAAAGGACTCGTCGTCGGGTCCACCGGCTCAACGCCGGAGGAGCACTGCCGGCACTGGGCCCGACGCGCCCGGCCACTCCGCGCAGCCGGGCTCGGGACACTCCAGGAGAGCAACGCCGGGAACGGTCCCGGGCGGCGGCTTCGGCGGCGGTCTTGCGAACGGTGGGGCAGCCGCGGACGCCTTCGCCTCAGTAGCCGGAACGCCACAAGAGGGCCGTCCCGGCCGGGGCAGTCGTGGGGCGAGCGCCCCGCCCGAAGCGCCACACGGACACCCTGGCGTGGGCCAGGACGCCTTCGGGCACCCTCAGCGCGGAACCCGCCGACCGGCCGGGTCAGCCGTGCCGGTGGCGCCAGCCCTGCCAGGCGGACTCGATCATGTCGTCCAGGCCGTGACTGGCGGACCAGCCGAGTTCCTCGCGGACGCGGTCGGCGGAGGCGACGACGCGGGCCGGGTCTCCGGCGCGGCGTTCCGTCACCTGCGGGACCGTGCCCTCCCGGCCAGTGACCTTCAGGATGCGGTCGACCATCTCCTGGACCGAACTTCCCTCGCCACGCCCGATGTTGAGCGTCAGAGCGGTGCCCGCCGGCGCCGTCTCCAGACGTGTGGCGGCGGCCAGGTGGGCGGAGGCGATGTCCTGGACGTGGATGTAGTCGCGGACACAGGTGCCGTCGGGGGTGGCGTAGTCGTCGCCGAAGATCCGCGGCGCCTCGCCGGCCTCAAGGCGTTCGAAGACCATCGGGATCAGGTTGAACACGCCGGAGTCGGACAGTTCCGGGGACGCGGCACCGGCGACGTTGAAGTACCGCAGGGACGCGCTGCGGATGCCGTGGGCCCGGGCCGCGGCGTTGATCAGCCACTCACCGATGAGCTTGCTCTCGCCGTACGGGCTCATCGGGACGCACTCGGTCTCCTCGGTGACCAGGTCGACGTCCGGCATGCCGTACACGGCCGCGGAGGAGGAGAAGACCAGCCGTTCGACGCCGGTCCCGGTCATCGCCTCCAGCAGGGTCTGCAGGCCGGTGACGTTCTCCCGGTAGTAGTACAGGGGGCGTTCCACGGACTCGCCGACCTGCTTCTTGGCGGCGATGTGCACGACGCCGGTCACGCCGTGCTCACGGATCGCCGTCTCCAGCCGGGGCCGGTCGAGGACGCTGCCGACCACCAGGGGCACCCCGGCGGGCACCCGGTCCCGGCTGCCGGTCGACAGATCGTCGTAGACCATGACCTTCCGGCCGCCCTCGGTCATCGCGCGCACGACGTGCGCCCCGATGAAACCGGCACCGCCCGTGATCATCCACATGCTTGGGTCATCCCTTTCCGTCGCGCCGCCCGTCCAGGCCGTCGATGGCCCGGAAGACACGTGCGCAGTTCTCCGTGTCGCGCTGACCGAAGAAGTCGTCGACTCGCTGAGCGTACGGTTCGCTGACCGAGAAGCCGCGGTCGATCGCCGCGACGATCTCGTCGACGGCGTCCTCCACCGTCCGGCACACCGGCCCGAACCCGTCACGGGTCAGGTCGAAGTAGCCGCGGCGGTAGTGCTGCCCGTAGAAGTCGTCCTCGTCGAAGGGCACGTAGACGAGGGGCTTGCCCATGTAGGCCACGTCGAAGAAGACGGACGAGTAGTCGGTGACGAGGAGCGAGGACTCCTTCATCGCCTCCTGCACACCCCGCTTGGTCTGGTCCGCGACGGTGATGTTGGGGTGGTCGACCTTGAAGTGGCGCAGGTACGGACGGATCTCGTAGTGCGGGTAGAACTCCAGCCGGACACCGGAGCGTTCCAGCCCGGCCCGCAGCCGCTCGTCCTCCAGCAGCCGGGAGAAGAACCGGAAGTACTCCGAGGCCGGGAACTGGACGCGCGGCCGGCGCCTGCGGTTGTACGACGGCACCACGATGTCGCGTCGCCACGTCGGCATGAGCAGCACGGTGGGCCGGCCCTCGACGGGCTGCAGCTTGTCGAACCGGGGGAAGCCCAGGGCCTGGACCTCGTCGGGGCGGTAGCCCATCTCCTCGCGGATGTAGGCGGCCTCGTCCTCGGACACGGCCACGAACAGGTCGACGCTCGTGGCCTGCCGGTGCGCGGACTGCGAGACGTCGTTGTACGTCACGCCGTGCTGCAGGAACACCCGGCGGTACTTCAGCAGGTCGCCGAAGATGCGCAGGTAGTTGAGCTTGCCCATGCTGGGCGGCGCGAGGTAGGCCTCGAGGTCGTACGGCGATATCAGCCGGGTGGCGTTGAGCAGGTAGAGCCGGTGCTTGAGCGACCCGAGCCCGAGGACGTTGCCGCAGTCCTGGACCTTCGCGCGATCGGCCGCCTTCTCGTCGATGACGTAGTAGACGTTGCGCCTGGGGTGGTTCTGACGCATCCACCGGAAGAAGTGGTGGCCGTTGTCCTGCGCGGTGTCCTGGCGCTCGCCGACGATCCAGATGTCGCGGCGGGCGAGCACGGGCCGGGTGAGCCAGTAGAGCAGCCGCAGCAGCCAGCCCGGCTGCCGGGTGACGATCCGGCCCGTCTCGCGGCCCAGGCGCCGCATCCGGTCGGCGACGCCCGCCACCGAGCGCCGCCGGGCGACCCGCACGTGGGCCACGTTCTCCGTGTCCGCCGACACCTCGTAGCGGAAGGCGCCGATCCGGTCGACGCCCTTGAAGCGGTGGAACGCGGGGCGGGCGGTCACCGGGATGTCGACGAAGCCGCCGGGGCCGTGCAGCCGGACCGCGAGGGAGTACGCGCCGCCGTGCAGAGCCGCCAGCTCGTCGCGGCCGAGGTCGGCCCGCCAGCCGCTGTGCAGATCCCGCTGCTTGCGGACGTGCCAGCGGTCGCGGCGGTACACCTGCTGCGCCCGTACGGCGTGTTCCCGGCCGCCGGGCGCGCTGAACACGAGCTCCAGCCGGTTGCCGAAGTCCTCCGAGATGTCGACGTCACCAAGTGTCAGGAACCCCTCGACGCGCAATGCGCCGTCGACGGGACGGACGGACTCCGCCTGGGCCGACCGGGACATGACGCGCAGCAGCGTGGAGTCGTCCACGTCGCCCTCGACCCTGCGGAAGAGCACCGGGCCGGCGACCGACAGCTCCGGCAGGAAACGGGGCTCCTCGAACGGACGGGTGAAGAGCGCGGCGTTGCCCGCTCTCACGGCGTGATGCGCGAGGAGGGAGGCGTTCGGACCGGCGCAGTCCAGGACGAGGTCGTCCGGGATGTCCCGGTAGAGGGTCCGCAACTTCGGGTAGAGGGCTTCGAGTTCCTCGCCGATCATCATCTTGGGCAGGCCGACCAGGTACGGATGGAAGCTTCCCGCCACGAAGCGCTGGAGCGCGGCCCGCCGCTCCGGGCCCGCCGCCGCATGGGCGTCCAGCAGCGACTGGTGCAGGGCCAGCAGGCCCCGCGCGGTCTCCCGCCGGTCGCGGGCGGGAAGTCCGGAGCGGGCATCGTCGGTGATGCCGTAGACGAGCGCCGCGGTCACGCGGATGCGGCGGGCCCTCAGCAGGGCGGTGGCCACGGGCGTGATGTGCTCGAGGTCCCAGCCGTCCCCGACGTGGAAGCCGCACTCGCGCAGCAGGTCGCAGCGGAACAGCTTGCCGCCGGGCGACGCGGTGAAGAGCAGGTCGGGCACGTCGGCGAGGCCGTCGACGGTCCGGTCGCCGGCCGCGAAGCACTCGCGCAGGAACACGTCGGCCTCGCGCAGCGCCTCGGAGGCCTGCCAGGTGTCGGCGACCACGACGTCGACGTCGTCCGCGGCCGCGGCGAGCAGCCCGGCCAGCGCACCTTCGGCCAGGACACCGGATCCGTCCATGAAGGCCGCGTACGGACCTGCCAGTCGGTCGAGGACCGCCTGCTGAGAGGCCCGGGCGTCGCCGTCCGGGGTGCGGACGAGGCTCGCGTTGCCGTAGCGGCCGGCGAACTCGACCGCGGCGGGCGCGTCCGTGCCGGTGCCGGCGGTGACCAGGAGCACCCTGGTCCGGCCGAACTCCTCCTGGCAGGCCAGGGAGTTCAGGGCGGCGCGCAGCGCGTCGTCGCCGTATCCGGCGCAGAACACCACGACGGTCGCGGCGGGTTCCGCAGGCTCCGCGGCGTTCGCCGGCAGCTCACGCCCCTGCCACCACTGCCAGTGCTCGGCGTCCGGCGCCTTGCGCGTCGCCCCCCTGGCGTCGGCCGGTTCGGCCGGACGCCACACGAGGTTGCCGCTGCCCGTGATGTCCGGCCACAGACCGGAGGGCTCCAGCACACGACCGAGTGGTGCCAGGTCGCAACCTCGGACGCAGAGGGCCGTGGTGTGCTTGCGGCCCTTCCACAGGACCTGCATGTTGAGGTTGACCAGGCTCCGCGAGGAGAGCACGGTGGCCGCCGAGCCCAGGTCGAACGAGACCTGGTAGGAGATCCGGGACTCGTCCACCCGGACGTCCGGCACCTCCACGACGGTCCGCTCGCCGGTGTCCTTGGCGCGTACGTGCAGCGCCAGCCGTACCTCGTCGCCGGTTCCGATGCGCTGGAACTGATTGAGGATCTCGCCCCCGAGCGTGACCGTCGTGCCGTCGACGGTGAGGGAGGTGGCCCGGTTGAACAGCTTGCAGTTCTCGAACGACTCGTCCTGCAGGCCGAGTTCGGTCACGTCGAGGAACTCGTCCGCCCCCGGCAGGTCGGCATGGCGTGCCGACCAGTACACGCGGTCTCCGCGGCGCACCAGGTCGGTGGAGACGACGCCGCGGCGCTGCTCGAAGTCGGCGACTGTGAGGGCCTCGTCCGCCAGCCGGTTCCGGAGGTAGAACGCGCGCACCCGGTCCAACGGCCCGCACAGCGGGAAGGCCCGCTCGTCGATCTCGGTCAGGTACTCCGAGACGATGTCCAGGAAAGCGGTGCGGAACTGCTCGTCGCCCGCGCGGAGTTCCTTCGCGTACAGCCGGACGTCGTGGCTGATGAAGCGGGCGTCCTTGTAGACCTTGATGTCCTCGGCGCCGGCATCGCGCAGGAACTCGTCCGCCAGTCGGTGCACCGCCACCCGGTCGGAAATGCTGCGGATCTCCGCGCGCCGGTTGGTGATCGAGGCGCTGCCGTCCTGCGGGTCCTCCCAGATCCACCGGTAGACCGGTTCGGCGAGGACGGAGATACCGGAGGCGAGGGTGTAGGACTTGGCCGAGAAGAAGGTGTCCTCGTAGAAGACCCCCTCGGGGAAGAAGACCTCGTTCTCGAGCAGGAAGTCACGCCGGTACAACTTCGCGGCGGCGATGGGGTCGTTGATCAGCTCCGGCCAGCTCCGGATGCCGCCCACGGTCCGGTCGGCGCCGTAGAGCATCGGCTGCCACACCTGCGTCGTGTCACGCTTCAGGTTGATCCGGTGGGCGCGCCCGGCGGTGATGTCGGCACCGGTGTTCCGGGCCGACTCCAGCAGCAGTTCACATGCCTTGACCGGCAGTTCGTCGTCGGAGTCCAGGAACATGACGTATTCGCCGCGTGCCGCACGAATTCCGTCATTGCGGGGTGCTCCCACGCCCCCGCTGTTGGTCTGCCGGGATATGACCCGCAGCCGCGGAATTCGGTCCACGTAACTCTCCGCGACGGCTCGGCTACCATCCTCGGACGCGTCGTCGACGACCACGGCCTCGAAGTCCTGGCACGTCTGCACCACCAGGGAGTCGAGGGCTCTACCGAGAGTCGCCGCGGCGTTGTACGCGGGGACGACGACGGTGATGCCAGGTGCAGCGTCCACGCGCGGGAACATCACGCCTCCATTACCAAGGACTGAAAAGTCGGAGATCACAGCTCCCACGCCGGACGCCCTCGCGTCGGCACTGGCCCGGAAGGCGCTCACACCTTGGCTCGCACGGCAAGGAGACTCCGGGAGAAACCCCGCCACGGAGGCGCGCCAAGCGGCAAAAGCCAAGTGACACAAGGAAGCGGCTGACTCATGAGCAGATTAGCCTAACCCGCGCGTCCGGTCGGTCCCCAATCAGGGACGATTCGGACACCATCCACCTTATGTCCCGGTCCCATGTGATTCTTGACACAGCTTCGGGTGAACGGGGCAACCAGTGCCGCCTGAGCATTGCCTTAAGCCTTGGCGAACGGCGTATGGTTGGCCGCGCCCGGACCGCCCTACGCTGACATTTGACTGTTGGATTACCGTGGTAAAGCCAACGTCCTTTGACGTAAGGCGCACCGGTTGCCCCGGCCGCCTCGTGTGGCACGTCCGACCACTCCGCGCGCTCCTCGGTGCCTCTCCGAGGGCCACCCCGAAAGGGCTTCCTGCCGACCATGGACATACCTCCGCTCGCCGAAGTGCGCCGCCGCACTGAGAAGAAGCGGGACGCCTGGTGGACCGTTCTCCTCGTCGACCCGGTGGCCACGCCCCTGGTCCGATGGACCGCCAAGTGGACCAGGGTCACTCCGAACCAGATCACCTGGGCCGCGCTCGTACTCGGCCTCGGAGCGGCCGCCTGCTTCGCCCAGGGCGAGTGGCTCTGGCTGGTCGTCGGCGCGGTGGTGTACCACCTCAGCTTCATCCTGGACTGCATGGACGGGAAGCTCGCCCGACTCACCGGCAACGGATCCGAGTTCGGCGCCTGGCTGGACTACGTCTTCGACCGCATCCGGGTCCTCGTCTGCGCCATCGCCCTCATGGGCGGCCAGTACCACCAGACCGGCAACGTCGCGTACATCTGGCTGGCGCTGGCCGTCGTCTTCCTGGACATGCTCCGGTACATCGACGCCCTGCAGATCTACAAGGTCCGCCAGGGCATGCGGACCAAGCTCCAGCAGGCCGCGGCCGAGGTCGCCGAGGTGACCCAGGCGCCCGCGCCCCGCGTCGCCGCGGCCGTGCGCATCACCGCCGAGGCGAAGGACGAGGCCGTGGAGGCCGGCGAGGAGGAGACCGCGGCCGACCAGCGCGCCGAGGAGCCCGCGGCCCCCGCCCTCGGAGTGGTCACGCAGCAGTCGTTCGTGCGCCGGTTCACGCGCTACAACCGCCTCCGCGACCTCCTGATCAGCCACCGCATCCGCACCCACCTGGTCAGCGGCATCGAGTTCCAGATGGCGGTGTTCATCATCGGCCCGCTCGCCGGGGCGATCATGGGCGTGACGATCGGGGCCGGTGTGCTGCTGGTTCTCTTCGAACTCGCCATCATCTACAAGCTGATGCTCTCGACCCGCGACTTCGAGCACGCCATGGACTCGTACCGCCGTACCGCCGCGGCCGCCACGGCGGCCGCGGAGCCGGTCACCGTGTCCGTCCCTGCCAAGGGCTGACTCCCGCACGCGGCCCACCGCGATGCCGGTCTCCTGAGCACATCGGAGACCGGCATCGGCGTTTTCCCGGCCGCGTCCCCGCAGGCATCGCCCCTCCCCCAGCACTGGAGCCCTCGGTGACGGACCAGCCCTCGTACGACGCCGCGCTCATCGTGCCCTGTTTCGACGTGGCCGGGCACCTGCCCCGCTTCCTGGGCTCGGTCGCCGCTCTCGACGGATTCGACCGGACCCAGGTGATCCTGGTCGACGACGGATCGACCGACGGCACCAGCGAACTGCTCGCCGCGTTCGCCGACCGCCATCCGCAGGCCCAGTTGATCACCCAGTCCAACGCGGGACCCGGGGCGGCCCGCAACCGTGGGCTGCGCGAGGTGCGCGCCGCCCATGTCGCCTTCGCCGACGCGGACGACGTGATGGTGCCCGACGGGCTGTCCGCGATGCTGGCCTCGGCCCGGGGCAACGACGCCGACATGGTCGTCGCCGACTTCACCAACGTCCCGCTGCGCCCCTACGGCCGCTGGAAGCGGTACTTCGGAGACGGCGACCGGTGCGTCGAGGACATCACCGAGTACCCGGACCTGGTGTTCTCGGCGAGCGTCTGGAACAAGCTGTTCTCCGTGCCGTTCCTGCGGCGCGTCCGGGCGGCCTTCCCGGAGGGCGTGCTGTTCGAGGACGCATGGTTCAGCGTTCCGTCGCTGCTGTCCGCGCGCCGCGTCAACCTGCTGGACCGCTCCGTCTACCTCTACCGGCAGCGCGGCGACGGTTCCTCCATCATGGACTCCCTGCGGGCCAACGCGGGCAACTACCGCGACCACCTCGACCTCAACCTGCACCTGCTCGACGTGGGTACGCGCCACGGACCCGGGGTGCGGCGGTTGATGGAGCGGTACGCCGGCTTCACTTATCTCGGCTTCCTCAGACGGCTCTCCGAGGCTCCGCCGGAACTCGATGTCGCAGCGCTCCTGCCCGACGTGGGCAGGCTCTACGGGGGCATCCGCGACAACGTACTGCGGGAGTTCGTCACCAGCCGCAGGGACGCGGCGCTGCAGGCGGCGGCGAAGTCGGGCAGGCTCGGCGACTGGCTCGCGGAGCCCTGGCCCCTGCTGCCCGAGGGCGCTCGGCCGGCCGACCGCGTATGGCGGGACCTCCCGCTGAATCCGGCCGTCGCGGCTCACGGCGACCCACCGCGCTACCGGTTGAACGGCGACCGCGTCGAACTCACGGGCTCGATCGCTCCCGCCCACGGCGGCGGCTTCGGATCCCGGTGGACCTCCAGCACGACGCCCGTCAGCGCGGTGCTGGACACGGCGGTGAGCCCGGCCCGCACCCACCGCGGTGTCGCTCTGCTGCAGACCCTGCCGGCGTCCACGGTCAACGCGGCCACCCTGCAGATCTCGCAGGGTGGCGTGCTGGCCCTGTCGCTGCCCCGCATGGAGGCCCTGCCGGGCTGGGTCGACCTGTCGGCGATGGCATGGCCGCTGCCGGAGCCGGCGGAATGACCGGCGCCGGCACCATGAAGCCGGTCTACGAGGCGAAGGGGTCGAACCCTTCGTACCCCTGCTCCGCCTCGTCCCACTCGGCCTGCCGGTTCCGGCGCCGCTGGGCGGCCGGACGCGGCGCCTCGAAGCGATGGTCCTCGCCGCGACGTCCGAGCATCTCAGCGCCCGCCGTGACCGAAGGCTCCCAGTCGAAGACCACCGCGTTGTCCTCGGGCCCGATGGCGACGCCGTCGCCGCCCCGAGCGCCCGCCTTCATCAACGCCTCCTCGACACCGAGGCGGTTGAGCCGGTCGGCGAGGTAGCCGACCGCCTCGTCGTTGTTGAAGTCGGTCTGGCGCACCCAGCGTTCGGGCTTCTCACCGCGGACGCGGAAGAGACCGTCGTCCTCGCGGGTGACGGAGAAGCCGGCGTCGTCGACCGCCTTCGGGCGGATGACGATCCGGGTCGCCTCCTCCTTCGGACGGGCGGCACGCGCCTTCGCGACCAGGTCGGCGAGCGCGTAGGACAGCTCCTTGAGCCCGATGTGCGCGACCGCCGACACCTCGAAGACGCGGTAGCCGCGCGCCTCCAGGTCGGGGCGGACCATCTCGGCGAGGTCCTTGCCGTCGGGCACGTCGGTCTTGTTCAGGACGACGATGCGGGGGCGGTTGCCGAGGCCGCCGTACTGCCGCAGTTCCTCCTCGATGACGTCGAGGTCGGAGACCGGGTCGCGGTCGGACTCCAGCGTCGCGGTGTCCAGTACGTGCACGAGCACGCTGCACCGCTCCACATGGCGCAGGAACTCCAGGCCCAGCCCCCTGCCCTGGCTGGCGCCGGGGATGAGGCCCGGCACGTCGGCGACGGTGTAGACGGTCGAACCGGCCGTCACCACGCCCAGGTTGGGCACGAGGGTGGTGAAGGGGTAGTCGGCGATCTTCGGCTTGGCCGCGGAGAGAACGGAGATGAGGGAGGACTTGCCGGCGCTCGGGTACCCGACCAGCGCCACGTCGGCGACGGTCTTCAGCTCCAGGACGATGTCCTGGAGGTCCCCCGGCTCGCCGAGCAGCGCGAAGCCGGGCGCCTTGCGCCGGGCGGAGGCCAGCGACGCGTTGCCCAGGCCGCCCCGGCCGCCCTGCGCGGCGACGAAGGAGGTGCCGTGGCCGACCAGGTCGGCGAGCACGTTGCCCTGCTTGTCCAGGACCACCGTGCCGTCCGGCACCGCCAGCACCAGGTCCTCGCCGTCCTTGCCGGAGCGGTTGCCGCCCTCGCCGGGCTTGCCGTTGGTGGCCTTGCGGTGCGGGGAGTGGTGGTACTCGAGCAGCGTCGTGACGGACTGGTCGACGGTGAGGATCACGTCGCCGCCGCGCCCGCCGTTGCCGCCGTCCGGGCCGCCCAGCGGCTTGAACTTCTCACGGTGCACGGAGGCACAGCCGTGGCCTCCGTTACCCGCGGCGACGTGCAGTTCGACGCGGTCCACGAAGGTGGTCATGGTGTGTGCCTCCAGCACTGAGCAAACGTACGGATGTGGTTACTGCGTAACACGCGAAAGGCGGACCCGCCTTCCCGCCGGGGAAGTGAGGTCCGCCTCGCGAAAGCTTCCGATCAGGCGACCGGAACGATGTTCACGACCTTGCGGCCGCGGTGGCTGCCGAACTCCACCGCACCGGCCTGCAGCGCGAACAGCGTGTCGTCGCCGCCACGGCCGACGCCGGCGCCCGGGTGGAAGTGGGTGCCGCGCTGGCGGACCAGGATCTCACCCGCGTTGACGACCTGACCGCCGAAGCGCTTCACGCCGAGCCGCTGGGCATTGGAGTCGCGACCGTTCCGGGTGGACGATGCGCCCTTCTTGTGTGCCATGTCTCCTCAGTCCCTTACTTCGCAGCCGCGGGGATCGACGTGACCTTGATCGCCGTGTACTGCTGGCGGTGGCCCTGCCGACGGCGGTAGCCGGTCTTGTTCTTGTAGCGCAGAATGTCGATCTTCTGGCCCTTGTGGTGGTCCACGACCTCGGCCTGGACCTTGATGCCGGCCAGCACCCACGGGTCGCTGGTCACAGCGTCGCCGTCGACAACGAGCAGGGTCGAGAGCTCGACCGTGTCGCCAACCTTGGCAGTGGAAATCTTGTCAACCTCAACGATGTCGCCGACAGCAACCTTGTGCTGGCGACCACCGCTGCGCACGATGGCGTACACGCGGATCTCACTCTCTCGCTCGGAACGGCATCCCCGCAGTCCAGCCGCCCCGCGACACGCGCGAACAGCCTCTCCCGGCCACAGCCCGTGCGGGCCCTTTCCCGGGAGGAAGAGGTTTACGAGGATGGGACGCATCTGGCGACACGCCGACGGTCAAGGTTACGGGGCCCGGCTTGAGGGGTCAAACCGGGCCGTCAGTCGCCGATGAACCACGGAAACCTGCACGTTCCCGCCAGGACCAGGGCGCAGAGCTCTCTCGTGCCGAGCGTGCCCATGCCGACGAGGGCGGACGCGGGTCCTCCCGCGGCGGGGAATATGCTCGCCGACGAAGCCAACAGGGGAAGGCAGCCAGGTGAACTACAGGGTCCAGCCCAGCGCCCAGGTCGACGAGAGCGCCGAGATCGGTGCCGGAAGCAGCGTGTGGGACCTCGCGCAGATCCGTGAGGACGCCCGTCTGGGCGAGGGCTGCGTGATCGGCCGCGGCGCGTACGTCGGCTCGGGCGTACGCATGGGCGACAACTGCAAGCTGCAGAACTACGCACTCGTCTACGAGCCGGCCGAACTCGGGGACGGCGTCTTCATCGGCCCGGCCGTCGTTTTCACCAACGACCACAACCCGCGCTCCGTCGACCCCGAGGGCAAGCAGAAGCGCGGCGGCGACTGGGAGGCCGTCGGTGTCACGGTGGGCGAGGGCGCGTCCGTCGGGGCCCGCTCGGTGTGCGTCGCCCCGGTCCGCGTGGGCCGCTGGGCCATGGTCGCCGCTGGAGCCGTCGTCACCAAGGACGTGCCCGACTTCGCCCTGGTGATGGGCGTGCCGGCGCGGCAGACCGGCTGGGTGGGGCGCGCCGGGCACAAGCTCGCGCAGAAGGAGGCCGGGGTGTGGCAGTGCCCGCAGACGGGTGCGCTGTACGACGAGAAGGACGGCGTCCTCACCGAGCGCGACGCCTGAGAAAGTGAACGAACGGCCCGTGGTCCGCAGGAACCCTCCTGCGGACCACGGGCCGTCTCATGCCCTCCTGGGCCAAGGGCCGCGCTCTCGACGTCAGCCGATGCCGAAGAGCCGGTCGAACTCTCCCCGGACCACCGGCCAGTCCCACGAGGCCAGGGCGTACTTCTCGCTCTCGCGGCCGTACCCCGCCCACGTCTCCTCGTCGGCGGTGACGGCGAGGATCCGGTCCGCGGCCGCCTCCGGGGTGCTCACCACCCAGTCAGCCGGGTAGAGCGTCGAGGCGCCGTGCTTCTGCCCCGCGAAGAAGGGCCAGTCACGGACGACGGGAACCGCCCCGCTGGCGGCGCCCTCCATCACGCCGACGTGGCAGCCCTCGCGCACGGAGCTGCTGAGGATGACGCCGACGTCCCGCAGACTGCCGGGCACGTCGGTGGTGGCTCCCCGGCGTTCCACGGCCCCCTCCTTCACCAACGGGGCCACCTTGCGCTGGAAGGAGCGCTGGTAGGCGGCGGCCGCCTGACTCGCCTTCGTGTCCATGTCGCCGCCGATCATCACCAGCCGGTAGCGCTCGTCGCGGCCGCGCAGTTCCCGGATGACGCGCAGGGCCCACAGGGGGTCCTTGGCGACCTGCCCGATGCCCACCATGCCCACGGTGAAGCGGGCGTCGGGGTTCTTCGGCAGGGCGAAGCCGGCGAGGTCCATGCCGTTGTCGACGATGTGCGTGCGCGGCGCCTGTGGTCCGGTCAGGGCCGGCACGGAACGCAGCGCCAGGTCACGGATGTGGTCCGCGACGAAGACCAGGTCGTCGACTCGGGAGAAGTCCGTCAGCCGGGGCCAGGAGGAGAATGTCTCGTAGCTGTGCAGCCGCACGACGATGCGGGCGGTGCCCGGGTCCACGGAGGTGAACAGCGCCGCGGCCGCGGCGCACCAGTCGACGAACACCGTGTCGGCCCAGTCGAGGTAGGGGCGCAGGTGCTGCTCGGCGGTGAAGCCGTACATGGCGTCGCCGCCGAGGCGGTGAGCGATCAGCCCCCGGCGATTCCCGGCGAGCCGCTTGATGCCGGGGTAGTCGGCGATGTCGAGGAACTTCAGCTCGACATCCGGATTCGACTCGTAGTGGTTCCTGATCAGGCCGAGGAAGTTGTCGTTTCCGTCCGTCACGACCAGCAACCGCCGCGGCCGGCCCGGCTCCGGCTCGGCCGCCGGACGCACCCGGCCCTGCGCCGCGGTCGCCGCCGCACCCGCGGTGGACGCGGTGATCAGACGGGCGAACTCCTCCGCGCGCTTCGGCAGCGGGCTCTCGCGCTGATCGATGTGGGCGACCCGGTGGAACGCCGTCTGCAGCGCGTAGTGCACGAACTCCGCCGCACCGGCAGCGTCGCCCGCCGCGAACAGGCTGTCGGCGTGGGCGAGATCGGCCTCGGCGGACGCCAGCAGCGTGTCGGGGGTGAACCCGTGGCTCAGCGCACGCCGCGTCGCCGTGCGCAGCACCTCGGCCCGCGACTCCGTGTCCCGCAGCCGCTGGGCGGCCGCGCCGGCGGTCGCCACCGCAGCCCGTGCCTGGCGGAGACCGAACAGGCCGGTCATGACACTGCGCGTCACGTCGACCCGGGTCTGCTGGGGCAGCGGAAGCAGCGGAACCCGCCGGGCGACGGCGGAACCGATCCGGGAGCCGAGCATCTTCTCGTGGCCCAGGAGCAGCGCGCCGTCGGAGATCCGCTCGCGCTGGGGACCGTCGTCCATCGCGTCGGGCACCGACACGGCCGGGGCGTTGCCGTCCTGCAGCGCCCGTACCAGGCGCTGGGCCGCACCGAAGCCGACGCAGGCGTGTGCGCCGGTGTTCAGCCGTGCCAGTTCCCAGCCGCTGTAGTAGGCCTTGGAGTCGGCCGCCACGATGACATCGGCCGCGCCGGCGAGGCGCAGGACCTTGTCGTCGCCGCCGACGTAAGCCCAGAAGCGCTCGTGCGGGTGGGCGTGCACGGCACGGCCGCGGGCGCGCCAGTCGAGGTTGGCGCCGTCGGTCGCGACCCGGTGGACGGTGTCGATCCCCCACTCCGCGTCGATCCGGTTCTGCGCGAACGTCCCGACCACATGCACACGAACGTCCAGCTTCTTCATCTCGCCGACGAACGTCCGGAAGATGTCGGTGTTGGGCGTGCGCCCCACCACGACGAGCACGTCCATCACGATTCCACCCTCTCCTTCGCCGCGTTCCGCGCGTCGAGAACCAGTTCGGTCAGTTCGCGGACCGCGGGCGCCATGACCGCGCCCCGCTGGTAGGACGCCCCGTGTGCCTTGGCCGCCCGGCACTGCTCGTCCGTGGCCGACGTCGCCATGTACGCGGCCCGGCAGAACGACTCCGTGAGCTTCTCGACGTCGAGGCCGTACGCGCCGGTCCACAGCGGATGGCCCTCGAGCAGGTCCGAGGCGTCGTGCTCACGCTCGTGGACCGAGACGACGGGCAACCCGGTGGCCATGTACTCGTAGACCTTCCCGGACGTGGTGTACCTGCCGCCGACGATGATCAGCAGCAGGGCGTTCCACCGGCCGTAGAGTTCGGACACCTCGCCCTTGGGCACCGGTCCGCCGACGACGACGCCCTCGGCGGCGGCCTCGTGCAGCATCTCCATGTGCCGGTTCGCCCCCTGGCGCGCTCCGACACCGATGTGCCCGCGTACTTCGAGTGTGGCGTCGGCCAGCAGCGGCTCGCGTTCGCGGGCCGCCTTCCAGGAGTCGAGGACCTTGGCCAGCAGAGGCACCGGGAACGTCACGGTCCCGAGGTAGCCGAAGACCAGCGGGGCGTCGGGGTCGCGCACGGTGGTCGGCAGGTCGACGCTGTCGGCGTCGTAGCCGTTGCGCACGACGTGGATCCGGGAGCGCGCGTCGGGGTAACGCCTGCGATAGTGCTCGGCGATGGGGTCGTTGACGCACCAGAAGGCCACCGCGTCGGCCAGCATCCGGGACTCCCAGACACCCGCCGGGGAGTCCTCCAGGAACGCCTCGACACCCTCCACGACGTCGAGCGACCAGCCGTCGCGGAAGTCCACCGCGTAGGGGACCTGGTGATCGTCGTAGAGGCGCCGGATCGCGGCGAGTTGCACGTAGGGCACGCAACTGGCCATCGAGAGGGTCACTGGGTTCTCGGCGTGGATGTGGAGGGCGGCTTCCTCCAGGGCGGGGCGCCAGGCGCCGAACACCGGGTCGGGGAAGATCTCCTGGACGTCCTTTCGGGCCTGGCGCAGCCAGGCATCCGGGTCCAGTGCCCGCTCCCGCGAGAACTTCCGCAGGTCCGTCTCGAGGTCGTCGCGGGACAGCGGCAGCTTGACCACGTCGATCCTGGGATCGACCGGGTCGGAGAGCGTCGGGTCGATGCCCGAGTCGATCATCCAGGACTCGTCCTCGATGGTGACCACGGTGACCCGCCACCCGTGAGCCGCGAACTGGTTGGCGGTTTCCCGCATGCGGTAGGCACAGCTCTTGGCCGCGGGCGGGAAACCGATCGCGAAATACAGCAGATGCGGCTTGTCCCGGCCCTCGGCGGACGTCAGATCGGCGGGTGGCACAGACTTGTCCTCGACTGGAGTGGTTGACTCTGGCGGCCGTGCTTCCTCGCTCAGCCATGGTGAAGGCGGGGCGCGCACCGAGCGGGGCCCAGTGGCCGGTTCCCTGGTGGTCGTGGCCTTCCTCCACCGTGCGGTGATGTGTCGGTCCCGCCGCCTCCAAATGGAGGGATTATCACACACGTTCGACAATCCTTTCCCTCGTCGACAGCCACCGTCCGCCTCACGGCAACTCCTGACCCCCCGCCGCGCGTCGCCGGGCGGATCGTATGCTCGGTCGGCCCTGCGACGACGAGGAAACGCAGGATGACCGGGGGGACGCACATGGCACCGAGCTCCGAGAGATTTCCGGCAGCCGGTACCGCACCGAGCCGTGACCGGCTGCCCTCTCTCACCGGCCTGCGCTTCTGGGCCGCGCTGACCGTGGTCCTCTACCACCTCTCCCGCGGAGTGGGGAAGATCCCGGGCCTCAGCGACGCGGTGTGGTACGGCCGCTCCGGAGTGACCTTCTTCTTCGTGCTCTCCGGGTTCGTCCTCGCGTGGACGTACGACGGAGCCGGCGTCCCGGCAAAGGTCTTCATGTGGCGGCGTTTCGCCCGGATCTGGCCGCTGATGATGGTGAGCACCGCCCTGTCGGTGGCCGTCATGGCCGTCCAGAACGTCGCGATCCCGGGTGCGGCGGTCACCACGTCACTGGTCCTGCTGCACGCCTGGGTGCCCGACCCGGTCTACGCGTCAGCGGGGAACCCGGCCGCCTGGTCACTGAGTGACGAGGCGTTCTTCTATGCGGTCTTCCCGCTGCTCCTGGCCGCTCTCGCGCCCCGCAGGGCACGGACGTGGGCGTGGACGGCGGCGGTCTGCTGCGCGGCCCTGCTCCTGGTGTGGCCGGCGGCCTCCACCGTCTCGGACACGTTCCTGCGGGTATGGGCGCTGGACTACGTACCGCTGACCCGCTCGCTGCAGTTCGTCGTGGGCGTGGCGGCCGGGCTCGCCGTCCGGCGCGGATGGCGTCCCCGCGTGCCCCTGTCGGTCGCCGTCGGCCTGGTCGTCGCCTGGCACCTGCTGCTGATCCCCTGGTCCCGTGCCGTACCCGACGCCCTCTGGTACAGCCCGTACAGCGCCTCCCAGTTGCTGTCCACCCCGCTCTTCGCCCTGCTCGTCGTCGCGGCCGCCCGCGCGGATCTCGACGGACGCCGCACGGGACTGGGCGGTTCCTGGATGATCCGGCTGGGACACTGGTCGTTCGCCTGGTACCTGATTCATGAAATAGTCATCCGAATCGTCAAGGGCTTCCACGGTCGCCCCGTGTCGCTGTCGGAGACCATCGAGGTCTGGACGCTCGTCCTGGTGATCAGCCTGGCATTGTCCGCGGCCGCCTACCAGTGGATCGAACGCCCTGCCGAACGCACGCTGCGCAGACTCGGCCCGCGCTCCGCGGCGCCGAGGCCGCGACCGCAGACCGCATGCGCCGAGTGAGGCCGCACGCCCGGACCCACCGCCCCTGACCGAGAAGAAGAGACGCCGTGAAAGTCATCAGCATCGTCGGAGCCCGCCCCCAACTGGTGAAGCTGGCCCCCATAGCCGCCGCGTTCGCGGAGACCGAGCACGAGCACGTCATCGTGCACACCGGCCAGCACTACGACGCCGACCTGTCGGACGTCTTCTTCAGCGGGCTGGGCATCCCGGACCCGGACGTGCACCTCGGGGTCGGATCCGGAAGCCACGGCGTGCAGACCGGCGCGGTGCTGTCCGCCCTGGACCCCGTCCTCGACGAGCACCGGCCGGACTGGGTCCTGGTGTACGGCGACACCAACTCGACCATCGCGGGCGCTCTGTCCGCCGTGAAGCAGCACATCCCCGTCGCCCATCTCGAGGCGGGGCTGCGCTCGTTCAACCGCCGCATGCCGGAGGAGCACAACCGCGTGCTCACCGACCACTGCGCCGACCTGCTGCTCGCGCCCACCGAGGAGGCCATGCGACACCTCGCCGACGAGGGGCTGGAGCACCGCGCCCGGCTGTCCGGCGACGTCATGGTCGACATCTGCCTGCGCATCCGGGACGCCGTGCTCGCCGGGCAGCACCCGGCGCCGGCGCTGCCCGAGGGCATCGACCCGGCGCAGCCGTTCCTGCTGGCCACCCTGCACCGGCCGGACAACACCGACGACCCGGAGCGCCTCTCCGCGCTCGTGGGGTCGCTGGCCGGGCTTCCGCTGCCCGTGGCCCTGCTCGCCCATCCGCGCCTCGTCGCCCGTGCCGAGCAGCACGGCATCAAGCTGGAGCAGGGATCCGTCCGCGTCGGCCGTCCGCTGCCGTACGCGGGTCTGGTCGCCGCGGTGCTCGCGTCTGCCGGTGTGGTCACCGACTCCGGCGGTCTCCAGAAGGAGGCGTACCTGCTCGACCGGGCGTGCACCACGGTGCGGCCGGAGACCGAGTGGGTCGAAACCCTGGAGGACGGCTGGAACGTCCTCGTGCCCGATCCGCACGAGAAGCCGGCCGCCGAGTGGACCGGCATCGCCTGCCGTCCCGCGCCCCGGACACCGCGCGGCACTCCGTACGGTGACGGCACCGCGGCCCGCCGTGTCGTGCGGCTCATGGAGGAGGCGGCCGGCGCCTGACCGGAGCCCGCGTACGGCGCTGAGCCCCCGCCCGGTGGTCCGGGCGGGGGCTCAGCGCCGTACGGAGCGGGTCAGCCGCCGATGACGACCCGGCGCACGCCCTCCCAGCGGGCCGGGTCGGTGGTGCGGCGGCCATCGACCAGGACGCGTACGTCGGGCAGGTCGGTTGCCGACAGCTCGCGGTACTCGGCATGGTCGGCCTGGAGGATGGCGGCGGTCACGGTCTGGCCCTCGTGCGGGGGCAGGCCGTGCGCGGTCAGCTCCTCGGCGGTGTACATCGGGTCGGAGACGCAGGGCACCGCGCCGCGCTCGCGCAGCGCCTCCACCGTGCCGTAGACGCCGGAGAACGCGGTCTCCTTGACGCCGCCCCGGTAGGCGGCGCCCAGCACGAGGACGTTCACGCCGGTCAGGTCGCCGTAGGCGGCCGCGAGGAGGTCGACGGCGTACGCCGGCATGGCCGCGTTGGCCTCGCGGGCGGCACGCACCACGGTGGCCTGCGGGTCGTTCCACAGGTACATCCGCGGATAGATCGGGATGCAGTGGCCGCCGACGGCGATGCCCGGCTGGTGGATGTGGCTGTAGGGCTGGCTGTTGCAGGCCTCGATGACCTTCTTGACGTCGATGCCCGCCGTGTCGGCGAAGCGCGCGAACTGGTTGGCCAGGCCGATGTTGACGTCCCGGTAGGTGGTCTCGGCGAGCTTGGCCATCTCGGACGCCTCCGAGGTACCCAGGTCCCACACGCCGTTGGGCCGCGGCAGGTCGTCGCGCTCGTCGAAGTCGAGGACCTGCCGGTAGAAGTCCACGCCGCGCCGGGTCGACGCCTCGTCGATGCCGCCGACCAGCTTCGGGTAGCGCCGCAGGTCGGCGAAGACCCGGCCGGTGAGGACCCGTTCCGGGGAGAACACCAGGTGGAAGTCCTCTCCCGCGGTCAGCCCCGAGCCCTCGGCGAGCATCGGCGCCCACCGGTCGCGGGTCGTGCCGACGGGCAGTGTGGTCTCGTACGACACCAGGGTGCCCGGCTTCAGCCCCTGTGCGATGGCCTTGGTCGCCGCGTCCATCCAGCCGAAGTCCGGCACGCCCTCGGCATCCACGAACAGCGGCACGACCACGACGACGGCCTCGGACCGGGCCACCGCGTCGGCGGTGTCGGTGGTGGCGGACAACAGCCCGTCGTCGACGGCCTGCTTGAGCCGGACGTCGAGGGCGTGCTCGCCGGGGAAGGGCTCGGTACCGGCGTTGACCAGGTCGACGACCTTCTCGTTGACGTCGGCGCCGATCACCCGGTGGCCCTTGGATGCGAACTGCACGGCGAGCGGCAGGCCGATCTTCCCGAGGGCGACTACGCAGATGTTCATGGACGGGGTGCCTCTTTCTCGGGGCGTACTGCGGGACCGGGACACGGGACCCGGCCGGAAGCGATGGGCTGAGCGTCAGGCCCCGGACGGCACGGCGTCGTCGGCCGTGTCCAGCCGCACGGTGTCGCCGGTGGCGGCGGATTCGAGCACCGCGGCGGCCACCTCGACCGTCCGCAGGCCCTGGCGGAGCGTCGAGATCTCGTGCGAGCGGCCGAGCACGGCGTCCCGGAAGAACTCGTGCTCGACGAGGAGCGGCTCCCGCTTGGGGATCGCGTAACGGATCATGTCGCCCTCGGCGACGCCGCGGAACGCCTGAAGAGCCTCCCACTCGGTCGCGACGGCCGCGTTGGAGTGGAAGGTCAGGTCCGCGGTGAGGGTATCGGCGATGAAGCAGCCGCGCTCGCCGGTGACCGAGGTGAACCGTTCCTTGAGCGGGCTCAGCCAGTTGACGAGGTGGTTGACCATCGTGCCGTCGACCAGCTGCCCGACGGCGGCGACCATGTCCTCGTGCGGGCGGCCGCTCTTGGAGACGGTGTGCGCGGAGACCGACACGTAGGGCTTGCCGGTGACCCAGGCGGTCAGGTCGATGTCGTGGGTCGCCAGATCCTTGACCACTCCCACGTCGGCTATGCGGTGCGGGAACGGCCCCTGACGACGGGTCACGACCTGGAACACCTCGCCCAATTCGCCCACTTCCAGGCGGGCCCGCAGGCTCTGCAGCGCCGGGTTGTAGCGCTCGATGTGGCCGACGCCGGCCACCAGGCCGCGGGCCTCGAACGCCTCGACCAGCCGCCGCGCGCCCTCGACGGTGTCGGCCACCGGCTTCTCGACCAGCGCGTGCACCCCGGCCTCGGCGAGCTGCAGGCCGATCTCCTCGTGCAGCGCGGTCGGGCAGGCCACCACGGTGTAGTCGACGCCCAGCGCGACGAGCTGCTCGACGGACTCCAGGATCGGCACGCCCCGCGCGACACCGAACTTGTCGCCCATCGGGTCGACGACGGCGACCAGTTCCACGCCGTGGAGTTCGGACAGGATCCGGCAGTGGTGACGACCCATGGACCCCAGGCCGACGAGACCGGCCCGCAGCTTCGCCCTGCTCACAGTGTGTCTCCCAGGCTGTTCACGGCGTCGGCGATGCGCGCGAGGTCGGAGTCGGTCAGGGACGGGTGGACCGGCAACGACACGACCTGGGCGGCGGCCCGGTCGGTCTGAGGCAGGTCCCAGGTCCGGCCGGCCTTGCGGTCCGGCTCCCAGTACGGAGTGAGCCGGTGGATGGGGGTCGGGTAGTAGACGGCGTTGCCCACTCCTGCGGCCGTGAGCCGCTCCTGCACCGCGTCCCGGTCCATGCCCTCGGACACGCGCACGGTGTACTGGTGGTAGACGTGCCGCGCGCCCTCGGCGACCGGCGGCGTCACCAGCGCCGTGATGTGCTCGTCGAGGTGGGCGGCGTTGGCGCGGCGGCGGTCCGTCCACTCCGCGAGCCGCCCGAGCTGCACCCGCCCGATGGCCGCCGCGACATCCGTCATCCGCATGTTGGCGCCGACGATCTCGTTGGCGTAGCGCTGCTCCATGCCCTGGTTGCGCAGCAGCCTGAGGGTCCGCGCCACCTGGGCGTCGGCGGTGGTGACCATGCCGCCCTCCAGGGCGTGCATGTTCTTCGTCGGGTAGAAGCTGAACGTTCCGGCGGTGCCGAACGCGCCGACCGGGGTGCCGTTCAGCTGAGCCGCGTGGGCCTGACAGGCGTCCTCGACGACGGCGAGGCCGTGCTTCTCGGCGATCGGCAGGAGCCGGTCCATGGCCGCCGGGTGCCCGTACAGGTGGACCGGCATGACGGCTGCGGTGCGCGGGGTGACGGCCGCCTCGACCGCGTCCGGATCGAGGCAGAAGCTGCCGGGTTCGATGTCGGCGAAGACGACGTCGGCGCCGACCAGGCGGACGGCGTTGGCGGAAGCGGCGAAGGAGAACGAGGGCACGATCACCTCGTCGCCCGGGCCGATACCGAGGGCCATCAGGGTCAGATGGAGCGCGGAGGTCCCGGAGTTGACGGCGACGCAGTGGCGCCCGTCGACCAACTCGGAGAACTCCGACTCGAAGGCGGCCACTTCGGGCCCCTGCACGACCCTGCCGCTGCGCAGCACGCGCACCGCGGCTTCGATCTCCTCATCGCCGATCACCGGCCGAGCAGCCGGGATGGACTCCAGGGCGTCCGCCATCGGCGTCCTCCTCTTCAACGGCCTTGTCGCCGCACGACATACCTGAGCCGGGAGGTGGCCGCCGTGGCACGTTCGTCCGCTTCCCGTGGATCACCGGTGCTCGGGGACGGCGTACAGGTCTCCGCCGAATCCCCGGCCGACGGGGTGCTCTGAGAGAGAGTCAGCCGCGAGCGGGATGTCCGGCGTGCTCGTCGGCCGTGGTCCTCGGCAAACGCCTGGGCGTACGTCTCGGCAGCGGCCGATACCGCCGTTCAGGTTATCAAAAGTGCACGTGTGTTCCCCCGCCCGCCACCTCTCCGTAACCTCGGGCGTTCGACGGGGATCCGGGCTGTCCGGGTGCGCTCGCGCGGGCAGCGGCGGCGTGGCACCGGATGCGCCTCTCACCCCCGCCGGGCCGGAAACAGCCGCGTGCCCCGGCCCGGCACACCGCGGGGGTGTCCGGGCCGGGGCACGCGGCCGGGGCTAGGCCCTGGTCACTCCTCCACCGACGAGCCGACCGAGGACGGCGCCTGCTGGGCCGCTGCCGCGGTCTTCTTGGCCGTCGCCTTCTTGGCCGTCGTCTTCTTGGCCGCGGTCTTCTTGGCGGTCGTCGTCTTCGCCGCCTTCTTGGCCGTGGCCTTCTTCACGGCCGTCTTCTTGGCCGCGGTCTTCTTGGCGGCGGCCTTCTTCGCCGTCGCCTTCTTGGCCGTCTTGCGGGCCGCCGCCTTCTTCGCCGGAGTCTCCTCCGCGGCGGTCTCCTCGGCGGGCTCCTCCGCGGTGGCGGCCGATTCGGCCTCCTCCGCCGGGGCCGACGGGACGACCATGACGGCCGTGTCCTCGGACGCGGTCGGCGCGGTGGCCTTGCGCACGGCACGGCGGCGCGGACGGGCCGGGGCGACGGGCTCGGCGGGGGCCTCCGGCTGCTCCGCCGGAACCGGAGCCGCGTCGACCGCGACGTCCTGCGGCTCGGCGGGTGCCACCGGCGCGGCCTCGGACACCGTCACCACGGTCTCCTCGGCACCCGCCGGGGAGCCGGCGGGCGCCGACACCTTGCGGGTCGCGCGGCGACGCGCACGGCCCTTGGGAGCGGCCTCCTCGACCGGGGCCTCGGCGGCGGGCGCCGGGACGGCCGGGTCCTCGACGGCCACAGGCTCGGCCTGAGCCCGTTCCGCCGGCTCCGGGCGCACCGGGCGCGCGGCCTCCTCGGCCGCCGTGACGTCCTGGGCCGTGGGAGCCGGGGTGCCACCGTCGGCGTGCGCCTTCGGCGCGCCCGCAGGCGCGGACGCCCGCCGGCTCGCCCGGCGCCGCGTACGGCCACGGCTCGCCGCGGCCTCCGCCTCGGCGACGCTGCTGTACAGCTCCTCGTCCGGGGCCATCTCCAGCGCGGGCAGCACGATGGGCTCGGCGGCCTCCGTCTCGGCCTCCGCCTCCTCCTCGGCGGTCGGGGCGACCACCTCGGCGGCCACGGCCTCGTGCTCGTGCGGCTGCTCGGCACCGGCGCGGGCGCGCTTGCGGCGCTTGCTCCCGCCGCCACCGCCCGCGCTCGCCTGCTCCAGGTGGACGATGACACCGCGGCCGTTGCAGTGCACGCAGGTCTCGGAGAAGGACTCCAGCAGGCCCTGGCCCACCCGCTTGCGGGTCATCTGCACCAGGCCCAGCGAGGTCACCTCGGCCACCTGGTGCTTCGTACGGTCGCGGCCCAGGCACTCCAGCAGGCGGCGCAGCACCAGGTCGCGGTTGGACTCCAGGACCATGTCGATGAAGTCGATCACGATGATGCCGCCGAGGTCGCGCAGCCGGAGCTGACGCACGATCTCCTCGGCCGCCTCCAGGTTGTTCCTGGTGACCGTCTCCTCCAGGTTGCCGCCCTGGCCGGTGAACTTGCCGGTGTTGACGTCGATGACGACCATCGCCTCGGTCCGGTCGATCACCAGCGAACCGCCGCTGGGCAGCCAGACCTTGCGGTCCAGCGCCTTGGCGAGCTGCTCGTCGATCCGGTACGTGGCGAAGACGTCGACCTCGCTGGTCCAGCGCTGCAGACGCGGCGCGAGGTCCGGGGCGACGTGCGAGACGTACCCGTGGATCGTCTGCCACGCCTCGTCACCGCTGACGATGACCTTGGTGAAGTCCTCGTTGAAGATGTCGCGCACGACCCGGACGGTCATGTCCGGCTCGCCGTACAGCAGCGACGGTGCGCTCGAGCTGCCGCCGTTCTTGGCCTTCTTCTGGATGTCCTCCCACTGCGCCTGGAGCCGCTCGACGTCCCTGCGCAGCTCGTCCTCGCTCGCGCCCTCGGCGGCGGTGCGCACGATGACGCCCGCGTCCTCGGGGACGATCTTCTTGAGGATGGTCTTCAGCCGGGCCCGCTCGGTGTCGGGCAGCTTGCGGCTGATGCCGGTCATCGAGCCCTCGGGGACGTACACGAGGTAGCGGCCCGGGAGGGAGACCTGGCTGGTCAGACGGGCGCCCTTGTGTCCGATGGGGTCCTTGGTGACCTGGACGAGCACGGACTGGCCGGACTTGAGGGCGGACTCGATGCGCCGGGGGCCGTTGGCCATGCCGAGCGCCTCGAAGTTGACCTCACCGGCGTACAGCACGGCGTTGCGGCCCTTGCCGATGTCGATGAAGGCGGCCTCCATCGAGGGCAGGACGTTCTGCACCTTGCCGAGGTAGACGTTGCCGACGTACGAGGTCGACTGCTCCTTGTTGACGTAGTGCTCGACGAGCACGCCGTCCTCCAGGACGCCGATCTGCGTACGGTCGCCGTGCTGCCGGACCGCCATCACGCGCTCGACGGCCTCACGGCGGGCCAGGAACTCGGCCTCGGTGATGATCGGCACCCGGCGGCGGCCCTGCTCGCGGCCCTCGCGGCGGCGCTGCTTCTTGGCCTCCAGGCGGGTCGAGCCCTTGATGGACTGCACCTCGTCGGACGGCTCGGCGGCCTTGCGGGGCTCGCGGACCTTGACGACAGTGCGCTCGGGGTCGTCGGCGGACGGCTCGTTGTCCGTGCCGCTGTCACCGGCCCGGCGACGACGCCGACGGCGACGTCGGCTGCTGCTGGAGCCACCGCCACCCTGCCGGCCCTCGTCCTCGTCGGCCGACTCCTCGTCGTCCTCGTCGAGCTGCTCGGCGGTGTCCTCGGCGTCCTGCGCGGCCTGCTCGGCGGCGAGCTCGTCGCTCTCCTCCGCGTCCTCGGCGGACTCGCCCCGGCGACGGCGGCGGCCACCGCGACGGCGGCGACGGCGCGAACCGGACTCCTCGCCGTCCTCGCCCTCGGCGGCCTCCTCGGCCGACTCGGCGGTCTCCTCCTCCGTCTCGTCCTCGGCGGACTCGTCGGCGGGCCCGGCCGCCCGGGTCTCGGGCTCCTCGCCACCGGAACCCCGGCGGCGACGGCGGCGCGAAACGCCCTGCTCGACCTGTTCGGCCTGTTCGGCCTGCTCGAGCTGCTCCTCCGGAAGCTCCTCGACCTCCGCGGCCTCGGCCGCCGCAGCGGCGGCGGCCCGCTCCGGGGTCTGGAACATCGGCTCGGTGAAGACGGGCGCCTGGAACACGGCGACGGCGGGGCGCGCGGGCCGACGCGGCGACTCGCCGTCGCCGGCGGCGGACTCGGCGGCGGGCTCGGAGAACCCGGTCGCAGCACGCCGGACGACCCGACGCCGGCTCCGCCGCGTCCCGGTCTCCTCGGCCCCGGCCTCGGCGGCGGACGCCTTGGGCGCCTGCGACTCGTCGGCGGCAGGGGTGGTGGGGGCGACGGCGGCGGGGGCCTCGTCCTCGCCGGGAGCCTCGGCGGACTGGGCCGCGGGGGCCTCGGTGACGCCCGCGGTCTGGGCGGCGGGCTCGGACACGCGGCGCGTGGCACGACGGCGGGTACGTCGCGGAGCCGCGTCCTCCACGACCTCGGCGGCGGGCTCGGGGGTCGCGGCCTCCTCGGCGGGGGCGCCGCTCCCGGACTCCGCCGCACCCTCGGGCGAGGCGGCGGGCTCGGACACACGCCGCGTGGCACGCCGGCGAGCGCGGCGCGGAGCCTCGTCCTCCGCAGCCTGGGCAACGGGCTCAGGCTCGGCGGTCGCGGGCTCAGGGATCGTGGCCTCGGGAGCGGCGTTCACCGCGGGGGCCTCAGGGGCCTCGGCCGGGGCGGGGGCACCGGCGGGCGTGGACACGCGCCGGGTCGCGCGGCGCCGCGTACGAGCGGCAGGCGCGGGCGCCTCGGCCGCCGGCTCGGCGACAGCCTCGGCACTCGCCGGCTGCTGTGCGCTCTCCGCGGGCGTGGCGGGGACGACCGTGTCGACCGCCTCCGCGGACGCGGCGGACGCGGTGGGCGCGGACACGCTGCGCGTGGCACGCCGACGGGTCCGCCGCGGAGCGGCGGCCTCGCCGACCTCCACGGACCCGGCAGGCGCCTCGACGGCACCGGACCCGGTGACCGACGTCTCGGCAACGGCCGCCGCCGGCACGACGGTCTCGGCGGCAGCCTCGCCCTGGGCGGTCGAGGGGGTCCCGGCGGGCACGGAGACACGGCGGCGCGTACGGCGCGCGGGCGCTGCCTCCGCGGCGGCTTCCTCGGTCTCCTCCAGCGCCTCACCGGTGACCGCTACCGTCTCGGCGGTCACCGCGGCCCCGGAAGTCTCCTGCTCCTCCACCTGTTCCGCGAGTTCCGCGGAGGTGGCGGCCGGTACGGCCGGAGCGGTGATCTCGGCCGCGGCCTCGGAGGACGCGGCGGCGGGCGGACCCGCCGGGCGGGACGCGGCACGGCGCCGACGACGCGGCGGCAGGGTGTCGCTGGGAGTGTTCAGTTCTTCGGAACCCTCGATGGGTTCGGTCGGTTCGAGCATGCGGGGGTATCTCCCGTCAGGCTCCCGGGCGCCGCGCCTGGTCCGGCGCCGATCACGTCGATCGGCACCGTTGACGTCCGCGGCCGCGCATGGGCGCCGGCCGCCGTCCGGGGCGCGGGCGCCGCACGGGAGCTCTCTGTGTCCTGTCTCGCCGGTTCCGTACGCCTTGTCGTGTACGGCCTGGCGAAAGTCTTCTGGTCGGTGCGCTGCCCGACCCAGGTGGCTCCCGAGTACGAGGGCGGCGCTTCGACGTCCGTCCCGGTGCGGAACCGTCCCTACGCAGGCGCCTTCGCGGCGGCAGGAACGGCGGCCCCCACTGAATCGGCCGGGGCGGCCGGGTCTGCCTCGCGGTCGGGCGCGAGCGGGTCGGTCACCGTGCCGGTCTCTTCATCGAGCAGCCCCTGCGCCAGCCTGGTCACCGCTGCGGGGACCGGCGGCGCCAGGTCGGCCACGGCGCGGAGACCGGACAGGACGTCGTCGGGTCGTACGGCAGGCGTCACGTGCCGAACAACCAGCCGCAGTATCGCACAAGGCTGGTCGGTCGGCCCATCAGCCGCCGAACCGTGCGTTTCCGCACTCTCCAGGTCCACCACCGCGGGCCGGGCGTCGAAGGTGCGCATGCCGTTCTTGGTCAGGCGCTGCACTTCCACGGTCTCGGCCCCGTTGAAGGCCGCGACCGCGCGTTCGGCCTCCGCCGGGTCCACACCGTCCAGCCGCAGCTCCCACACGGAAGCGGTCAGCCGGTCGGCGAGCCCCGACGTACGGGCCTCGACCGCCTCGACGATGTCCAGCCCGGCGGGCAACGACTCGTCGAGAAGCTCACGCAGACGCTCCGGCTCGCGGGGCGCGGTGAGCGCGATCTCCAGGTACTCCGCCTCACTGCCCGTGCCGGTGGGTGCGGCATTGGCGTAGGACACCTTCGGGTGCGGCGTGAACCCCGCCGAGTACGCCATCGGCACCTCGGCACGGCGCAGCGCACGCTCGAAGGCGCGCTGGAAGTCACGGTGGCTGGTGAACCGGAGGCGGCCACGCTTGGTGTAGCGCAGTCGGATGCGCTGCACCGCGGGTGCGGGCGGTGGGCCTTCGGGCTGTCGCTTGCCCAGTGGAACTTCTCCTCGTGTACGGCGGACGGTCCGTGGCACCACCCCGCGTCGGCGGGGAGCGTCCGGTCCGGCACCTTTCCGGTGCCGTCCCGTCCGGATCACCCCCGCGTCGGCGGGGAGACTTCGCGCCCGGTCCTTGTCTCTAGAATACGCGTCTCGGCCGCCACGGGTTCCCGACGGGCCACCGGCCGGGGTTCCCCGAGGAGCGCCCGGCGCAGGTCGGCGCGGGTCTGCCGGGCGATGTCGCGCGCCGCGGCGAAAGCCTGCCCGGTGGTGCGGCCCACCTGGCGCGCGACCCGCGCCGCGGGGCGCAGCACAGCATCCCGGACGACGTGCCCGACCGGCGTGAGAATCCGGCGGTACGCCCAGCTCACCGGCTCCACGACGAGCAGGCGCAGGACGGTCCCCAGGAACCGCCCGACGGCGAGGGAGATCCGCCCGGCCACCCGCCAGGCATGCCCGAGGGCGTCCGCCACCTCCCGCCCGGCGACGGCCAGGGCGCGACCGACGGGGACGAGCACCCACCGCCACAGCCCCCTCCCGCACCAGGCGAGCCCACGGCCGGCCGGCGTGAGGACCCATCGCCACAGCGCGAGCGCGGGCAGGACGAGCAGGACACGGCAGGTCCAGTACAGAACCGCACCGACCCCGGCGGCCACCGCCGCGAGAACCCACCGCAGCCCCCTCGCACACCAGGCGAGCGCACGGCCGACCGGCGTGAGGATCCACGTCCAGCACCACGTGCCGGGGGCCACGAGGAGCCACCGGACGAGCCAGGCCACGCCCGCGAACACCGCTGATCCCACGGCGGCGAGCACGAGCCCGAGCCTCCTGAGCGCCCACGCGGCCGCGCGCCCGATCGGCGCGAGCACGCGCGCGTACACCCACGCGAGCAGGTCGCCGGCTCTCCGCGCGAGCCACACGAGCGCGTGCCCGATCGGCGTCAGCACCCACCGGTATGCCCATACGAGCGGGACGACGACCAGTACGCGCCCGAGCCATACAAGTGGTACGACGACCAGTACGCGCCCGAGCCGTGCGAGCGCCCGGCCGAGCGGTCGCAGCACGGTGTCGCGCAGGAACCGCCCGCCGACGACGAGCGCGTCCCACGCCATGCGCACCGGCACGACCAGCACGAGCACGACGATCCGTACGGGCATCCGGATCGCCACCACGAGGCATCCCTCGGGCGGTCGCTCACCGGTCCCCCGCTTCTCCAGTTCCATACCGGAGAGGACGCAGCGTCGCCCCCGCCGGATGCACGAGGCCCACACATCACTCGGCAGGAATCCGCAGGAGCCGGACCCCGATCCGCCTCTGCCCGCCCACGACAACGGAGCGGACCGAACCGGCCCGCCCCACCCGTTCCGCGCCTCGGATTACTTGTGAATCGTCGCGCAGGCCTTGGTTCCCGGGTAATTGTGCCAATACCCGCAGATCTTGCTGCCGTCCGCCGCAGAAAGCCCCCAGGTGGTTCCGACCGTCTTCTTCTCGACCCGCGCGGCACTGACGGTTTGACTCATGAAACCGCCCGATCCGTCCGTGAAGTTGATGTGCGCGTAATCGGTCCAGGCCCGGTTGTTCGACTGCTTGGACAGGTAGAAGCTGTCCACCTTGAGACCGGTCCCGTTCACCGTGATACAAACGGATCCGGACCCGTCCGTGGCTCCCGCATTCCCGGTGCAGTTCGTCGCGCTGAACGGAGTGGCGTCCACCGCCTGGGCATTCCCGCCGAACATCGTGACACCCATGACAGCGGCGGCCATTGTGGTCAGGACCTTCTTCAAGTGGCTTCACACCTCAAGCAATCGAGCGGAAAGTGACAGGTCATACAAACAATTCCCTGCACACCGCAGCCACTCGTTTCCGGCCTCGATCTGACCAGTTCCCCACTTCTCAAACACGTTGAAGCCCCCTCCCGTTCAACGGGAGGGGGCCGACTCGATCCGGGCGGAACCGCCGTCGCCGACCGGCCGTCAGCGGCGGCGACTGTTCAGGAGCCGCTCCCGCTCTGGGCCGCAGCCATCGCCTCGGCGTCGGAGTCCGCCACCGCGATGGCGAAGCCGAGCGCCTCGGTGATGTGGCCCACCGCCGCCATCACCCGTGCCGTGCCCACCACGGGTGCGATCGCGACGAGAACGTCCTGCACTTGCTCGGCCGTCAGGTTGGCCTTGACCGCGGGATCGACATGGGCGAGGTAGGAGACCGCCGGTGCGTCCGTGGCCGCGAGCGCGGCGATACGCGTGAGGATCAGGGTCCTGTTGTCCATGCCACATCGCTCGAGGGGATCGCCAAGCCCGCGGTCCGAGTGCCTCGCTCAGTTCCGTGTGCGTGACCGCTCGACGCGGGTGCCGGGGCCGCGTTCTTGACCGTCAGGGGCAGGAGTTTCTTGCCGGTCGGGCCGTTCCGGGAACCCGTGTGACCGGATCCTGCTCGGCCGACGGGCCGGCGGAACCGGCCGGCCCGCGTCGGCTGCGGAGGGTGCGCTGCGGCCACCACAGGACGTACAGGGCGGAACCGACCGCGAAGGCCAACCGGATCAGGCCTTGCGCGGAGTCGGAGGGGACCAGCAGGGTGCTGCCGTAGAGGGAGATCAGGGCGATCCAGCTCACCCAGGGCACCAGCCGCCGCTGACCGATCGAGTCCCAGATCAGCGTGCCGAGCAGGACCGAGGCGTTGTAGTACGTGTACACGCTTGGGTCCAGCACGATCCGCGCATCGGCGGCCAGCAGCACCACGGCGGCCCAGCGGTGCCTGCGCACCGCGAGCGCGCCCAGGGCCATGCCCAGGGTCATCTGCGCGGGGCGGTCCCACCAGGGGGTGCTCGGGTCGTTCACGCCGAACCAGCGCAGGGCGGAGGCCGGCTGGTTGGGGATGGTGAAGTGCGCCGCGGCGAAGGTGTCCAGATGGGTCAAGTAGAACGGCAGCCAGGCGGCGGCCACCAGCCCGACCACCCAGGCGCCCGCCTTCAGCCGTACTGGCCGGGGCAGCGCCAGCAGCAGCGGCAGGAAGCCCACCGCCCATGGCTTGGAGTCAACGGCCAGGGCCAGCAGGACCCCGACGGCGGTGGCGTTGCCGCGCACCAGCGCGCGCACGGCGAGGGTGGTGAAGAACAGCGCCAGCACGTCGTCGAGGTGCGCGAAACGCACCGCGACCTCCACCCACATGGGGATGAAGGCGGCCCCGGCAACCAGTACGCGCTGCTGGAGGCGCCGGTGGTTCAGCCCGGTACCCCGGTAGTGGTCGGCGGCGGTGCGACCGACCAGGACCAGCATGTACAGCCCGAGGCCCGACATGAATGCGTCCGCCAGCTTCTCGCCCACTGCCTCGGGGAACGGCGTGAACAGGCCGGCGACCACGAAACTGACCGGGCCGATCTGCAGTTCGGGATGGTTGGCGTACAGCCCGAGGCCGCCGCCCGGAATCTCACCGAACAGCAGCTCCTCACCGGTTCTCAGATAGTGCCAGGACACGGCGCCGTGGCGCTCGGCCACGACGAACCAGAGGGCCGTCCACACAGTCAGCAGAGCGGTGTGCCACCGCACCGGATGCCGTCCGAGCCGGCCGAACCGCGCCCCGGTCCTGGGCGCGTCTGCCGCCGTATCCGCGTTCCGCACGTTCCGTCCTTCCTTCAGACGCCACGGCGAGCGAGCCGTCTGTCGCGAATCGGCGGCAGCATAACGGCACAATTTCCAGATTGCGCAAATACGACGTGACGCGTGGGCGGTGGGCGGTGGGCGGTGGGCGGAAGGAAACCCACGCAGGAGCGTCACATCGGCGGAGCCGCCCTGCTGGGCTCGGCACGGATCAGGGAGAGGACACGGTTCGCCGCTCCTGCACTGACCACCCACCGGGGTGCAGGCGGCCTTTCGCCGGAGCCAGGCACCCCGTTCAGTGCGGTGACGGTATCGGGTCCAGGGCGTTGCCGACGGTGCAGCCGCCCTCTCCGGGCATCCGCTGGATCCGGGGCGGCACCCACACCTCGGTGGCACCGGGGACCACGCGGGCAAGAAGGCAGTCCTGCGCGTCGAAGCCATTGCCCTTCACCGACAGGAGAACGCCGACTCGGCCGCCGTCCGCCTTCACCTCAGTACGGATCGCCGGATCCAGGTCCAGGGCGGCGAGCGTACGGCGCACCTCGGCCTCGTCCGCCCGGCCGCCCTCCGGCACCCCGGGGAGTTTCGCGCGGAGCTCCTCGTACGGCAGCCGGGGCGGTCCGGGTGGCGGGGCGAAGGTCAGCGGACGGCCGTCCGGGCAGTCCACGTCACGGGGATTCTCACCCCACTCCGACTTGGGCGACACCCGCACCACGAAACAGCGCCGTACGGCGACCTCCTCGAGGTCGGACCATCCCACAGACGTGCGGACGACCACGTCGACGCCGTCCCCGTCGTGTGTCGAGGTACCCGTCACCCGCAGTACCTCCACCCCGTCGATGCCGGAAGCGGAGCGCCCGACCTCCTCCGCCGTGCGCGGACGCTGGCCGTAGAGCTGCTCGCCCGCCTTCCTGGCCACCTCCCGTGCGGCGTCCGTCGCCTCGTCCTCGGCGTAGGACTGCACCACCCCGCAGCCGGCGGTGAAGAGCAACAGCGGGGCGAGCAGCAGCAGTCGGCGCATGCGTCCACCCTTCCGGCGCCGCGCACGGCGGTCAACCGCTCGCATACTCAGACCGAGGTAGGTGATCGTACCGAGCCGGGTCGGCGAGGCCGCAGACCATCATCTCGGCGGCGGCCCGAACGTCGCCGAAGCGGCCGCGGAGCAGGGGCCAGAGGGGCCGCGTGAGTTGTCTGGGTTGTGATGACCAGTCAGGCCCCCTGGGGGTGATCTACGAGGTGGGCTCGTCCACCATCGGCCGAGCGATCTGTGAGGTCCGTCCGCTGCGCGCGGCTTCGCCGTCCCGGACCGGCCCGGGGTGCGGCTGCGCACGCTCGAGAAAGATCACCATCAAGACCACCGCCATCAGCGACGAGCAGGGCCGCACCCTGTGGTCGGGAGCCGAACGGCCGGGCCGAGTGCACGACCAGACCGCGGTGCGCACTGAGGGCATCAGTCCTCCCGACGCATCTGCGTCGAACACGCCAACGCCGCGAGACCTATGGCGAAACCCACCGTGCCATCGCCGCCCTGGTCTCCGACCGCGCCCCCAAACGCACCACCCGCCGTCGGCCGAACACCGAGCTCGTGCACGTCCGCACGACCTATGGCTGGGATCCGTCGAATGCGGCGATGAGTTGGTTCGTGGTGACGATGGCCTGGGCGTAGGTGGGGCCGTTGAGTTCGTGAGCGGCGTGCATCATCTCGGGGCTGAGGGCCGCAGTGGCGTCGGTGACCAGCGTCACGTGGTAGCCGAGCTCCATGGCGAAACGAGCGGTGGCCTCGACGCAGGTGTTGGCCAGCACGCCGACAAGAACCACGTGGGTGATGCCGTGCTGCTTGAGCTGCATGTCCAGATCCGTGTTGGCGAACCCGCTCGACCCCCAGTGCTCCTGAGCGACGGCCTCGCCCGGCTGCGGCTGGAAGTCGGGGTGGAACTCCCCGCCCCAGGAACCCCGGGCGAAGTGGTGGAGCTGCTGGATTTTCCGCTGCGAGGGGGTCGGATGGTCCCAAGTCTCGTAGTCACCCGGCTCCCAGCGGCGGTGCGGCACGAACACCACGCGCACACCGACCGCACGGGCCGAGGCGACAACAGAGCGCAGATGATCCAGCAGACCGACGTCGCCGGCCACGGGCTCCAGGCGCGGCCAGACCTTGCCGCCCTCCGAGAGGAAGTCGTTGTAGGGATCGACCAGCAGAACGGCCGTGCGGCGGCGATCGTAGGTCTCGGTCATGATTCCTCCCTGCACCGGCCCTACCAGGGCGGTTCGGCGCCGATCTGCTCGCTGACCATGTACGGGGCGTACCAGTCGCCAGTACGCATCCTCTTGGCCAATGCGCTTCTCGTGTTCACCATGGGCGGCAGCCGCGCGCCGCAGCGCACTCGCCTGGGCGCCGAGCGTGCCGTCGCGAGGCCTGGCCGACAACGGCGTGTCCACGAAGCCGGCGGTCCGGCTGCACCGCGTCATTCCTCCCGGCCCAGCCAACGTCTCCTCACTGTTCGAGTGGTTGCGCCAGGGATTGCTTGATCTGCTTGGTCCGCTCGTCGGCGAGGACTTCGACCCGGTCGTTCGCCAGGGCGTCCATGGTCTGCTCCGCCACGTCCGCTGCGCTGATCTTCGGTGCGTCCGTGAAGGAGCTGAGATCCGTCTCCACGAAACCGGCGTGGACGCCGATCACGAGTGTTCCCTGCTCGCGCAGGCCTTCCCGCAGCGCGCCCGTCAACGACCACTGGGCCGCCTTGGAGGCCGCATAGCCGGGATACTCCGGCCGGGAGATCCAGGAGACAGCCGACAGCATGTTCACCAGTGCGCCGCCGCCATTGCGCGCCAGGACCGGCGCAAAGGCACGGGACACGGCCCAGGTGCCGAAGTAGTTGATCTCCATCGCCTCGCGCGCACCGTCGAAGGAGCCCGTCAGCAGCTTGGTCTCAAAACCTCCGACGCCCGCGTTGTTGACGACGATGGTGACGTCACCGGCGGCCGCGGCCGCCGCGGCGACGTCATCCGGCTTGGTGACGTCCAGACGCAGCGCAGAGAGCTCCTCGTCGCTCACGCTCGCCGGATCGCGGACACCGGCGTAGACCTTGGCTGCTCCCCGCTCGATCAGTGCGCGAGCGAACGCGTGGCCGATGCCACGATTGGCCCCCGTCACCAGGGCAATCGATCCTTTGATCTCCATGGCGCTTCCTTCCCGCTGCCGCCTGCCGAGCACGGCAGGCACTGGGACGAGGGGACGCTGCGATCGGACGCCTTGAATCGGACCGCGTCGTGGCACGCCCATGTCCGTGCGCGATTCGCGCAGAGCGAGAATCATCACCCTGAGGCAGGCTCTGGATCTTCACCTACATTTCGGGCCAATGCCGGGGCGGACAGGCCGTCGCTCACGGAGGATTCCCACGTCAAAACTCCCCGCTCCACCAGCCTGCCCCGGATACCACGGCGACGCATGCGAGACGGTGCTCCCCAGGAACCGGCAGTGGCGTCCGGGAAGGGGCCGACGGCACCGGCGAGCGAGGACGCGAAGCCCCGACCGCAGCCAACGCCGCAGTCACCTCGTCCTCACTCGCCCCCGCCGGCGCCTCGATCACCCGATCGAGTGCCTCGCTCACGTCAGTGGGTGTGACCACTCGCAGCGGGCGTCGGACCAGCGTTCTTGACCGCCAGAGGCAGCAGCTTCTTGCCGGTCGGGCCGATTTGTATGGCCGTATCCATCTGGGGACATACCCCGCAATCGAAGCAAGGCGTCCAGCGACAGTCCTCGACCTCGGTTTCGTCGAGGGCGTCCTGCCAGTCCTCCCAGAGCCAGTCCTTGTCGAGGCCGGAGTCGAGGTGGTCCCAGGGGAGGACCTCCTCGTAGGTGCGCTCACGGGTGGTGTACCAGTCGACGTCCACGCCGAAGGGGGCGAGGGCCTTGTCCGCGCAGGCCATCCAGCGGTCGTAGGAGAAGTGCTCGCGCCAGCCGTCGAAGCGGCCGCCGTCGTCGTAGACCGCGCGGATGACGGCGCCGATCCGGCGGTCGCCGCGCGAGAGCAGACCCTCGACGATGCCGGGCTTGCCGTCGTGGTAGCGGAAGCCGATCGAGCGGCCGTACTTCTTGTCGCCGCGGATCTTGTCGCGGAGCTTCTGCAGACGGGCGTCCGTCCCCTCGGAGGAGAGCTGGGGCGCCCACTGGAACGGGGTGTGCGGCTTGGGGACGAAGCCGCCGATCGAGACCGTGCAGCGGATGTCGTTGGAGCCGGAGACCTCACGGCCCTTCTGGATCACGCGCATCGCCATGTCGGCGATCTGGAGGACGTCCTCGTCCGTCTCCGTGGGCAGACCGCACATGAAGTACAGCTTCACCTGGCGCCAGCCGTTGCCGTAGGCCGTGGCGACCGTGCGGATCAGGTCGTCCTCCGAGACCATCTTGTTGATGACCTTGCGGATGCGCTCCGAGCCGCCCTCCGGGGCGAAGGTGAGGCCCGAGCGGCGGCCGTTGCGGGTCAGCTCGTTCGCCAGGTCGATGTTGAAGGCGTCCACACGGGTGGAGGGCAGCGAGAGGCCGATCTTGTCGTCCTCGTAGCGGTCGGCGAGGCCCTTGGCGACATCACCGATCTCCGAGTGGTCGGCCGAGGACAGGGAGAGCAGGCCCACCTCCTCGAAGCCGGTCGCCTTCAGACCGGCCTCCACCATGTCGCCGATGCCCGTGATGGAGCGCTCGCGCACCGGGCGGGTGATCATGCCGGCCTGGCAGAAGCGGCACCCCCGCGTGCAGCCGCGGAAGATCTCGACCGACATGCGCTCGTGGACCGTCTCCGCCAGCGGCACCAGCGGCTGCTTCGGGTACGGCCACTCGTCCAGGTCCATCACCGTGTGCTTCGACACACGCCATGGGACGCCCGACTTGTTGGGGACCACGCGGCCGATACGGCCGTCGGGGAGGTACTCGACGTCGTAGAAGCCGGGCACGTACACCCCGCCCGTCCTCGCCAGGCGGAAGAGGAGTTCCTCGCGCCCGCCCGGGCGGCCCTCCGCCTTCCAGGCGCGGATGATCTCCGTGACCTCCAGCACCGCCTGCTCGCCGTCACCGATGACCGCGCAGTCGATGAAGTCGGCGATCGGCTCGGGGTTGAAGGCCGCGTGGCCGCCCGCCATCACGATCGGGTCGTCGATCGTGCGGTCCTTGGACTCCAGGGGGATTCCGGCCAGGTCCAGGGCCGTGAGCATGTTCGTGTAGCCCAGCTCCGTGGAGAAGGACAGGCCGAAGACGTCGAAGGCCTTCACCGGGCGGTGGCCGTCCACCGTGAACTGCGGGACGCCGTGCTCCCGCATCAGCGCCTCCAGGTCGGGCCACACGCTGTAGGTGCGCTCGGCCAGGACACCCTCGCGCTCGTTGAGGACCTCGTAGAGGATCATGACGCCCTGGTTGGGCAGGCCGACCTCGTAGGCGTCCGGGTACATGAGCGCCCAGCGGACGTCGCAGGACTCCCAGGGCTTGACCGTGGAGTTGAGTTCTCCGCCGACGTACTGGATCGGCTTCTGCACATGCGGGAGCAGAGCTTCGAGCTGCGGGAACACGGACTCGACGGTCTCGGCGGCTTCGGCAGGCATCTCGACGGACCTTCGTGAGCTGACAGGGGTGACCACCAAGCCTAACCCGGTCCCGGACCTGTCCCGAACGCCCGGAAGACGGTCGCGGGTGCGCTCAGAGGGCCGTCCCCTTCTCGATCGCCCGCCAGGTCTCCGGCAGCCGCGCCTCCAGCTCGGCCGCCCGCTGCTCCTCGCGTCCGTGGAGCACCCCGTACGTGAACGCGCTCTCCCCCGCCGCGTGCGCCTGGCCGGCCAGCTCGCGCAGGGTCCGGCGGGCCATGACGCTGTCCTGGTGGTCGCCGAGCAGGCTCTGCAGCGACTTCGCCGCCTTCACCAGGCCGGCGGCCGGATCGCCGAGGGCGGGTACGGCCGCCTCGGCCGCGTACCGGGTCGCCTTGGCCTTCTTGCGGGCCTCGTGCAGGGCGAGATCGCGGTCGTGGCCCGGGGGCAGGTCGAGGGCGTGCCGGAGCAGGGCGGAGAGCGCCGCGAAGTCCTTGTGGACGGCCTTGGTGATCACCTTGGCCGGTTTCCCGGCGGCGGCCGGGCGCAGCGGCGGGTCGGCCAGCAGGGCGTCGAGTGTGTCGAGGAGGGCCAGGTGGCGCGCGCCGTCGAGGTCGGCGAGGAGGCGTCGGCGCGAGTCGCTGCGGGCGGACTGCGACCAGGTGCGCAGCCGGGTGCGGACGGGGCCGGTGACCAGGGTGTAGGGCAGGTCGTCGAGGCCGGCGGTGAGGTGTTCGGTGAGGACTTCCTGGTCGCGGCCGAGGCCGAGTTCGGTGCCGAGCCATTTCAGTTCCGCGCGGACCGGGTCGGTGGCGGTCCGGTCCAGGACCTTGCGGTAGGTGCGCAGGGCGCTGCGCAGGCGGCGGGTGGCGACACGCATCTGGTGGACGGAGTCGTACTCGTCCCGGCGTACGGCGGGGTCGAGTGCGACGAGGGCGTCGCGCTGGGCGCGCAGGTAGGCGAGGACGTGGTCGCCGGCCGTCGTGGGGGCCGCGTGCCCGGCCGCCGTGCGGCGGGGGTGGTCCGGCGGTGCGGTCTCGGTCAGGGCGCGGGCCAGTTTGGAGGCCGCCGGGGAGGGGCGCACGCCCGCCTTGCGCAGGCGTTTGCCGACGGCGTCGAGGAGCTTCGGGTCGCCGTCGTCGGCGAGTTCCACCTCGATCTCGGTCCACTGGGCGGTGCCGCCGTGACCGGTCAGCCGTTCGGCCCGTACGGCGTCGACGGCGACCTCGGCGAGCGGGGTGCCGTCGGCGTCGACGAGGTGGCTGATCGCCCGGCGGGAGCGGATGCGGACCAGGGGGAGCAATTCGGCGTCGCGGACGCGGGAGCGGACGAGTCCGGCGAGGGCGGGGGGCACGGTGTCGGAGAGGGGGGCGTGGATCTCGTCGCGTACGCCGGGGCCGACCGGGAACTTCAGGTGCCAGCCGGCGTCGGTGCCGCCGGTGCGGCGGCGCAGGGTGAGTCCGTCGGCGGTGAGGCGTTCGTCGGGGGTGTCGTAGTAGACGGCGTCCAGTTCGGCGACGCCCTGGTCGAAGACGGCCGCGACCGGGCCGACGCCGGTCAGGTCGGGCAGCCCGCCGTCGCCGGCCTCGTACTTCCGCTCGATCTCCCTTTTCGCCTTCATGTCCGCCATGACCCGAATCTAGTGCGGGTCCGGCCCCGGCGGCAGGGGTCCGGGCGTGGGTCGCCGCCGCTACGCCGACATGGGCCGCTGCATTCTGATCGACTGGAGCAGTCCGACGGCCACCCAGACCGCGAACATCGACGAGCCGCCGTAGGAGACGAAGGGCAGGGGCAGGCCGGTGACCGGCATGATGCCCAGGGTCATGCCGATGTTCTCGAAGGACTGGAAGGCGAACCAGGCGACGATTCCGGCGGCGACGATGGTGCCGTACAGCTCGGTCGTCTCGCGGGCGATGCGGCAGGCGCGCCAGAGCACGATGCCGAGCAGCAGGATGATCAGGCCGGCGCCGAGGAAGCCGAGTTCCTCGCCCGCGACCGTGAAGACGAAGTCGGTCTGCTGTTCGGGGACGAACTGGCCGGTGGTCTGGGAGCCGTGGAAGAGGCCCGCGCCGGACAGGCCGCCGGAGCCGATGGCGATCCGGGCCTGGTTGGTGTTGTAGCCGACGCCGGCCGGGTCGAGGCTGGGGTTGGCGAAGGCGGCGAACCGGTTGATCTGGTACTCGTCCAGGATGTGCAGCTGCCACACGGCGATGCAGCCCACGACACCCGCGGTGAGCAGGCCGAAGACCCAGCGGTTGGAGGTGCCGGAGGCGAGCAGCACACCCAGGATGATGGTCAGCAGGACCAGCACCGTGCCGAGGTCGGGCATGAGCAGCACGACCATGATCGGTACGGCGGCCAGGCCGAGCGCCTGAAGGACCGTGCGGTGGTCGGGGTACATCTTGTCGCCCGCGTCGACCCGGGCCGCGAGCAGCATCGCCATGCCCAGGATGATCGTGACCTTCACGAACTCGGAGGGCTGGAGGGAGAAGCCGCCGCCGAGGACGATCCAGTTGCGGTTGCCGTTGATGGTGGCGCCGAGCGGGGTGAGCACCAGCAGCACCCCGAGGACCGAGAGCCCGTACAGGATGGGCACGACGTTGCGCAGGGTGCGGTGGCCGAGCCAGACCGTGCCGATCATCAGGGCGAACCCGATGCCGGTGTTCGTGAGGTGCCGGATCAGGAAGTAGTACGGGTCGCCCTGGTTGATGGCGGTGCGGTTGCGGGTGGCGGAGTAGATCAGGGCGGCGCCGATCCCGGACAGCGCCAGCGCGCAGAACAGTATCGGCCAGTCGAGCCGGCGGGCGGCCGAGTCGCGGGCGAAGACCCGTGTCCAGCCGCCCCGTTCGGGGCCGTATCCGGAGATGGAGAAGCTGTTCGCGCCGGTCATGCGGTCATCCTCCGGCTTCCCCTTCGGCGCTGGCGCCTGCGGGTGTTGCTGTTGCCTGTGGGGGGCGAGGCGGTGGTCGCCGGCGGCTGCTGGTCGTTCGGTGCGGCGCCGCCCTGCTGGTCGTTCGCCGTGGTGCCGTCCTGCTGGTCGTTCGGCGCGATACCGCCCTGCCCGGCCCGCTCGGCGGCCTGCTTGGCGATCTCCTCCTGGTCCTTGGCCGGGTCGGCGGGGACCTTCGGGGCGGCGATCGAGCCGTCGGGCCGGATCTGCGGCAGGCTCTTCTGCGGGGCGGCCAGCAGGGCCTTCTTGTTGTCGATGGAGCCGTCGGCCTGGACGCCGTACATGGCGCTGTAGATGTTGCGGACGGCCTCACCGGAGGCGCCCGAGCCGGTACCGGCCTGGGCGATGGTCATGATGACCGTGTAGTCCTTGGTGTAGGTGGCCAGCCAGGAGGTGGTCTGCTTGCCGTAGACCTCGGCGGTACCGGTCTTGGCGTGCAGCGGGATCTTGTCCTGCGGCCAGCCGCCGAACTTCCAGGCGGCGGTACCGCGGGTGGCCACGCCGGCCAGGGCCTGGTCCATCATGTCGCGGGTGGCCTTGGTGATGGGCAGCTTGCCGTGGGACTTCGGCTTGATCTCGGTGACGTGCTTGCCGTCGGGGCTGACGATCGCCTTGCCGATGGTCGGGGTGTACATGGTGCCGCCGTTGGAGATCGCCCCGTAGATGACGGCCTCCTGGACGGGAGTGAGGAGGGTGTCGCCCTGGCCGATGGAGTAGTTGATCGAGTCGCCCTCGCGCATCCTGTTGCCCTCGAGGCAGTTCTCGTAGGCGATCTTCTCGACGTAGCTGCCGTCCTTCTTGCCGGTCTTGCACCAGGCGTCCTTGTTGGCCTCCCAGTACCGCTGCTTCCACTGGCGGTCGGGGACGCGGCCGGTGACCTCGTTGGGCAGGTCGATGCCGGTCTCCTTGCCGAGGCCGAACTGGTGGGCGGTCTTGTAGAAGTAGTCCTTCGGCTGGCCCTTCTTGGGGTTGATGCCGCCGTCCTTCTTCCACTCGTTGTCCGAGAGGTAGTAGAAGACGGTGTCGCAGGAGACCTCCAGGGCCCGGCCGAGTGAGATCGGGCCGAAGCTCTCCCCCTCGAAGTTCTTGAAGACCTGGCTGCCGACCGAGTAGGAGCTGGTGCACGGGTAGTTGCCGTTGAAGTCGTAGCCGGCCTCGACCGCGGCTGCCGTGGAGACCACCTTGAAGGTCGAGCCGGGCGCGGACTGCCCCTGGATGGCCCGGTTGAGCAGCGGGTAGTCGGAGTCCTTGCCGGTGAGCGTCTTGTAGTCCTTGGCGGAGATGCCGCCGACCCAGACGTTCGGGTCGTACGTGGGGGCGGACGCCATGGCGACGACACGGCCGGTCTTGGCCTCCATCACGACGACGGCCCCGGAGTCGGCCTTGTAGTTGCTCTCGGTGATTTTGTCCCACTGGGCCCGGGCGGCCTTCATCGCCTTGTCCAGCTCGTACTCGGCGATCCGCTGGACGCGGGAGTCGATGCTGGTGACCAGGCTGGAGCCGGATTCGGCGGCGTCCGACTTGGACTTGCCGATGACGCGGCCGAGGTTGTCGACCTCGTAGCGGGTGACGCCGGCCTTGCCGCGCAACTCCCGGTCGTACTGCCGTTCGAGGCCGGAGCGGCCGACCATGTCGGAGCGCAGGTAGGGCGAGTCGGTGTCCTTGGCCTTCTGGATCTCGTCGTCGGTGACCGGCGAGAGGTAGCCGAGGACCTGCGCGGAGTTGGACTTGCCGGGCCCGGTGTAGCGGCGCACGGCCTCGGGTTCGGCGGTGATGCCGGGGAAGTCCTCGGCGCGTTCGCGGATCTGCAGGGCCTGGCGCGGGGTGGCCTCGTCGGTGATGGGGATGGGCTGGTACGGCGAGCCGTTCCAGCAGGGCTGCGGGGTCTTGGCGTCGCACAGCCGGACCTTCTGCATGACCTCGTCGACGTCCATGCCGAGGACGCCGGCGAGCTTGGTGAGGACCGCCTTGCCGTCGTCCTTCTGCTTGAGCAGGTCGGTGCGGGAGGCGGAGACCACCAGCCGGGTCTCGTTGTCGGCGAGCGGCACACCGCGGGCGTCCAGGATGGAGCCGCGCACGGCGGGCTGGACGACCTGCTGGACGTGGTTGCCGGAGGCCTCCTTCTGGTAGTGGGCGCCCTCGCGGATCTGGAGGTACCACAACCGGCCACCGAGCGTGCCGAGCAGGGAGAGGACGAGGATCTGGATGACGACGAGCCGGGTCTGGACGCGTGGGGTCCGGCCGGTCTCAGGGATGTTGGTCACGGGTGCTGCCTCCCCCTCTCAGTGCGTGTAACGGACCTGTGCGGTCGGCAGGGCGGCCGACTGCCGTGCTGTCACAGCCGCTTGACCCCCTTGATGCGGCCGACCCGGGTGGCGCGGGTGCGGGCCTTGGCCTTCAGGCTGCCGAGCGCCCCACGGCGGCCGCCGATGCTCAGTCCGGTGCCGGAGGAGAGCCAGCCGGAGGAGAAGTCGGTCTTCTTGGCGGCGGAGCCGGACTCGGCGAGCGGATCGTTCTCCGCGCGCCTGGCCAGCCACATGATTCCGGGCACGACGAAGGGCGCGAGCAGCAGGTCGTACACGGCGGCCGTCAGCAGCAGCCCGCCCAGGCCGACATGGCGGGCGGCGGTGTCACCGACGAGGGCACCGACGCCCGCGTACAGCAGGGTGGAGCCGATGGCGGCGGCCACCACCACGGCCATGGGACCGGTGGCCGACTTGACCTGGCCGGTCTCGGGCTTGATGAGCCCGGCGAGGTAGCCGATGACGCACAGCACGAGCGCGTAGCGGCCGGCGGCGTGGTCGGCGGGCGGGGCGATGTCGGCGAGCAGTCCGGCGCCGAAGCCGACCAGGGCGCCGCCGACGTGGCCGTAGACCATGGCCAGGCCGAGGACAGTGAGCAGCAGCAGGTCGGGGACGGCTCCGGGCAGGTGCAGCCGGGACAGGACGCTCACCTGGATCACCAGGGCGACGACGACCAGCGCGGTGGAGAGCAGGATCCGGTTGGGGCGCATGGGACTCGAAGCTCCTACTGCTGCGGATAGTCGTTGGCGTAGGCGTCGGCGGACGGGGTGACCGTCACGGTCACCGTGGGCGTCGGGGTCGGCTTGGGCTTCGGCGGCAGGACCTCGTCGCGCGGGTCCTTCTTCGGGGCCTGGACGACGACGCCGACGACGTCGAGCTTGGTGAAGCCCGCGAACGGCGTGACGTAGACGGTGCGGGTCAGGTCGCCGCCGGAGGGGTCGACGCGGGAGACGACACCGACCGGGACGCCCGGCACGAAGGGCCGGTCGGCCTGGGAGCCGAAGGTGACCATGCGGTCGCCCTTCTTCACGTCCGCCTTGCCGTTGAGGAGTTGCACGCGCAGCGGCCGGTCGCCCTGGCCCGAGGCGAAGCCGAGTTCGTCGCTGCCCTCCATGCGGGTGCCGACGGTGAAGTCGGGGTCGCTGGCGAGCAGCACGGTGGAGGTGCTGGGGCCCACGGTGGTGACGCGGCCGACCAGTCCGTCGGCGTTGAGGACGGTCATGTCGCGCTGGATGCCGTCGTCGGCGCCGGCGTCGATCGTGATGGTCCAGGAGAAGCCCTGGGCCGCCCCTATGGCGATGACCTGGGCGCCCTTGATGCCGTACTGGCCGTCGCCGGCCAGCTTCAGCATCTTGTTCAGCTGGGTGAGGCGGCTGCGTTTGCGGTCGTCGCTGCCGAGTTCGGCCTTGAGGGCGGCGTTCTCCTTCTCCAGCGCGGCGAGCCGGTCGTGGCGCTCGCCGGAGTCGCGGACCGCGGAGACCGCGTTGCCGACCGGGTCCACCGCGGCCGACACGCCGTTCTCGATCGGGCCGAAGACGGCGGCGGCGGCCTGCCGGACGCCGTCCACAGGGGAGTTCTCCCCGCCGCGGATGTCCACCGTGATCAGCGCGAACGCGATGGCGGTCAGCAGCACCAGGAGCAGCCGGCTCTCTTTCGTGTCCCTCACGTGCGGCGGCCGTGCCCTTCCTCATAGGAACCGGGTGGCCCCGTCGAAGCGCGGTCTGCGCGCGCGATCCCAAGGGGCCCGTTTGCGGGAGTTTATGCCTCTATATCAACGATCCGCCGCACGAGAAAAGATCATCTCGTACGGCGGAGTCGCTGAGTTGTGTCATCTGCGGGGCTGGGCGTCCAGGACCTGCTGGAGTGCCTCGAACTCCTCGACGCACTTGCCCGAGCCGAGCGCCACGCTGTCCAGCGGGTCCTCGGCGATGTGGATCGGCATGCCGGTCTCACTGCGCAGCCGCGCGTCCAGGCCGCGCAGCAGTGCTCCGCCGCCGGTCAGAACGATTCCGCGGTCCATGATGTCGCCGGACAGCTCCGGCGGGCACTTGTCGAGGGTGGTCTTGACCGCGTCGACGATCGCGTTGACCGGCTCCTCGATCGCCTTGCGCACCTCGGCGGCCGAGATGACGACGGTCTTCGGCAGCCCGGACACGAGGTCCCGGCCGCGGATTTCGGTGTGCTCGTCGGAGTCGAGGTCGTACGCCGAACCGATCGTGAGCTTGATCTGTTCGGCCGTCCGCTCACCCAGCAGGAGCGAATACTCCTTCTTGACGTGCTGGATGATGGCGTTGTCCAGCTCGTCGCCCGCGACACGGATGGACTGGGCGGTGACGATGCCGCCGAGCGAGATGACCGCGACCTCCGTGGTGCCGCCGCCGATGTCCACCACCATGTTGCCCGTGGCCTCGTGGACCGGCAGGCCGGAGCCGATGGCCGCGGCCATCGGCTCCTCGATGATGTGCACCTGGCGTGCGCCGGCCTGGGACGAGGCCTCGATGACGGCGCGGCGCTCGACGCCGGTGATACCGGAGGGCACGCAGACGACGACGCGCGGACGAGCCAGATACCGCCGCTTGTGGATCTTCAGAATGAAGTAGCGGAGCATCCGCTCGGTGATCTCGAAGTCCGCGATCACGCCGTCCTTGAGCGGACGCACGGCGACGATGTTGCCCGGCGTGCGCCCGATCATCTTCTTCGCCTCGGCGCCGACCGCGAGGATCCCACCGGTGTTGGTGTTGATCGCGACGACGGACGGCTCGTTGAGTACGATCCCGCGACCCCTGACGTACACCAGCGTGTTGGCGGTCCCGAGGTCGACAGCCATGTCACGGCCGATGAACGACATTGAGTTCCCCATCAGGATTCGTCTGGCCTTCCCTGGGAGCGTTTGACGGCAGTTCAGGTACGGCGAGGTGGGTGCTGTGACGTGAAGGCTTCCATCGTAGACGCGCCTGCACGAACACTGCGCGAGGGTCTTCGCCATTGTCAGCAGATGGCGTACCGCCTCGCTTCTGGAGACGGTCCATCGGGGGCACTCGTTCCCCCGATCGGCACCCGTATGCCACCGGGCGGCCGGGTTCGTGCGGCCGCCCAGGTCAGACGGACGGCCGAGCTGACGAGGCGTCAGCTCGGCCGGGCCGGGGAGGGCGCTCGGAGGGTCAGCCGCGGCCCGGGAAGAAGATCTTCACCTCGCGCTCGGCGGACTCCTCGGAGTCGGAGGCGTGAATCAGGTTCTCCCGGACGATCACGCCGTAGTCGCCGCGGATCGAGCCCGGAGCGGCGGCGATCGGGTCGGTCGGGCCGGCCAGCGCGCGCACGCCCTCGATGACCCGCTCACCCTCGACGATCATGACCACGACCGGGCCGGAGGCCATGAACACCATCAGCGGCTCGTAGAAGGGCTTGCCCTTGTGCTCGCCGTAGTGCTGCTCCAGGGTCTCCGTGTCCAGGGCGCGCAGGTCCAGCGCGGTGATCTGCCAGCCGGCCTTGCGCTCGATACGGCTGATGATCTCGCCGGTCAGGCCACGACGGACGGCGTCGGGCTTGAGGATGACGAGGGTGCGCTGAGTCACGGGTGGCTCCTTCTCCTGGCAGATGTGCGGTGGGACGAGGTTACAGGGCGTGTCGCCGCACCTGTCACGCAGCGTCAGCCGGAGGGCCGACCTCGGCGGCCTGGGCCGCGAACCTGGCCTTCGCCTCCTCGATCTTCCGCCCGAAATGCACCGACGCCCACCACAGCGCCGCGAAGACCGCGCCGAGGAAGTACATCATCGGCACCACCACGCCCGACGCGATCAGCGCGAACTGGAGCACCCAGCCGAGGACCACACCGGCGGGCCGGGTCACCACGCCGCACAGCAGCAGGCACAGCAGCATCGCGATGCCGCTGACCGTCCACACGGTCGCCATGGACAGGCCGGGGTCCTTCATCGCGACCAGCGCGGCGAAGCCGATGACGAAGAACTCGCCGATCAGGGTCGAGGAACACAGCGTACGCACGAGAAGTCAGCCCCTCCCCAGGAGCAGTCGGGCCTCACCGACGGTGATGACGGAGCCGGTGACGAGCACACCGCCGCCGGCGAACTCGCCCTCCTCCTCGGCAAGCGTGATCGCGGCCTCCAGCGCGTCCGGCAGCCGCGGCTCGACCTGGACCCGGTCCTCGCCGAACACCTCGACGGCGAGCGCGGCCAGCTCGTCGGCGTCCATCGCGCGGTGGCTGGAATTCTGCGTGACCACGATCTCCGCGAAGATCGGCTCGAAGGCCTCCAGCAGACCGCGCACGTTCTTGTCGCCGCTGGCCCCGACCACCCCGATCAGCCGGCTGAAGTCGAACGCCTCCTGGACCGCGTCGGCGGTCACCCGCGCGCCCGCCGGGTTGTGCGCGGCGTCCAGCACCACCGTCGGCGAGCGTCGTACGACCTCCATCCGGCCCGGCGAGGCGACGGACGCGAACGCCTTGCGCACGGTGTCCACGTCCAGCGGCTGGGCGCGCTGCGCGCCTACGCCGAAGAACGCCTCGACGGCGGCGAGCGCCACGGCGGCGTTGTGCGCCTGGTGGGCGCCGTGCAGCGGCAGGTACACCTCGGTGTAGTCGCCGCCCAGGCCGCGCAGGGTCAGCAGTTGCCCGCCCACGGCCACCCGGCGGGCCACGACACCGAACTCCAGCCCCTCGCGGGCGACCGTCGCGTCGACCTCCACGGCCTTCTTCAGCAGTACCTGCGCGGCGTCCACCGGCTGCTGTGCCATGATCACCGTGGCGTCCTGCTTGATGATGCCGGCCTTCTCCCCGGCGATCTCGCCGGGCGTACCGCCCAGGCGGTCGGTGTGGTCCAGGTCGATGGGGGTCACCACGGCGACGTCACCGTCGATGACGTTCGTGGCGTCCCAGCTGCCGCCCATCCCGACCTCCACGACGGCCACGTCGACCGGCGCGTCGGCGAAGGCGGCGTACGCCATGCCGGTCAGCACCTCGAAGAAGGACAGCCGGTACTCCTGCGAGGCGTCGACCATCTCCACGTACGGCTTGATGTCGTGGTACGTCGCGACGAACCGCTCGGCGGAGATCGGGGCGCCGTCCAGGCTGATCCGCTCGGTGATCGACTGCACGTGCGGGGAGGTGTACCGGCCGGTGCGCAGTTCGAAGGCGCCGAGCAGGGCCTCGATCATGCGGGCGGTGGAGGTCTTGCCGTTGGTGCCGGTGATGTGGATGGAGGGGTAGGACCGCTGCGGCTCGCCCAGGACGTCCATCAGCGCGGCGATCCGGCTGACCGAGGGCTCCAGCTTGGTCTCACCCCAGCGGGTGGCCAGCTCGCCCTCGACCTCGCGCAGCGCCTTGTCGACCTCGGGGTCCTCCGGGCGCCCGGGTACGTCCGCCTGCGACGGACCGCCCTGGGTCCGCAGGGTGCGGCTGCCGGCCTCGATGACCGCGAGATCGGGGTCGCGTTCGGTCTCCGTGGCGATGATCTCGTCGAAGGTGTCGAGAGGGTCTGGCTGGCTGCTGCTGTCCGGGGGGAGCTCACTCACGGGGCCAAGTGTACGGAGGGTCGCCGACATTCTGGGCGAAGGCCCCCGGAGTCGCGTGACTCCGGGGGCCTTCGCTTGTGTGGCCGCGCGTGCCGCCCCAGCGGCACGGGTGCCCGCGGGCTGCGGGCTAGTGCTGCGGCAGCCGCTCCAGCTGTGCCGCGAGCCGTGTGATGTCCTCCTCGGCCTTGGCCAGCCGCGTACGGATCTTCTCGACCACCTGGTCGGGCGCCTTCGCCAGGAACGCCTCGTTGCCGAGCTTGCCGTTCGCCTGGGCCTTCTCCTTCTCCGCGGCCGCCAGATCCTTCGCCAGCCGCTTGCGCTCCGCGGCGACGTCGATCGCGCCGGACAGGTCCAGCGCGACCTCGACACCCGCGACCGGCAGCGTCGCCGTGGCGGTGAATCCGTCACCCTCCGGCTGGAGCCGCAGGAGCTGCCGGATGGCCGGCTCGTGCGTGGCCAGCGCCGTACCGTCCAGGACCAGGCGGGCCGGGACGCGCTGGCCCGGCTGGAGCCCCTGGTCGGCGCGGAACCTGCGCACCTCGGTGATCACGGACTGGAGGGTCTCGATCTCCCGCTCGGCGGCCGCGTCCCGGAAGCCGCTGTCGGTCGGCCACTCGGCGATGACGAGCGACTCGCCGCCCGTCAGCGTCGTCCACAGCGTCTCCGTGACGAACGGGACCACCGGGTGCAGCAGCTTCAGCGTGACGTCCAGGACCTCGCCCAGGACGCGCTTGGAGACCTCGGCCGGCTCGCCGCCCGCCTGGAACGTCGTCTTGGACAGCTCGACGTACCAGTCGAAGACCTCGTCCCACGCGAAGTGGAACAGCGTGTCCGACAGCTTGGCGAACTGGAAGTCCTCGTAGTACGCGTCGACTTCGGCGACGACCGAGTTCAGCCGGGACAGGATCCAGCGGTCGGTCGCCGACATCTTCGAGGCGTCCGGCAGCGGACCGTCCACCGTCGCGCCGTTCATCAGCGCGAAACGGGTGGCGTTCCAGATCTTGTTGGCGAAGTTGCGCGAGCCCTGGACCCAGTCCTCGCCGATCGGCACGTCGACACCGGGGTTGGCGCCGCGGGCCAGGGTGAACCGGAGGGCGTCGGAGCCGTACTTGTCCATCCAGTCCAGCGGATTGACCGCGTTGCCGAAGGACTTCGACATCTTCTTGCCGAACTGGTCGCGGACCATGCCGTGCAGGGCGATGGTGTGGAACGGCGGGGTGCCGTCCATCGCGTACAGGCCGAACATCATCATCCGGGCGACCCAGAAGAAGAGGATGTCGTAGCCGGTGACCAGGACGGAGTTCGGGTAGAACTTCGCGAGGCTCTCGGTCTGCTCGGGCCAGCCGAGGGTGGAGAACGGCCACAGGCCGGAGGAGAACCAGGTGTCGAGGACGTCGGTGTCCTGCTTCCAGCCCTCGGCCTCGGTGCCGGGCGGCTGCTCGTCGGGTCCGACGCAGACGACCTCGCCGTTCGGCCCGTACCAGACGGGGATGCGGTGGCCCCACCACAACTGCCGCGAGATGCACCAGTCGTGGAGGTTGTCGACCCAGTCGAAGTACCGCTTCTCCATCTCCTGCGGATGGATCTTGACGCGACCGTCCCGGACGGCGTCGCCGGCGGCCTGCGCCAGCGGACCGACCTTGACCCACCACTGCATGGACAGGCGCGGCTCGACCGTGGTCTTGCAGCGCGAGCAGTGGCCGACGGAGTGGACGTACGGGCGCTTCTCGGCGACGATCCGGCCCTCGGCGCGCAGCGCGCCGACGATGGCGGAGCGGGCCTCGAAGCGGTCCAGGCCCTGGAAGGGGCCGTGGACGGTGATGACGGCGTGCTCGTCCATCACGGTGATGGCGGGCAGGTCGTGGCGCCGGCCGATCTCGAAGTCGTTCGGGTCGTGGGCCGGGGTGACCTTGACGGCGCCGGTGCCGAACTCGGGGTCGACGTGTTCGTCCGCGACGACCGGGATGGAACGGTCGGTGAGCGGCAGCTTGATGAGCTTGCCGACGAGGTGGCGGTAGCGCTCGTCGTCGGGGTGAACGGCGACGGCGGTGTCACCGAGCATGGTCTCGGCACGGGTGGTGGCGACGACGATGGTGTCGTCCCCGTCGCCGTACTTCATCGAGACGAGCTCGCCGTCGTCGTCCTGGTACTCGACCTCGATGTCGGAGATGGCGGTCAGGCACCGGGGGCACCAGTTGATGATGCGCTCGGCGCGGTAGATGAGTTCGTCGTCGTAAAGCCGCTTGAAGATGGTCTGAACGGCCTGCGACAGCCCTTCGTCCATGGTGAAGCGCTCACGCGACCAGGCGACGCCGTCGCCGAGGCGGCGCATCTGGCCGGAGATCTGCCCGCCGGACTCGTTCTTCCACTGCCAGACGCGGTCGACGAAGGCCTCGCGGCCGAGGTCGTGCCGGGACTTGCCCTCCTTGCCGAGTTCGCGCTCGACGACGTTCTGGGTGGCGATGCCGGCGTGGTCCATGCCGGGCTGCCACAGCGTCTCGTGACCCTGCATGCGCTTGCGGCGCGTGAGGGCGTCGATGAGCGTGTGCTCGAAGGCGTGCCCCAGGTGGAGCGAGCCGGTGACGTTCGGCGGCGGGATGACGACGGTGAACGGCGGCTTGTCGCTCTTCTCGTCCGCCTCGAAGTAACCCCGCTCTACCCAGCGCTCGTACAGCGGCCCCTCTACGTCGGCCGGCGCGTACTGGGTCGGCAGTTCGGTGTCGGGCGCTGGTGGCTGCTGCTGAGCGTTCTCGGTCACGGGGTCAGTTTAGAGGCGTCACGGCGCTGTCCCGAACCGCATTTGTTTCGTAACGGTGGCGACCCCGACGACATGGCATCGCCGTACCTGGGCCAGGATGTCAGGGACACATAAGCATCTGGAGGGGAACCCAGGAAATGAGCAACAACCAGCCGGGCCCGTACGGCGGGCAGCCCCAGCAGCCCGGGCCGTACGGCCAGCCGGGCCCCTACGGCCAGCAGCCGCCGCAGGGACCGCCCGCCCAGCCCGGCTACGGCTACCCCCAGCAGGCCCCTCCCGCCCAGCCGCAGCCCGGTTACGGCTACCCGCAGCAGGCCCCGGGCGTCCCGCCCCAGCAGGGCCCCTACGGCCAGCAGCCCCCGTACGGCCAGCAGCCTCCCCAGGGCGCCTTCCCGCAGCCCCCGGCCTCCGGTGGCGGCGGCAAGAAGGCGGGCCTGATCATCGGCGCGGTGGCGGTCGCCATGGTGATCGCGGTGATCGCGGCGGGCGTGTACTACATGAAGGACGGGGGCGGCGGCTCCAGCGTCGCAAACGACGGCCCGCACAAGCTGATCACGCCCGCGACGGTTCTCGACGGCCAGTACAAGAAGGCCGAGGACTCCGGGAACGACGGCATGTCCAAGTCGGACCTGAAGGACGCCGAGAGCTGGGGTGTGAAGAGCCCGAAGGACGTCAGCGCCAATTACCAGTCCGGGGACAAGAGCAACCCGCTCGCCCTGAAGCAGGTCACCTTCGGCGGCGTCTACGGCACCATCGACGACCCCGAGAAGGCCGTCGACAACATGTTCGCGGACATGAAGAAGAACGCCGAGAAGGAGAAGAGCGACGGCGGAAAGCTCCTCGGCAGCCCGAAGGCGTACAGCCCGAGCGGCCTCGACGGCGCCGTCCTCAAGTGCCAGGAGATCAAGGTCAACCTGGGCGCGTCGGGCAGCACGGCCGGCGGCCCCAAGGACATGACGATGCCGGTCTGCATCTGGGGTGACCACAGCACCCTCGGACTGGTGATGCCGGTCGACTTCGCATCCGCCATGACCGGCAAGGCGAGCAGCCTCGAGGACGCGGCCGCGACCGCGGCCAAGCTCCGCAAGGACGTGCGCGTCAAGGCCTGACGTCGGCATTCGGCAGATGACGAAGGGCCCCGGTCGGTCGACCGGGGCCCTTCCTCGTGCGTGCGGCGTCCGCGTTCCCGCGGCGGCGGTTACGCCGTCTTCTGCTCGCCCGGACCGCGGCCGCGCGCGTCGCGCGGGATCAGGGTCGGGTTGACGTTGGAGAGGACGACGTCGGCCGTGATGACCACGCGGGCCACGTCCTTGCGGGACGGAACCTCGTACATCACGCCCTGGAGCACCTCCTCCATGATGGCGCGCAGGCCGCGGGCGCCGGTCTGGCGGAGGATGGCCTGGTCGGCGATGGCCTCCAGGGCCTCGCGCTCGAAGTCCAGCTCCACGCCGTCGAGTTCGAACAGGCGCTGGTACTGCTTGACCAGGGCGTTGCGCGGCTCGACCAGGATCTTCAGGAGCGCCTCGCGGTCCAGGTTGTGGACCGAGGTGATCACCGGCAGGCGGCCGATGAACTCCGGGATCATGCCGAACTTGACCAGGTCCTCGGGCATGACGTCCTCGAACTGGTCCTTGGTCTCCAGCTCCCGCTTGGAACGGATCGTCGCGCCGAAGCCGATGCCCTTGGCACCCGCCCGGCCCTCGATGATCTTCTCCAGGCCCGCGAAGGCGCCGCCCACGATGAACAGGACGTTCGTCGTGTCGATCTGGATGAACTCCTGGTGGGGGTGCTTGCGGCCGCCCTGGGGCGGAACCGAGGCCGTGGTCCCCTCGAGGATCTTCAGCAGGGCCTGCTGGACGCCCTCGCCCGACACATCGCGCGTGATGGACGGGTTTTCACTCTTCCGCGCGACCTTGTCGATCTCGTCGATGTAGATGATCCCGGTCTCGGCCTTCTTGACGTCGTAGTCGGCCGCCTGGATCAGCTTCAGCAGGATGTTCTCGACGTCCTCGCCGACGTACCCCGCCTCCGTCAGCGCCGTGGCGTCGGCGATGGCGAACGGGACGTTCAGCATGCGGGCCAGCGTCTGGGCCAGCAGGGTCTTGCCGGACCCCGTGGGGCCCAGCAGAAGGATGTTGGACTTGGCGAGCTCGATGCCGTCGTCACGGCCCTGCGCGCCGCCGTTCTCGCCGGCCTGGACGCGCTTGTAGTGGTTGTACACCGCGACGGACAGGGCTTTCTTCGCGGCCTCCTGGCCGACGACGTACCCGTCCAGGAACTCGTAGATCTCGCGGGGCTTGGGCAGTTCCTCCCAGCGCACCTCGCTGGTCTCCGCGAGTTCCTCCTCGATGATCTCGTTGCAGAGATCGATGCACTCGTCGCAGATGTACACACCGGGCCCTGCGATGAGCTTCTTGACCTGCTTCTGGCTCTTGCCGCAGAACGAGCACTTGAGCAGATCGCCGCCGTCACCGATGCGTGCCACGGTGTGCTTCCCCTTCGCCTGGGAGACGCCTACGTCCAGCGGCTCCTGGTGCTGCCTTATGTCGACGGTACCTTGCCGGGCCCCTCGTTCGGGCCCCCCTTGGCACGGTTCGCTTTGACGTGCACCGTGCCAAGGAGTGGCAGACGATACTGCCTCCCGTCAGCGGACGGACGCGTTGTTCATCTTCCGGGTCGAGATGATCTGGTCGATCAGCCCGTACGAGAGGGCCTCCTCGGCCGTGAGGATCTTGTCGCGCTCGATGTCCTCACGGATCTTCTCGATCGGCGTGCTGGAGTGCTTGGCCAGCATCTCCTCCAGCTGCGAACGCATCCGGAGGATCTCGTTGGCGGCGATCTCCAGGTCGGAGACCTGACCGCGGCCGGTCTCGCTGTACGGCTGGTGGATCAGCACCCGGGCGTTGGGCAGCGCCATGCGCTTGCCCGGCGTGCCCGCGGCCAGCAGGATGGCGGCGGCCGAGGCGGCCTGGCCCATGCACACGGTCTGGATGTCGGGCTTCACGAACTGCATGGTGTCGTAAATGGCGGTCAGAGCCGTGAAGGAACCGCCGGGGCTGTTGATGTAGACCGAGATGTCCCGGTCGGGGTCCATCGACTCCAGGCACAGCAGCTGCGCCATGACGTCGTTGGCCGAGGCGTCGTCGATCTGGACGCCGAGGAAGATCACGCGCTCCTCGAAGAGCTTCGCGTACGGGTCGTACTCGCGGATGCCCTGGGAGGTGCGCTCCACGAAGCGCGGGATGACGTAGCGGGACTCGGCCGTGGGGCCGGTGTACTCGGCACGCGTACGGTCGTAGAGGCCACTGCCGGGGAAGTCGTTCACGGTGTCTCCTGGAAAGGGGCTGGGCGGTCGGCTGGGGCTGGCGGGCCTGCGCGGAGGTCTCGGACGCCCGCGCGGGGCCGGGAACTCCGCTGGAGCGGCTCAGGGGGCCTCGTGGGCCCCGTGGGAGCGGCTCAGGCCCCGGTGCCGCCACCGCCCGGCATGCCGGCGGCCGAGGTGATGACGTCGTCGATGAGGCCGTACTCCTTGGCCTCGTGGGCGTCGAACCACCGGTCGCGGTCGGAGTCGCGGGTGATCTGCTCGACCGACTGGCCGGTGTGGAAGGAGGTCAGCTCGGCCATGCGTTTCTTGGTGTGCAGCAGCCGCTCGGCGTGAATCTTGATGTCCGAGGCCGAGCCGGCCAGACCGGCGGAGGGCTGGTGGATCAGGATCTCGGCGTTCGGCAGCGCGAAGCGCTTGCCGGGGGTGCCCGCGCTGAGCAGGAACTGGCCCATCGAGGCCGCGAGGCCCATGGCGATGGTCACCACGTCGTTCTTGATGTACTGCATGGTGTCGTAGATCGCCATGCCGGCCGTGATCGAGCCGCCGGGGCTGTTGATGTACAGGTAGATGTCCTTGTCCGGGTCCGCGGCAAGGAGCAGCAGCTGTGCGGTGATCTTGTTCGCGATGTCGTCGTCGACCGGCTGGCCGAGGAAGATGATCCGCTCGTTGAGCAGCCGGTTGTAGACCTGGTCGCCGAGGCCACCACCGATGGAAGGCTCGCCGGCGGCGGAGGGCATCAGATTCGTCACGTATCCACCTGCTCGTCTTACGACGGCGCCGGGCCGTCTCACGTGTTCCTGCCAGGGGCTGGGGACTCCCCTGCCCCCGTACTCATGGACCCTAACGCGCGGCTCCCGTCGGCGAATCCCGCTGAGGGGAGTGTTCGCCGGGGGCGTAGCGCGCGGCCTTCGGAAAAAGCGAACGGGCCCCAGGTCACCAACGTACCCGGGGCCCGCCCGCCGCGCGCATCCGTATGCCGTACGGATCAGGCCTCGGCCTTCTCCTCGCCCTCGCCCTCGGCGGCGGCGTCGGCGGTCTCCGCCTCGTCCTCTTCGTCGTCCAGGTCGACGATCTCGCCGTTGGTGTCCTTCACGGTCGCGGCCTCGACCACGACGGCCAGGGCCTTGCCGCGGGCGACCTCGCCTACCAGCAGCGGAACCTGGTTCTGCTCGACGACCGCCTGCGCGAACTGGTCGGGGGACATGCCGGAGGAGGCGGCGCGCCGCATGAGGTGCTCGGTGAGCTCCTCCTGGTTGACGTTGAGCTTCTCCGTCTTGACCAGCTCGTCGAGGACGAACTGGGTCTTGATGCCCTTGACCGCGGCGTCGCGGGTCTCGGTCTCGAACTCCTCGGCGGTCTTGCCCTGGATCTCCAGGTACTTGTCGAGGGTGAGGCCCATCTGGCCGAGCTGGTGGTGCTCCAGGTTGTGCTTGCGGGTGTTGATCTCGTCCTCGAGCAGCTTCTCGGGGACCGGGACCTCGACCAGCTCGAGCAGCTTGTCCAGGACGCGCTCCTGGGCCTGCGTGGCCTGGTCGTACTGCTTCATGTTCTCCAGGCGCTTGCGGCTGTCCGCGCGCAGCTCCTCGAGGGTGTCGAACTCCGAGGCGAGCTGCGCGAAGTCGTCGTCCAGCTCGGGCAGTTCGCGCGCGGCGACCTGGGTGACCTTGACGGAGACCTCGGCCTCCTTGCCGGCCGCGGAGCCGCCCTTGAGCTCGGAGGTGAAGGTGGCCTCGCCACCGGCCTCCAGGCCCTTCACGGCGTCGTCGATGCCGTCCAGCAGCTCACCGGAGCCGATGGTGTAGGAGACGCCGTTGGCCACGCCGTCCTCGAGGACCTCGCCGTCGACCTTGGCCTCCAGGTCGATGGTGACCACGTCGCCGTCCTCGGCGGCGCGCTCGACCGGGCTCGTCGAGGCGAAGCGCTCGCGCAGCTGCTCGACGGCCTTGTCGACGTCCTCGTCTGCGACCTCGATGGCGTCGACCTCGACCTCGATGCCGGAGTAGTCCGGGATCTCGACGGCCGGGCGGACGTCGACCTCGGCGGTGAAGTTCAGCGTCTCGCCGTCCTTCAGCTCGGTGATGTCGACCTCGGGCTGGCCCAGCGGGTTCAGCTCCGCCTCGTTGACCGCCTCGGTGTAGAACTTCGGCAGCGCGTCGTTGACGGCCTCCTCGAGAACCGCACCGCGGCCGAACCGCTGGTCGATGACGCGGGCCGGGATCTTGCCCTTGCGGAAGCCCTTCACCGTGACCTGCTGGTTGATCTTCTTGTACGCCGCGTCGAGGCTGTCCTTGAGCTCCTCGAAGGGCACCTCGACAGTGAGCCGAACCCGGGTCGGGTTCAGGGTCTCCACGGCGCTCTTCACGGTTCGGTCTCCTTGTGGCTGACTGCTTGGATTCTGCCGGGGCCAGATGGGTCCGGCGGATTTCGACCCGCCCGGAGGAGTTCGCAGGCCCAGCAGGACCGGACACACGGGCGCGCAGTTTGCATAGTAACCGCAGCCACTCCGCGCCCCCAAAGGCGATCACGCGTAGTGACGCCGACCGGCGGCCGGCGGATGGTCGGGGTGGCGGGATTTGAACCCACGGCCTTCCGCTCCCAAAGCGGACGCGCTACCAAGCTGCGCCACACCCCGTCTGGTGCGACAGGTAGGGTACATGCCCGCAGGCAGTGCCGACGCCGCATTCCACGACCACCGGGAGCGCGCCGGGCGCGAACGGCGACCTCGGGGAACAGGGTGTGCGTCGACGGCGCACGACCCGCTACGATGCCTTGTGTGCCGCGGTCGGCAGACCGGCGGCGCCTTGTGTGCGGGCGTAGCTCAATGGTAGAGCCCCAGTCTTCCAAACTGGCTACGCGGGTTCGATTCCCGTCGCCCGCTCTGTACCGCTCAGGGCCAGGTCAGAGGATCACTCCTCCGACCTGGCCCTGAGCGTTTCCACGAACACGGACGGCTCGCGTCCCATCCCGCCGGGTCAGCGGCACGTCACCTGCCCGTCAGAAGCTGATCGAGTTGATCGTGTGCGCTATCGAGTTCAGGAAGCGGTTGATGGACGGCGCCATTCCGGTGGAGGCGAGGAAGAAGCCGAAGAGTATGGCGACGATGGCCGGGCCCGCCTTGATGGAGCCCCCTCGGAGCAGCACCACCAGGATGATCGCCAACATCAGCACCACTGACAGTGAAATGGCCACAACTGATCACACCCTCGGTCGGTCGCTCTCCCGGCCCGCGGACGCCAGCCCCGCGCACCCCGCTGGAACCATCGTGCCACCAACCCGGCTCCCCTATGCGGCGGCTGACACATCATCGGCCACGCCAGTCGCTCCGGGGACCGCGCCCCTTGGGGCGGGGCGCTTCTCCGACCTTGATCCGTACGGCAATTCGGCGCCGTTCGCCGCACCGCCTCCGCAGGGAATTCAGTGAGATCTTTTACACGCCTGCACATTATGTTCGCAAGGAATTCGAATCGTCGCCCAGAACATGAACCCGTGCACCAACTCATCAGGATGAGTCCGGACATTGGGGGTGCGACTGCCCGCACGAACGGCACGTGAGATGTGTCGACCATCACCCTTGAAAGCATGCCGACTTCGTCAAATCCCGGGTAGCCGCAGCGAATAACCGGCGTATGACGTCGGCGCTTTTACGGAACCCCGCGGACAACACTAGGGTGCCTCAGATGTTCCACGCTGCCTCGTCCCCCGGTCAGAACAGAACACCGCTCCCTCCGGCACAGTCACCGGCCCCCGGAGTGCCGAGTCCGCGCCGATCGGACGAGTCGGGCGGAAGACCGGCCACACAGCGCGACGCGTTCTTCGACAACGCCAAATACCTGGCGATCGTGCTGGTGGCAGCGGGTCACTCCTGGGCGCCGCTCATGGACGACAGCCGCGTCCTGCGAAGCCTGTACATGTTCGTGTACACCTTCCACATGCCGGCCTTCATCGTCATCTCCGGCTACTTCTCGCGCAGTTTCGACGCCCGGCCCGACCGGCTCAAGCGGCTGATCACCGGTGTCGCGGTTCCGTACATCGTCTTCGAGACCGCCCTCTCCCTCTTCAAGCGCTACGCCGGCCACAGCCCCGAACAGGACATCAGCCTCCTCGACCCCTGGTACCTGACCTGGTTCCTGTGCGCCCTGTTCATCTGGCGGCTGACCGCCCCCATCTGGAAACTGGTCCGCCGGCCGCTGCCCCTCGCGCTCGTCATCGCCATGCTGGCGTCGGCCAGCTCGGCCATCGGCAACGACCTGGACCTTCAGCGGGTGCTGCAGTTCCTGCCGTTCTTCGTGCTGGGGCTGTCGATGAAGGCCGAGCACTTCCGGCTGGTGCGCCGCCGTTCGGTGCGGATCGCGGCGGTGCCGGTGTTCGCGGCAGCACTGGTCACCGCCTGGTGGGCGGCGCCGCGGATGAACACCTCCTGGTTCTACCACCGTGACGCCGCGCAGGATCTGGGCGCGCCCTGGTGGGCCGGCCCGGTGATGACGCTGGCGCTGTTCGGCTGCTCGGTGGTGCTGACCGCCTGCTTCTTCGCCTGGGTGCCGGGCCGGCGGATGTGGTTCACGGCGCTCGGCGCGGGCACGCTGTACGGCTATCTGCTGCACGGCTTCGTCATCAAGGGCGCCGGCTTCCGGGGCTGGTTCGACCACGCCTGGCTGCACCGTCCGCTCGGCGAGATCCTCGTCACCGTCCTGGCGGCGACGGTCATCACCCTGCTGTGCACCCGCCCCGTGCGGCGGGTCTTCCGCTGTGTCATGGAGCCCGAGATGAAGTGGGCCTTCCGGCAGGACGCGGGCGATCAGGCCCGCGAGCGCCGGGAGGCTCAGCGGCCGCAGTGGGAGACGGCCGGCTCGGTCAGCGCCTGAGAGGACCGTCCGGGAGCCCGAGAAGTGCGCGCATCCGTGCGTACTTCCCGGTCAGCCGGGTGCGGGTGGTCTCGTCGAGGACCGCGAGGCGGACCGGGTCGGCGTTGTGCGCCAGGTCCGCCTCCTTCACCAGGAGCGCGCCGGGCGTGGCGAGGATCCGCCGCGCGTACGCCTCCGGGTCCTCCCCCGCCCGCTTGGTGACCGCCAGCACGATGTCCTTCGTACGGCGGCTCAGCGCGGCCTCGCGCAGCCACCCTTCGGACAGGACGCCGTCCTCCACGGAATCGTGCAGCCAGGCCGCCGCGATCTGCTCACCGTCACCGCCCCGGGCCCGTACACCCTCGGCGACGGCCCGCAGGTGCTCGGCGTAGGGCAGGCCCCCTTTGTCGGTCTGCCCCTCGTGAGCGGCCCGGGCGAGGGTCTCGACCTCGGCCAGGGACATGGTGCGCGGGGTGCGGGGCGTCTCGGTCACCGGTCCAGTGTGTCAGCGTGCCGCCAGGGCCGTCGGGCCCTCGCGGCAGATCAGGAGCAGGGCGCGGTCGTCGTTGACGTCCTTCGCCACCGCTTCGATCAGGTGCCAGGCGGCGCCGTGGAAGCCGCCGGCGACATAGCGGTCGGCCTCGCCGGTGAGGCGGTCGATGCCCTCGACGATGTCGCGGTCGGACGTCTCCACCAGGCCGTCGGTGAACAGCATCAGGACGTCGCCGGCCCGCAGGGAGCCCTTGACCGGGTCGAACTGGGCGCCGTCGTAGACGCCGAGGAGCGGGCCCTCGGCGGCCTTCTCCTCCCAGCGGCCGCTGCCCGCGCTGAGCTGGAGGCCCGGCGGGTGGCCGGCGGAGTACAGCTCGTAGTCGCCGGAGTCCAGGTCCAGCACCAGATGGATGGAGGTCGCGAAGCCCTCGTCCCAGTCCTGGCGCAGCAGGTAGCCGTTGGCGGCGGGCAGGAACGCGTGCGGGGGCAGGCTGCCGAGCAGACCGCCGAACGCGCCCGACAGCAGCAGCGCCCGCGAGCCCGCGTCCATGCCCTTGCCGGACACGTCCGTGAGCACGACCTCCAGGGTGCGGCCGCCGTTCGTACGGGCGGCGACCACGAAGTCGCCGGAGAAGGACTGGCCGCCGGCCGGGCGCAGCGCCATCTCGTGGTGCCAGCTGCCGGGCAAGTGCGGCAGCTTGCTCTGGACGCGGATGCGTTCGCGCAGGTCGAACAGCATGGTGCCGCCGCGCCGCCAGGGCACGCCGACCCGGCTGCGGAACTGGGCGATGATCAGCCCGAAGAAGCCGCAGGCGGCGACCACGAGCACCACGCCCGGGGTCACCCTGGCTGGGCCCTCGGTGTACGGCCCCAGCCGCACCGACTCCACGATCAGCGCCGTGGCCGCGGCGGCGTACAGGCCGAGCAGGCTCGCCGGGCGCAGCAGCAGCCCGCCGGCGACGATGGGCAGCACCAGCGCGACCGGGGAGAACCACACCGAGTTGGCGAGCGTCAGCACCAGGATCAGCGGGATGGTCAGCAGCAGACCGCCGAGCGCGATCCAGTCCGAGCCGTCCCCGCGGAAGTAGTCGACGGCGGCTCTGCGCACGCCGACGCGGGCCCGGTGCCACTGCATCTTCAACCGGGCCGTGAACGTCTCGGCTTCCGCGCGCCGCTGTCGTCCTGCTGCCATTAGTTGGGGACCCTATCCATCGGACCTGACGCTTGGCACGGGAGGTCCCACTTGTCCCCCGTCCGAGGCTCGGATTCACAGTGAACTTCACCGGCGGCCGTCTCGCTGCCACCCGGGCGAAATTCGTTCGCCTGTTCTGTGGCGCGCTGGTAGGCATGGCGCATGGCGACTGAGCGTGCGACCGAGCCGAGGGTGCTGCGGCGGGACGAGTGGGACCGCTGGTACGACAACCTGATCCGCGCCTTCGGAGGGGTCCCGGAGCCGGCCGAGGAGCGGGAGGCCTGGAACTCCCTCACCGAGCCGGACCGTTCCCTGGGTGTCTGGGACGGGGACGTGTGCGTGGGCACGGCGGGGGCGTTCCGCTTCCGGATCACCGTGCCGGGCGGCGATTCGCTGCCGGCGGCCGGCATCACGATGGTGAGCGTGGCCGCCACGCACCGGCGGCGCGGTGTGCTGACGTCGATGATGCGTCGGCAGCTGGACGACGTGCGCTCCTGGGGCGAGCCGCTGGCGGTGCTGACCGCCTCCGAGCCGGCGATCTACGGCCGCTTCGGGTACGGCGCGGCGACCTTCCAGCTCAGCGCCGAGATCGACACCGACCGGGCCGGTCTGACGGTCCCGGCCGGCACGGACGACGTACGCCTGCGGTACGCGGCGCCCGCCGAGGTGCTGGACGACTGCGAGGCGGTGTACGCGCGGCTGGTGCCCGGCCGGCCCGGGATGCTGGCCCGGCAGCCCGGCTGGGGGCGGCTGGCGCTGCTCGACCCGGAGAGCGCACGGGACGGCGCCTCGCCGCTGCAGTGCGTGATCGCCGAGCGGGCCGGCGAGGTCACGGGGTACGCCCGCTATCGCGTCAAGCCCGGCTGGGGCGTCGGCGGGCCCGAGGGCACGGTGCTCCTGACCGACCTGGCCGCGCTGGACCCGGAGAGCGACGCGGCCCTGTGGCGCTTCCTGTTCGGCATCGACCTGACCTCGACGCTGATCCTGCGGGAGCGGCCGGTCGACGACGCCTGGCAGTACCTGGTGTCCGACATCCGGCGGTGCCGGCCGCGGCTGCGGGACGTGCTGTACGTACGGCTCGTGGACGTGGGCGCCGCGCTCGCCGCACGGACCTACCAGGCGCCGGTGGACGTGGTGTTGGAGGTGGCGGACGACTTCTGCCCCTGGAACGCCGGGCGGTGGCGGCTGGCCGGGGACGCGAAGGGGGCGTCCTGTGAGCGGACCACGGACGCGGCGGACCTCTCCTTGTCCGTACGGGAGTTGGGGGCGGCGTACCTCGGTGGCGTGCCGCTGTCCGGGCTGGCGGCGGCCGGGCGGGTACGGGAGCTGCGGCGCGGGGCGCTGTCCGAGGCGTCGGTGGCGTTCGGCTCGGCGGTTGCGCCGTGGCTGCCGCACGGGTTCTGAGACGGGTGTCTCATCCCACCTTCGCGGGCTGCTGGCAGGTGGGGCACCAGAAGAGGTTGCGGGCGGCGAGGTCGGCGGTGCGGATGTCCGTGCCGCAGATGTGGCAGGGCAGGGCGGTACGGCGGTAGACGTAGACCTCGCCGCCGTGGTCGTCGACCCGGGGCGGGCGGCCCATGGCCTCGGGGGTGTGCTCGGGGCGGACGGTGTCGATGCGGTTGTTGCGGACGCCCTCGCGCATGAGGGCGACGAGGTCGGCCCAGATGGCGTCCCATTCGGCCGGGGTCAGGTCCCTGCCGGGGCGGTAGGGGTCGACGCGGTGCCGGAAAAGGACCTCGGCGCGGTAGACGTTGCCGACGCCCGCGACGACCTTCTGGTCCATCAGCAGGGCGGCGATGGTCGTACGGCTGCGGCGTATGCGGGCGTAGGCCCGGTCCGGGTCGGCGTCGGAGCGCAGGGGGTCGGGGCCGAGGCGGTCGTGCACGGCCTGCTTCTCGGCGTCGGTGATCAGGGCGCAGGTGGTGGGGCCGCGCAGGTCGACGTACGAGGTGGCGTTGGCGAGGCGGAGCCGGACGGTGTCCGTGGGCGGGGGTGCGGGGGCGTCGCCGAAGGTGACCTTGCCGAAGAGGCCGAGGTGGATGTGGATCCAGTCGCTGTCGCGGAAGCGGAGGAAGAGGTGTTTGCCGTGGGCTTCCGTGCGGGTGAGCTCCGCTCCGGTGAGGAGGGTGGCGGAGGTGGAGAACTTGCCCTGGGGACTGGTGGCGTGGGCCTGCCGGCCTGAGAAGTGGGCGGCGTAGTCCTGTGCGAGGCGGTGGATGGTGTGCCCCTCTGGCACGGGGTGTCCCTTCTTGCGGTTCTTTACCCACCTGCCCGACCGACTTGGCGGGTGGAGGGGCACCGGCGCTGGGGCTCCGCCCCGGACCCCGTTTCCCACTCACCCGCCCGTCTCGGTGGGTGAAGCGGTGCCGAGCCCGGGGCTGCGCCCCAGACCCCCGCGGGGACTCCGTCCCCTGCACCCCTGGCAGAACTCGGCCGGGATCTTCAGCGGGGACTCCCGTCTCCCCTCACCTGCCGAGGGCTGAGCCGGCCCGCAAGGCGGCGGCACGGCTCCCCTCAGGGCGCCGTGCCTTGGACGGTGAGGCGGTTACTGCTGGGGGTGGTGGGCCGGGATCGGGGGAAGGTCGCCCGTCGATTCGTAGGCCGTGAGCATGTCGATGCGGCGGATGTGGCGCTCGTCGCCGGAGAAGGGGGTACCGAGGAAGGTCTCGACGAACTTCGTCGCCTCCTCCGTGGTGTGCATGCGCGCGCCCACCGCGACGACGTTCGCATTGTTGTGCTGGCGGCCGAGGGAGGCCGTCTCCTCGCTCCAGGCGAGGGCCGCGCGCACGCCCTTGACCTTGTTCGCCGCGATCTGCTCGCCGTTGCCGGAGCCGCCGATCACGATGCCGAGGGAGTCGGGGTCCGCGGCCGTGCGCTCCGCGGCGCGCAGGCAGAAGGGCGGGTAGTCGTCCTGGGCGTCGTAGATGTGCGGTCCGCAGTCGACGGGCTCGTGGCCCGCCGCCTTGAGCCACTCGACGAGGTGGTTCTTGAGTTCGAAGCCCGCATGGTCGGAGCCGAGATACACGCGCATGGTCCGAGTGTGACATGGCGGAATGCGCGCGGCAGCGCCGGGTCACGTGCACTATCACATCCACCAGAAGAATGTGGCTAATCTTTCAAAGCTCAAAGAAACCTCAAGTAACAATTACATTTCGAAGGTTCACGGATTCCAATGCCTCCGTTTCACTGGAGCATCCCGTACACCGCTCGTACGGGAGACCGCTCCACCCGAGCAAAGGAATTCCCCCCATGACTTCGCAGCCGACCCTGTCGGAGACCGGAAGCGGCCATACGAACCCCGAGGGCCACGGTTCGGGGCTCCAGGCCGGGCTCAAGAACCGCCATCTGTCGATGATCGCCATCGGCGGTGTCATCGGCGCCGGTCTCTTCGTCGGTTCCAGCTCGGCCATCGCCACCGCCGGACCGGGCATCCTCCTCTCCTACGCCCTCGTCGGCACGCTCGTCGTCCTCGTGATGCGCATGCTCGGCGAGATGTCCGCGGCCAACCCCACCTCCGGTTCCTTCTCCGCGCACGCCGACCGGGCGCTCGGCGGTTGGGCCGGGTTCTCCATCGGCTGGCTGTACTGGTTCTTCTGGGTCGTCGTGCTGGCCGTGGAGGCGACGGCGGGCGCCAAGATCCTCTCCGGCTGGGTGCCGGCCGTGCCCCAGTGGGGCTGGGCCCTCATCGTCATGGTGGTGCTGACCGCCACCAACCTCGTCTCCGTCGGCTCCTACGGCGAGTTCGAGTTCTGGTTCGCCGGGATCAAGGTCGTGGCGATCGCCGCGTTCATCGTCGTCGGCGGGCTGGCCATCTTCGGCGCACTGCCCGGCGCGCACAGCGACAAGGCGGGGCTCGGCAACCTCACCGACCACGGCGGGTTCCTGCCCCACGGGCCCGGCGCCATCCTGACCGGTGTACTGCTCGTCGTCTTCTCCTTCATGGGCAGCGAGATCGCCACCCTCGCGGCAGGCGAGTCGGAGGACCCGCAGCGCGCCGTCACCAAGTCGACCAACAGCATCATCTGGCGTATCGGCGTCTTCTACCTCGGCTCCGTCTTCGTCGTGGTCGCCCTGCTCCCCTGGAACGACAAGGCGATCACCGAGAAGGGCTCCTACGTGGCCGCCCTCGACTCCCTCGGTATCCCGCACGCCGGTCAGATCATGAACTTCATCGTGCTGACGTCGGTGCTTTCCTGCCTCAACTCCGGCCTCTACACCGCCTCCCGGATGGCCTTCTCGCTGGGCGAGCGCGGGGACGCGCCGAAGGCGTTCGCACGGACCACCCGCCGCGGTGTGCCGATGGCCGCGATCGTCTCGTCGGTCGTGTTCGGCTTCGTGGCCGTGTTCTTCAACTACAAGTTCCCGGACTCCGTATTCCTCTTCCTCGTCAACTCCTCCGGCGCGGTCGCCCTGTTCGTCTGGCTGGTGATCTGCTTCTCGCAGCTGCGGATGCGGAAGATCATCCAGCGGGAGGCGCCGGAGAAGCTGGTCGTGAAGATGTGGCTGTACCCGTATCTGACGTGGGCGGCGGCCGCGCTGATCGTCTTCGTCTTCGGCTACATGCTGACCGACACCGAGCACGACGGCCGCGAGACCGTGCTGCTGTCGCTGCTGGTCGCGGCGATCGTGCTGGTGATCTCCTTCGTCAAGCAGAAGCTCGGGAGCGGCCGTACGGCGGTCGCGGCCCCGGCCGCCGAGGAGACGGACAAGGTCGCGGCCGGCTGACGACGGCCTCGGCAGGGCCCGGCAGACGCAGGCAGGTCTGGCGGTCCGGAACGCGAAAGAGGCCCGCCGGGAAACGTCGCAGGGCGACGCGGCGGGCCTCTTTCACAAGATTTCGCGGGATTTCCGCGGGATATCCGCAGGATTTCTCGCGGGCTTTCGCGAGTACCGGCGGGAACCTTTCGCGAGTACCGGCGGGAACTACGGCATCACGAAGCGGTCGGTCACTTCCCGGCCAGCTTCCAGGCGGTGGGCAGCAGGCCCATCGCCAGGGCGGCCTTGAGGACGTCGCCGATCAGGAACGGGGTGAGGCCGGCGGCGAGCGCGGCGGACGCCGACATGCCGGTGGCCAGGGCCAGGTAGGGCACGCCGACCGCGTAGATGATCGCCTGACCCAGCACCATCGTGCCGGCCGTGCGCCAGACGTTGCGGTCCCCGCCGCGGCGGGCCAGGGCGCCCACAACGGTGGCGGCGAGCAGCATGCCGAGGACGTAGCCGAAGGAGACGGAGCCCGCGCCCGAGGCGCCGCCCGCGAACCACGGCACGCCCGCCGCGCCCGCGAGCGCGTACAGCGCGAGGGCGAGGAAACCGCGGCCGGCGCCCAGCGTGGTGCCCACGAGCAGCGCCGCGAAGGTCTGACCGGTCACCGGCACCGGGGAGTGCGGGACGGGCACCGCGATCTGGGCGGCGAGTCCGGTGAGCGCGGCGCCGCCCACCACGAGGGCCACGTCCCGGACACGGGACGTGGGCAGCAGGTCGGCGAGGACGACCCCGGTACGGGCGGGGGTGGCGGCAGCGGTGCTCATGGGGACTCCGCGGAGTGAGGACAGTTCGGGACAGCGTGACGCTATCCCAGCGGCGGCGCGGCGATCACCGTCAGCGCTCGACAAGGGGGGAACGGACGCTTGGTCGGTTTCACACAAAGGAAACGCCGTACACCCGGCGGGACGTGACGCCTGTCACTGAGGTGGCGCGGTTTCCGCCACTCAGGCCGAGGGCACGGCGACTGTAGGGTCCCACCAAACGGCTCGACGGCTGGATCATGGGCGGTGCCGCGCGCCGCGCACCGGCCGCGACGGCTCGCCCGGGTAATCACCGTCTCACTCTGTGCACAGAGCGCGTCCGGATGGTGAGCGGGCGCTCCGTCGCGGTGGAGCGGCCGCCCAGACTGTGGGCGTTTTCGCATCTGCCCCCCACCGGACGAGCCTCCCCATGCCAAGCGACACCACCTCCCCCGATCTCTCGGCTTCGCCGCAGCAGGGGGGACCCCCGTCGACGCCCCCGCGGGCGGACGGCCTCTCCCTGTCCCACGGCCTGAAGCAGCGCCACCTGTCGATGATCGCCCTCGGCGGTGTGATCGGCGCCGGCCTCTTCGTCGGCTCCGGCGCGGGCATCGCCGCCGCCGGCCCCTCGATCGTCGTCGCCTACGCCCTGTCCGGCGCGCTCGTGATGCTGGTCATGCGGATGCTGGGCGAGATGTCGGCCGCGTACCCGTCGTCGGGCTCGTTCTCCGCGCACGCCGAGCGGGCGTTCGGTCCGTGGGCCGGTTTCACCGCGGGCTGGTCGTTCTGGGTGCTGCTGTGCACCGCGGTCGGCCTGGAGGGCATGGGCGCCGCGAAGATCGTCACCGGATGGCTGCCGGGCACGCCGGAGTGGGTGTGGGTGGCGCTGTTCATGGTGGTGTTCTGCGGCACGAACCTGGCCGCGGTGAAGAACTTCGGCGAGTTCGAGTTCTGGTTCGCCGCGCTGAAGGTCGGCGCGATCGCCCTGTTCCTGGTCCTCGGTGTGCTGGCCGTCGCGGGCGTGCTGCCCGGCACGGACTCCCCGGGCGCCTCGAACCTCACCGACTTCCTGCCGCACGGCGGCCACGGCCTGGTCATCGGCCTGCTCGCCTCGGTCTTCGCCTACGGCGGCCTGGAGACGGTCACCATCGCGGCGGCCGAGTCGGAGAACCCGGTGCGCGGTGTGGCGAGCGCCGTGCGTACGGCGATGTGGCGCATCGCGCTGTTCTACGTCGGCTCCATGGCGGTGATCGTCACGCTCGTCCCCTGGGACTCCGAGGAGGTCGTCGGGAAGGGCCCGTACGTCGCCGCGCTGGACCACCTCGGCATCCCGGGGGCCGGTCAGCTGATGAACGTGGTGGTGCTGGTCGCGCTGCTGAGCGCGATGAACGCCAACATCTACGGCTCCTCGCGCATCGCGTACTCGCTGGTCGAGCGCGGTCAGGGCCCGAAGGCGCTGGCGAAGGTCTCCGGCGGGGTGCCGCGGACCGCGGTGCTGGCCAGTTCCGTCTTCGGTTTCGTCTGCGTGCTGCTGAGCTACTGGCGGCCCGACGACGTCTTCCCCTGGCTGCTGAACATGATCGGCGCGGTGATCCTCGTCGTCTGGATCTTCATCGCCGTCTCGCAACTGCGGCTGCGCCGCACGCTGGAGCAGGAGGCGCCGGAGAAGCTGGTGGTCCGGATGTGGGCGTTCCCATGGCTGACCTGGGTGGCCCTGGCCGGTATGGCGGCGGTCTTCGTCCTGATGGCCGCCGAGTCCGGCACGCGGGTGCAGCTGTACTCGACGGGCGCCATGACGCTGTTCCTGGCGGCGGCCGGGTACATCCGGCAGCGCGGGCGCGCCCGGAGCTGACGCACCCCGGAACGCCGCCCGGGTGCGCCCGGCCTCGTGACCGTCTGCTCCCCCTCACCCGTCACCCTTCACCCGGCAGGCGGAAAGCAGGAAGCCCCCGCGAGAACGTGACTCGCGGGGGCTTTGCGTTCGGATACCGCCCTGGCAGGGCCGGTTCTCTGCCCCGGCAGGACCGGTTCCGGGCTCGCGGCACGGCACCCGCGCCCTTACGATCCCAATTCCGGCGAATCGTACAGCGATCCGACGACCGGACCGGAGGCGCGCATGCCCGACTACATCCACTGCCCCAACTGCCCCGGGAAGAAGTTGCACCCCTTCGGCAAGGTGGGCCCGGACGAGGCGAAGCACATCAACGAGGCACGCGGAGTGCGGGACGGCCACGGCTGGTGGCGGTGCGAGAGCCAGAGCCCCAAGGGACGCTGCCTGTGGGTCCAGCCGCGCTGGACCCAGGCGAAGGGCTTCAGCCTCCCCGAGAGCTTCCGCTGACCGGCCGGGTCAGAGGTTGCTGAAGTCCGGTCCCACCGTGCGGGTGCGCTTGATCTCGTAGAAACCGGGGACGGAGGCCACCGCGAGGGTACCGTCCCAGAGCCGGGCGGCCTGCTCGCCCTTGGGGGTGGGGGTGACGACCGGGCCGAAGAAGGCGATCTGCTCGCCGTCCGGGCCGGGGACCGCGATGACCGGGGTGCCGACGTCCTGGCCGACCTTCTCGATGCCCTCCTTGTGCGAGGCGCGCAGTTCGGCGTCGAACTCGAAGTTCTCCTGGTCGGCGTAGTCGATCAGGTCGGCGGGCAGACCCACCTCGTCGAGCGCGGCGACGACGGCCTCGCGGGTGGGGCCCTCGCCGCGGTTGTGGAAGCGGGTGCCGAGCGCGGTGTAGAGCGGGCCGAGGACGTCCTGGCCGTGCTTCTGCCAGGCCGCGGTGACCACCCGTACCGGCCCCCACGCCTTGGTGGTCAGCAGCTCCCGGTACTCCTCGGGCAGTTCGTCCAGCCTCGGCTCGTTGAGCACCGCGAGGCTCATGATGTGCCAGCGGACCTCGATGTCCCGCACCTTCTCCACCTCCAGCACCCACCGGGACGTGATCCAGGCCCAGGGACACAGCGGGTCGAACCAGAAGTCGACGGGAGTCTTGCCGGACGACGGGGTCGCGGCGGAGGCGGTCTCGGACATGGCTCTCCTCGGTAAAGGGTCGTTGAACTGCCAACATCGACGGTCGTGCACGGCATTCCCGGCTGCCGCGCGGCAAACCCGCATGGCAGGATCGGTGCTGTCCACATCGTGAAACCATCCGAGGGAGTGCCGCCTGTGCCCGGTGAGAATCTGTCCCGCGACGAGGCCCGGGAGCGGGCCGCCCTGCTGTCCGTCGACGCGTACGAGGTGTCCCTGGACGTGCGGTCCGCGGTGGGCGAGGACACCGGGGACGGTCCGCGGACGTTCCGGTCCGTGACGACGATCCGGTTCCGCTGCAACGAGCCGGGCGCGTCGAGCTTCGCCGACCTGCTCGCGCCGAGCGTCACCGCCGTCTCGCTCAACGGCAGGGACCTCGACCCCAGCGAGGTCTTCGACGGCTCCCGGATCCTCCTGGAGGACCTGGCCGCCGACAACGAGCTCGTCGTGGACGCGCAGTGCGCCTACTCGCGCACCGGTGAGGGCCTGCACCGCTTCGTCGACCCGGAGGACGGCGAGGTCTACCTCTACACGCAGTACGAGCCCGCCGACTCCCGCCGGGTCTTCGCCAACTTCGAGCAGCCCGACCTGAAGGCGCCGTTCCGCTTCGAGGTGCGGGCGCCGGAGGACTGGACGGTGTGGAGCAACGGGGTCGGCGAGCGCATCGAAAAAGTGCGCGAAGCGCTTCCGCAGAAGGGTGGTGGTGGGCGACGGGCGGGCGGGGTGTGGCGGTTCGCCGAGACCAAGCCGATCTCGACGTACATCACCTGCGTGGTCGCGGGCCCGTACCACCACGTGACGGACTCCTACGAGCGCGTGTTCGAGGACGGTACGCGGCTGGAGATCCCGTTGGGCGCGCTGTGCCGCAAGGGGCTCGCCAAGCACTTCGACGCCGAGGACGTCTTCCTGGTCACCAAGCAGGGCCTGGACTTCTTCCACGACCACTTCGACTACCCGTACCCGTTCGGCAAGTACGACCAGGCGTTCGTGCCCGAGTACAACCTCGGCGCGATGGAGAACCCGGGCCTGGTCACCTTCCGGGAGGAGTACATCTTCCGCGGGAAGGTCACGCAGGCCTCCTACGAGGCCCGGGCCAATGTGATCCTGCACGAGATGGCGCACATGTGGTTCGGCGACCTGGTCACCATGGAGTGGTGGGACGACCTGTGGCTGAAGGAGTCCTTCGCCGACTTCATGGGCTCGTTCTCGCTGGTCGGCGCGACCCGCTTCACGGACGGCTGGATCACCTTCGCCAACCGCCGCAAGGCCTGGGCGTACCGCGCGGACCAGCTGCCCTCCACGCACCCGGTCACCGCGGACATCCGCGACCTCCAGGACGCCAAGCTGAACTTCGACGGCATCACCTACGCCAAGGGCGCCTCGGTGCTCAAGCAGCTGGTGGCCTACGTCGGCCAGGACGCGTTCCTGGAGGGCGCGCGGCGCTACTTCAAGCGGCACGCCTACGGCAACACCCGGCTCGGCGACCTGCTCGCGGTGCTCGAGGAGACCAGCGGCCGGGACATGGGCGCGTGGGCGCGGTCGTGGCTCCAGACGGCGGGGGTCAACTCGCTGACTCCGCAGGTGGTGCTGGGTGCCGACGGCCGGATCGAGGAGCTGGCCGTGGTGCAGGAGGCCGCCGAGTCGTACCCGGAGCTGCGCCCGCACCGGGTGGCGGTGGGCCTGTACCAGCGGTCCCAGGTGGGGGCGCTGGAGCGGTACGCGCGCGCCGAGACCGACGTGGCCGGCGCCCGTACGGTGGTGTCCGAGCTGGCGGGTGCGGACGCGCCCGATCTGGTGCTGGTCAACGACGACGACCTGACCTACTGCAAGATCCGCTTCGACGAGACCTCGCTGGCGACCCTGCGGGAGCACCTGGGCGGCCTGACGGATCCGCTGGCCCGCGCGCTGTGCTGGTCGGCGCTGTGGAACCTGACCCGGGACGCGCTGCTGCCGGCGCGGGACTTCGTGGGCCTGGTGCTGCGCTTCGCCGGCCGTGAGACCGACATCGGCGTGCTCCAGATGCTGCACGCCTGGGCGGAGTCCGCGCTGGTGCACTACGCGGCGCCGCAGTGGCGGGAGACCGGCGGACGGGCGCTGGCCGAGGGCGCGCTGGCCGAGCTGCGGCAGGCCGAGCCGGGCAGCGAGCACCAGCTCGCATGGGCGCGGTTCTTCGCCACGGCGGCCTCGGCGCCGGACGACCTGGAGCTGCTGAAGGGCCTGCTGGACGGCACGGAGGAGATCGCCGGCCTGGAGGTCGACCAGGAACTGCGCTGGGCGTTCCTGGAGCCGCTGGCGGCGCACGGGGTGGCGGACGAGAAGGTGCTGGCCGCCGAACTCGCCCGGGACGACACCGCCTCCGGCAAGCGGCACCAGGTGCGCTGCCTGGCCGCGCGGCCCTCGGCCGCCGTCAAGGTGGGGGCCTGGGAGCAGGTGGTCGACTCGGACGCGTTGTCGAACGCGCTGGTGGAGGCGACGATCGCGGGCTTCGGGCAGGCCTCCCAGCGGGAGCTGCTCGCGCCGTACACGCCGAGGTACTTCGAGGCGATCGAGCGGGTGTGGACCGAGCGGTCCATCCAGATCGGCATGGACGTCGTACGGGGGCTGTTCCCGGCGTTGCAGGACTCGCCGGAGACTCTGGAGGCGACCGACGCGTGGCTCGCCGCGCACGAGGGAGCCGCTCCCGCCCTGCGCCGCCTGGTGCTGGAGGCCCGGGACGACCTGGCGCGGGCGCTGCGCGGACAGGCGTGCGACGCGGCGGCCGGAACGTCCGCCGGCTGACCCGTAGTTCTGGCCAAGGGTCGGGCACGTCGTAACTGTTACACGATGCGTGCCCGGCCCGCCGTAACCCCTGGTCCACCCATGAGGGGACCAGGGGTTTTCGGCATCCGAACAACCGTCCTTTAGGGCGGGCTTGTCCAGGTTTGCCAACGGGCGTGTAACAGCGGTTACGGGCCGGTCGCGAAGCGGGAAACGTGCCGGACATGAACCACGAAACCCCGCTCTCCCCCCGCCCCCTGCACCACCTCGCAGAGGCGCCGCGCCGGGTCCTGACCACCGCTCAGCTGCGCGAGCACGGAGTGCCGGCGGCCGAGACGGCCGTGCGGTGCCGCGCCGGAGGACCCTGGCAACAGCTCCTGCCGGGCGTGTTCCTGCTACATCCGGGCCCACCGACCAGTGAGGAGCGGCTGCACGCGGTGCTCCTGTACGCGGCGCGCGGACCGCTTCCGCGCGCCGCCACCGGGGTGCCGACGCAGCCGAGCGCCCAGGATCCGCACCGCCCGGTGTACGCGGAGGTGATGGTCACCGGTCTGGCGGCGCTCACGCTGCACGGCTTCGCCGCGTCGCCGGGCCTGCCGGCCCTGGAGAGGATCGACGTCCTGGTGGAGCGCGGCCGGCGGCTGCGCTCGGCCGGCTGCGTGCGGATCGTCCGGGCGGCCGGCCTGCCCGCCGCCGAGGCGGTCACGGGTCTGCCGGTGGCCCCGGTGCCGCGCGCCCTGGCGGACGCGGTGGCCGCTCTGTCCGACGCGGGCACGGTACGGCGGCTGCTGACGGAGGCGGTGCGCGGCGGGCACTGCGAACCGTCCGCCGTGGTCCGCGAACTGACCGGGGCCGGGCTGCTGGGCCGGTCGCACGTGGTGGACGCGGTGGGCCTGCTGCTGGCCGAGGGGCGGGCGCTCTCGGAGGACCGGCTGTACCGGATGGTGCGTGAGCACGGGCTGCCGGACCCGGTCTGGAACGTGGACCTGCGGCTGCCGGGCGGCCCCCGTCTCGGCGGCGTGGACGCGTACTGGCCGGAGCAGGCGGTCGCCCTGGAGCTGGACACCCGCGCACCCCGCCACGGCGGCCGGCCGGACGACGAGACCCGGCACTCCGAGTACGCCCGCAAGCGCGAGCACCTGGAGCGGCTGGGCATCACGGTCGTCCACGTCACCCCCCGGAAGCTGCGGGAGTTCCCGGACCAGCAGGCGACCATCGTCCGCACCGCCCTGATGGCAGCCACCGACCGCGACCCGGCCGCACACGTGGTGGCACTCCCCCAGTAGCGCCGAAGCGCCCAACGGGGACACGCCAGGAGGGGCGAGGAGGGACCACCGGACCACGTCTCGGCGGCCCCTCCTCGCACGTCGCAAGGAGTACCGGCCGGGGGCGAACAGGGCGGCGCGGACGGATGTCACGGTCGGCCCAGGGACCACAGGTTGACGCGGACCGGCGCCACGCTCGGCCCGGCACGGACAGGCAGACGCGGTCGACCAGGCACAGACAGCGGGCGGGGGCCACGCTGGGCCCGACGCAGGCAGGCGCGAGCCGGCGCCGCGCTCGGCGCGGACAGGCGCGCGCGGTAGGCCCGGGGCGACAGGCAGACGCGGACCGGTCTCGCGCTCGACCGGGCACGGGCAGCCGGACACGGGCCGATGTCGCGCTCAGTCAGACACCGACGCGCGGACGCGGGCCGGTGCCGTGCTCGGCGGCCGCGGAGAGGCAGGCGGGCCGGTGCCGCGCTCGGCCCGACACGGACAACCCGGCGCGGTCGGCCGGGGGTCGGCAGCCGGGTGCTGTCAGGTGGGGCTTCCCGTGGGTGGGCGGTTGTGCCATAGGTGCAGGCCCACGTCGACCAGGCCGACGCGGGGCAGTGCGGGTACCGCGTCCAGGGGGTGCCAGGCGGCTCGGTCCGTGGAGCCGCCCGTCTCGTGGCGCAGTTCGCCGCCGGTGACACGGCCCTCGTAGAGGATGCGCAGGCCGTGGAAGTCGGCGTGGGTGCCCAGAGGGCGCGGGTAGTTGCGGCGGACGGAGTCCAGGCCCAGGAGGGCGACCGGTTCGACGGTGTAGCCGGTCTCCTCCTCGGCCTCGCGCACGACGGTGTCGTAGGGGTCCTCGCCGTGCTCCATGCCACCGCCGGGCAGGGTCCACCGGCGGGCGCCGTCGCCCGCCACCCAGCGGGCCAGCAGCAGCCGTCCGTCCCGCACACACACGGCGTAGGCCGCCACCCTCAACTCCTTGTTCATAGGTGGACGTTACGGCAGGAAGGGGGCTGTCCGGCGTGAGTCGGCGAGGACGGGGCCCAGCACGCGGCCGGATGAACGCTCCGTCCGGCAGGGCTGGTTGTCCTCCCGCAATGCCAGGGGAAGCGCCACGGTTTGGGCCCCTATGACCCTCGTGGCGCATGGCGGAAGTACGCCATGATTCCATCCCGCCAGGACCAAGTCTCGTCAAACATCTTTCCTTTGGGTAAAGCTGAGCGATCATCCGACTCCGAAATCCGGACGATCGCGATCGACCCCGATCGCACCTCTCTTGGTTCCTTTACCTGCAAGGGATGCCGATGACCCCCGACCCCCAGCGCGCACCGCTCACGGGCGCGAGACGCCTGGCCCGCATCGCCATGGCCGCCGGCGTGGTGGCCGCGCTCTCCGTGGCCGGCCCGATACCCCTGGCCGTCGCCCAGGACGGCCCCACGTCCACCGACCCGGCCGTCAAGCCGGCGGACGACAAACTCGGTTCGACCGGCGCCGAACTGCTCGCCGAGGCCAAGGCCGAGGGCGCCAAGAACGTCACCATGATGATCGCGACCGAGCCCGGGCAGACCGCGCAGGTCGCCAAGCAGCTGGACGCGATCGACGGCGGCGCCGTGGGCCGCACCTACGACAAGCTCGGCTACGTCCGCGCCACCGTGCCGACGCAGAAGGCGGACTCGGCGATCGCCGCCGCCGCGAAGCTGTCCTCCGTGCAGGCCATCGACCTGAAGCAGGACATCCCGCTCGACGACCCGAGGCCCGAGGCGGACGCCCCCCAGGGCAAGGACAAGAGCAAGGGGCAGGACCAGGGCACCTACCCGGCGCCCGACAAGAACACCCCCGCCGAGAACCCGTACAACCCGTCCTTCGAGACGGGCGCCGTCGACTTCGTGAACAACAACCCGAAGGCGGACGGCCGGGGCATCACCATCGGCATCCTCGACTCCGGCGTGGACCTCGGCCACCCGGCGCTCCAGAAGACCACCACCGGCGAGCGCAAGATCGTCGACTGGGTCACCGCCACCGACCCGATCGTCGACAGCGACGGCACCTGGCGCCCGATGACCTCCGGCGTCACGGGCCCCCAGTTCACCGCGGGCGGCAAGACCTGGAAGGCGCCGGCCGGCAACTTCCTGTTCAACACCTTCAGCGAGTCCGCGACCAAGGGCGGCGACGCCAACGGCGACCTGGACCGCGACGGCGGGACCACCAGCGTGTGGGGCGTCCTGTACGACCCGGCGAACGGCACCGTCCGCGTCGACCTGAACAACAACAACGACTTCACGGACGACGTCCCGATGAAGCCGTACAAGGACGGCTACCAGGTCGGCTACTTCGGCCAGGACAAGAAGGACCCGGCGACCGGCGCCGACCTGCGCGTGCCGTTCGTCGTGGAGGTCCGCAAGGACGTGGCGATGGACCCCTACGGCGGGTCCTGGATCGGCAAGAAGGCCGACTTCGTCAACATCGGCGTCATCGAGTCCGAGCATGGCACGCACGTCGCCGGCATCACCGCCGCCAACAGCCTGTTCGGCGGCAAGATGAACGGCGCGGCCCCGGGCGCGAAGATCGTCTCCTCCCGGGCCTGCACCTGGAGCGGCAGCTGCACCAACGTCGCGCTCACCGAGGGCATGATCGACCTCGTCGTCAACCGCGGCGTGGACATCGTCAACATGTCCATCGGCGGCCTGCCGGCGCTCAACGACGGCAACAACGCCCGCGCGCAGCTCTACACGCGGCTCATCGACACCTACGGCGTGCAGCTCGTCATCTCGGCGGGCAACAGCGGCCCGGGCCTGAACACCATCGGCGACCCCAGCCTCGCCGACAAGGTCATCTCGGTCGGCGCGACCATCTCCAAGGAGACCTGGGCGGCCAACTACGGCTCCGTGGTGGACAAGTCGTACGCCATGATGCCGTTCTCCTCGCGCGGTCCGCGTGAGGACGGCGGCTTCACGCCGATCATCTCGGCGCCCGGCGCGGCCATCAACACCACCCAGACCTGGCTGCCCGGCGGCCCGGTCGCCGAGGCCGGCTACTCGCTGCCGGCCGGTTACTCGATGCTCCAGGGCACCTCGATGGCGTCCCCGCAGGCGGCCGGCGCGTCCGCGCTGCTGCTGTCGGCGGCGAAGCAGAAGCGCATCGAGCTGACCCCGGCGGCCCTGCGCACCGCGCTGACCTCGACCGCGAAGCACATCAAGGGCGAGCAGCCGCACAGCGAGGGCGCCGGCCTGATGGACATCGTCAAGGCCTGGAAGTCGATCGAGAAGGGCGCCTCGGCGCACGAGTACGCGGTCAAGGCCCCGGTCAGCACCTCGCTGTCCTGGGCGCTGAAGACCCCCGACTTCGGCACCGGCCTGTACGACCGCGAGGGCGGTCTGCAGAAGGGCCAGAAGAAGACCTACGACGTCCAGGTCACCCGTACGACGGGCCCGGCCGGTTCGGTCAAGCACAAGCTGAGCCTGAAGAACGACGACGGCACCTTCAAGATCCTCGGCGACGACGAGGTCTCGCTGCCGCTGAACAAGCCGGTGACCGTCAAGATCGAGGCGCGCCCCGCCTCCGCCGGTGTGCACAGCGCGATCCTCGAGGTCGACGACCGCGGCACCGAGGGCGTGGACAAGCAGATCATGCTCACCGTCGTGGTCTCCACGGAGATCGCCAAGCCGTCCTACACCTACTCGGTGTCGGGTGTGGCGCAGCGCAACAGCACCACGTCGTACTTCGTGACGGTCCCGGAGGGTGCGAAGACCCTCGAGGTCTCGATGAGCGGTCTCAAGGACGGCAGCCAGACCCGCTTCATCGCGATCCACCCGTACGGCACCCCGGTGGACCCCACCTCGACGCCGAACTGCTACCCGAACTACAACAACCCGGCCAACACCTGCCGTCCGGACGTGCGTTCGTACGCCAAGCCGATGCCGGGAGTCTGGGAGATCGAGGTCGAGTCGCGTCGTACCTCGCCGCTGCTCGACAACCCGTACACGCTGAACGCGGCGGTCTACGGGCTGGACTTCAGCCCCGCGGTGCAGACGATCGACGAGGCGAAGGCCGGTACGCCGGCCCCCGTGTCCTGGACGCTGACGAACAAGCTCGCCGGGCTGGACGCCAAGCTGAAGGGCGGCTCGCTGGGATCGTCGAAGACGGACCGGCCGACCATCGCCAACCATGACAGCCACACCAGGACGGTCGTCGTGCCCGCCGGTGCCGAGCGCCTGGACGTCGCCATCGGCAACGTCTCGGACGCCGGGGCCGACCTGGACCTGTACGTGTACAACGCCGCCGGCACGCGCGTCGCCTACTCGGCCGCGGGCGGCTCGGAGGAGTCCGTCTCCATCGCCAAGCCCGCCGCGGGCACGTACACCATCCTGATCGACGCCTACTCGGTGCCGGCCGGCACCACGGCCTACGACTACCGGGACGTGTACTACTCGGCGGCGCTCGGCTCGGTCAAGGTCGACGACGCCAAGGTGTTCACCCTCGCCCCGAACGGCACGGCGCAGATCTCCGCCGACGTCATCGCGAACGAGCCGGCCCCCGCGGGCCGCGAGTTCTTCGGCGAGGTGCAGGTGCTGAACACCCGCGGCACCGCCGCGGGCCTCGGCAGCGTGAAGATCGGCAAGGTCGTCCCGTAACGGCGGTCTCCACCTCCGATACGTGACACGGGGCGGGCTCCACTCGGAGCCCGCCCTTTGCGTTTCCGGCGGAGCCCACCCACCGGGCCGTCGCACTCCGTCCCGCGCCGTCCCACTCCGTGGGCAATGATTGGACAGACGGACCCGGGACAGACGCATGATGGAACCGTCCTGCGCGTACCGCGTACGCAGCGCCAGTGAAGTGAGCAGAAGGAGTCACCGTGAGGATCGGAATCGTCGGAGCCACCGGTCAGGTCGGCACGGTCATGCGTGGGATCCTCACGGAGCGCGATTTCCCGGTGACCGAGCTGCGCCTGTTCGCCTCGGCCCGCTCGGCGGGGACGGTCCTCGACGGGGTCACGGTGGAGGACGCGGCCACCGCGGACTACACCGGCCTGGACATCGTGCTGTTCTCGGCGGGCGGCGCGACCTCGAAGGCGATGGCCGAGAAGGTCGCCGCGCAGGGCGCCGTGGTGATCGACAACTCCTCGGCGTGGCGCAGGGACCCGGACGTCCCGCTGGTGGTGTCCGAGGTGAACCCGCACGCGATCACCGACCGCCCCAAGGGCATCATCGCCAACCCGAACTGCACCACGATGGCCGCGATGCCGGTCCTCAAGCCCCTGCACGCGGAAGCGGGCCTTCAGGCGCTGGTCGTCGCCACCTACCAGGCGGTGTCCGGCTCGGGCCTCGCGGGCGTCGCCGAGCTGCACGGCCAGACCCAGAAGGTCGTCGCGGACGCCGACAGGCTGACCCACGACGGCGCGGCCGTGGACTTCCCCGAGCCGTCCGTCTACAAGCGCCCGATCGCCTTCAACGTGCTCCCCTTCGCGGGCAACCTCGTCGAGGACGGCCTGAACGAGACCGACGAGGAGCAGAAGCTCCGCAACGAGTCCCGCAAGATCCTGGAGATCCCGGAGCTGAAGGTGTCCGGCACCTGCGTGCGCGTGCCCGTCTTCTCCGGTCACTCCCTCCAGGTCAACGCCCGTTTCGCGCGCCCGCTCAGCGTGGAGCGCGCGACCGAGCTGCTGGGCGGCGCCCCCGGTGTCGCCCTCTCCGTCATCCCGACGCCGCTCCAGGCGGCCGGCCAGGACCCGTCGTACGTCGGCCGCATCCGCCGCGACGAGACGGTGGACAACGGCCTGGCCCTGTTCATCTCCAACGACAACCTCCGCAAGGGCGCGGCCCTGAACGCGGTGCAGATCGCGGAGCTGGTGGCGGCGGAGCTCAAGGGCTAGTCACCGCTTACCCGATCCCGGCGCACCTCGTAGAGGAAGCAGCCGTACTCGACGGCAGGGCTTGGTCAAGTTCCGGAGTCGTGCGGCTGGGTCGGGCCGTGACCGGTTGGGGTGCATAGCAGAGCAGGCACGGGCTTCGTGATCATTGGG